>NZ_JANKBZ010000009.1:0-300000 GCF_024623785.1 Archangium lipolyticum
TGATCGCCAAGGCCGTCGCCGCCGGCGGCCGTACTCCGCATCCGCCCGAGGACCACGGCTTCATGTATGACCAGGGCTTCGAGGACCTCGACGGCCACCTGTGGAACCTGGTCTGGACGGCGCCGCAAGCCTGATGCGGCCGGCCTTTTCCAGCACCCGCGCCGAGCCGATGTTACGCGGGTCGATGTCGGCCTCGATGCGGTTCAGGTTCAGGGCGTCGAAGCCATGGCGGATCGCCGCGCGCAGCGCTTCGGTCGCATAACCTTCACCCCAGTGGCGGCTGGCGAGCGCGTAGCCGATCTCGCAGCGGCGGTTCTGCTCGAAGAAATGGTGCAGGCCGACGTTGCCGATCAATTCGCCGGTCGACAGCGGTTCGATACCGAAGCGGACCTCGCCCTCGTACAGCACCGTCCCCTCCGGCCGTCTCCGCCGGTACTCCCACCCGCGCTCCCCCACCTGCCCCTCCCTGGCCATACCCAGCCAGGGCACACGCTACCGCCAGGCTCCTACGAAACTCAGTCGGGCCCGCTCTGGGAGTGCCAGGCGGCGGGTTCGATTTCCGCCGCTTCCGTGCGTTTCTGCTAGGACGCACCGCATGCACTTTCACATGCCTCGCATCGTCCCAAGGTGGTCCGCTCTGGCCCTCTGCCTTTTGCTACCCGTCGCTCACGCGGCCGAGGTCTCCCCCGCCAGCCAGGTGGAGACCTCCCCCGGCCTCTCTCCCGAAGCGGTCAAGCGCGTCTTCGAGCAGCAGCGGCAGGCGCTGGCCTCCTGCATGCGCCTGCTCACCGAAGAAGACCCCAGGGAAAACACTCCTTGGAACCCTCCTCCCGATGTGGATGACCGGGTCTTGCTGAGCTTCGAGGTGGGGCGCGACGGCAAGGTGCGGGAGGTCGCGCACGACGGAAAAGGACCGCGCGTGGAAGGTCTCTACCTGGACAGAACCTGTGTCCGGATGCTCGTGCGCTCCTGGCGCTTTCCCGCGTTTCCCGCCCGTCAGGGCGAGTGGGTGAGGGTGGAGATCCAGGCGCGCTTCAGCACCACGGCGGCCGAGCGTAAGGCAGGACTGGCTCGAATCCGCGAGGAGTTCGAAGCCCTCTGCCGCGCCCTCTCCGCGCTGGGTGGAGGCAAGCCGCCACCGAAGCAGGACGTGACGCAGATCCTCCAGCGTTTCCTCGCGGAGCGTCGCTCCCGCCTTTTTCCGGGCATGCGGTACAGCCTGGAGGGGCTGTTGGACGTCAACGTGCGGGACATGGTGACCCTGTACGAGAACTCCGCCATCGAGCTCCTGGGCACGCCAGTCGCATGCCCCACGGTCCATGGCTGGAGTACACAGGAGCCATGAGGTTGAGCTGAGGTTGTCGACACCACGCCAGACATCCTCTTGTCCAGCACTACTTTCCCGGTTACGTCTCGCACGGCTCCTCTTCAACCAGGCCCATGCGGTGAACGGTTACCGCCCACCCGTTCACCTGGTCGTGGACTCGCTCCAAGATGTACGGGTGGGTGGAGCGCCGCCTCTCCTGACTATGTCCAAAAACTTCGCGGACACTCCACTAGGCCACCGCCACCACCTCGGTCGGGGTCCATAGCGCGGTCTCGGCCGAGTGCAGGCAGTCCCCGATGAAGCGCAGGTAGATGTCGAGCGCCTCGGCGCCGAGCTCCGCGATCGCCCGGGCGTTCTCCGGCATCTGCTGCAGCAGTTCCTCCAGCAACCGCTCGTTGAGCGCCGTGTGGCCGACGTCGAGTTTCACGTGCTCCTTGAGGAAGCTGAGCCCCTCCAGCGTCTCGCGGCCGAGCACGCGCGCCACGTTGGACAGCAGGTGCGGCCCCAGCACCACGGACAGGTTCTCGATTTCGAACTCGATGGCGATCTGCCCCGCCGGCAGGTCCCCGTTGAGGGTCTGCTCGTGGAGCTGCCGGTAGGCGCGCATCGCGTCCGTGGGGTGCTGGGCGAGCAGCCGCTCCACGTGCAGGGTCTGCGCGCGCCGCGCGTTCCACCTCCGCACCAGGTGGCGCACGTCGTCGATCATCATCTGGTGGTGGCCGGCCTCGTGCTTCGCATGCGCGACGAGGGACTTGCCGATGGAGTCCTGGCCCTGGGAGATGCAGCGCTGGCCGGCGCGGCGGATCCACCCCTCCACGGGCTCGGTCATGTACACGCCCAGGGAGTTGAGCTGGATGAAGAACCGCTCCAGGACCAGCGGCTCGATGGCGGGGTCGACCAGCCTGCGCATCACCGGATCCGTCGAGATACGGGCGCGCGCGGGCAACACATAGGGCTCGTACAGCTCTTTGACCAGACTCATGGTGCCTACTCCTTGGGTACTGCGGACTGCTCTACAATCAGGGGTTGCGGTTCGCGGGCATCAATCGGCCCACGGTCGCCTCGCTCACGTACTCGAGGAACTCGGGAAGCAGCCGGGCGGACAGCAGCCAGAGGCAGGGCCGGGTGCCGGGCTCGTCATGCAGGCGCGCGGCGGCGGCGTAGCTGTCGTCCTCGTCCTCGCGCAGGAAGACGAAGGAGGAGCGGCCCCGGCGCGCGTACCAGCGGCGGGCCTCGTCCAGCAGCGCCACGTAGGCGTCCCGGCCCTCGGGCGCGAGCGGGAACAGGCGCGCGGCGTCCAGCAACCGGAAGAGGTTCGTCCCGGGAGGGCCCAGCTCCAGGACGATGGCGGCCAGCGGCACGCCGTCGCGGCGGGCCACGAGGATGCGGCGCTCGCGCTCCAGCCCGGCCGAGAGCCACGTCTCCGACGCGTCCCGCATGTCCATCCGCTCGCGCGAGAAGTCCAGCGCGTCCACGTAGCAGGCCGGGCGCGTGCGGGCGATCTCCTCCGCCAGGAGCAGCTTCTCCGAGGCATGGGCGGGGCCGATGTCCAGCCCGTCCGCGGGCAGTCCGCTCTCCTCCTCGCAGCTCACGTCCATGAGGCGCACGGGCATCACCAGGGCATCTCCGCTCGGGGCCTGGGCCCGGGCGTAGGCGATGTGGACGCGCTCCATGAGGGGGACGGTGGACTCGGCGTAGGCGATCAGCCACCGGAAGTGGGGGTCGCTCTGCGAGTGCTCCAGCGTGCGCACGTGGATGTCGCGCAGGATCTGTCCGGGCGGCACGTCCCCGGCGGGCTTCCCGGGGCGCTTGGCCAGCTGGTGCACCAGCCAGCCGTGACGGTAGGGGCGCACGGAGGACAGCGTGGCTTCCACTCCCCGCTCGGAGGGCCACACCGTCTGGCAGAAGAGCCGGGGCAGGTGCGCGGCGCGATGGCTCAGGTGCATGAAGCCGGTGCGCAGCTCCTCGAAGTGCTCCGTCGTCTTGCCGGCCAGGTTGAAGTAGCCCGAGTCGACGAAGAGCTCCCACAGCGGCTCGAGCAGCTCCGCGCCCCCGCGCGTGGAGGGGCAGAGCGCCTGGGAGACGAGGTGCACCCAGCGCGCCTCGTCCATGGGCGAGCAGGGCGTCACCTGGAGGCCGTACATCCGCTGTCCCTCCGGCTGCTTGTCCGCCACGTGGCGGATCTCCCCGCGCAGGAGGATGGGCTCGTCGTCCTCGCCCCAGACTTCGATGGGCTGGAGGAGGAGGCCGGGAAAGACGAGGTCCTCGGGGACGCCCCGCAGCCCCATGCCGCTGAAGGAGAGATCCACGACCTCGCGCTCCCGGGGTCCCAGCTGGTTCCACAGCGGGTGTTGGAAGCGGGCGCGCAGGCCCGCGGGAGCCGCCACGCGCCGATGCCAGCGGTGGCGCACCTTCCACAGCCGCCGGGGCATGGGGGTGATCATCCGGTCCCCGCGCACGTCGATGGCCGGCACGCGCATGCGGTAGGCCGAGTTGTAGCCCACCACCTCGATGTCATAGGGGGCCGCGCCCCAGTCGAGCTCCGGATCCTCCCGGCGCCAGTGGAGCTGGGAGGACTCGACGTCGAAGTACTCCAGGGTGACGCGCAGGGTCCGGCCGAGCTGCCGCAGCAGGCCCTGGTGCTTCATCACGCACACGGACTTGAGGATGGAGCGGATGCGCTCGGGCTGGACGAGGGCCTCCTCGATGGGCAGCGGCGAGACCGCGGGCCGGGCGCGTCCCCGCCGGGCCTCCGTGTCCAGCAGGGAGAGGATCTGCTGCCCCTGCTCCAGGGACACCCCCACCAGCTGGATGCCGAGGGGCGCGTCATACCGGCGCGAGTCGCTCCACAGAATCTCACCCCGCAGCGGGCCGATGGTGTGGCCGTTGCCATCCAACAGCAGGTGGAGGGGCCGCTCGCGGGAGGGGAGCTCGGCACCCGGCGAGGGGATGGCCCACACCGAGGTGGGGCTCAGGCGCGTCACCCGGCTGCAACTGAGGCCGGGCTGGGACAGGATGAGGTTGATGCCCTCCTCGGGACCCTGGGCATGCAGCGAATAGCCCGAGTAGCTCCCGGCGGCCAGCACCGGTCCGGTCGGGGTCTCGAGGTCTGTACTGCTCATGGCTCCTCCTTCTCCGGGGGACGCAGCGGCGAGGGCGCTGCCTCATCGTGGTCTTTCTTGTTCCACGAGAGGGTAATCCCTTGCACGAAAATGAGAACGCCCATGCCCTTTTTTCGTCAAGCGGAGCTGCCATTCTTTGCCCAGCGTCCGCCGTGCGCCCGGCGTGGCTGGAAAACTCCGCTCCTCCCGGTCGAGACCCTGGAACCCCTGTATATCTCAGGGAAAACGGCTCCCGCCTGGAGTCGGGCAAACAATGACTTGCAGGGTGCGTGGGAAGGCTTGTCAGGCTTTTGCCGGACTGGCGGAGCTGCAGTCCCGCCGCATCAATTGCCTCGGGACGTGAGAATCCGTCCGCCACGTGAGAGGGGTTGCGGGGTTTGGAGGAATTGCGAGGCCCTGGCCGCCACCGGGGTGTCGCCGGGTGGGCGGAGTCCGGGGACGGGGTGTGCGGCGCAAGACGGTCGAACGCGCTGTGGACGGCCGCTGCGGGAACGGCGAGGCTCCTCCCTGGGAGGATGCCGCATGGCCAGGCGTACCGCCGAGGACGACTTCAACATCGAGGTGCTCAAGCTGATGCTCCAGCTGGCCTGGAGCGACGGTCAGCTCGATGAGCGGGAGGTGGGGCTCCTCCTCGGCTCGGCGAGGAGCTGGGGAGTGCCGGAGTCGGAGGTGGCCGCCCTGAGGAAGGCGCTGGAGAGCAACGCGTTGCCCCCGGCTCCGGACCTGGCGCTGCTGCGCAACCGCCCGGACGAGGTGTTCGAAGCGGCCCGCGCGCTCATCGCGTGCGATGGCCAGTTGCAGGCATCCGAGCAAGAGATGCTCGAGGAACTGCGCATCATCCTGAGCCCCGGGCGCTGACCCAAGGGTCCTGGCCGCATCCGGGTGTGCAGGGGAGGGGAGTGGATGCTAGAGGATACGAAAGAGGCACTACGGCAACGGCTCCTCCGGACGAAGCCGGAGGATCAGATCGCCGGGATGTTCTGCGAGAGCGCCTTCCTGGCGATGAGCGAGCTGTTGGGGCGCGAGGAGGCGGAGTCGATGCGCGCCGCCGTGTGGCCCATCTGGGAGTGGGTGGGGGTCGCGCGGTATCCCATGGCGGACCTGCTGCGGCTGGCCGACGCCGCGGCGGACCGCCTGGCGAGCCAGGGCGAGCTGTCGTACGGGAAGGCGCTGGAAGTCATGGGGGAACGCATGACGGGGCGGGTGCTGCAGCTTCCGCTCATCAAGGCCTACCGCATGAGCGACAGCGGCAACGCGCATGACCGCCTGGCCTTCTCCATCAAGTCGAGCCAGTTCATCTGCACCTATGGAGAGCGCAGGTACGAGAGCCTGGGTCCCAACCAGGGCCGGCTCATCCTCGTGCGTGAGCTGCTGGGGCCCTCGTGGGTGCTGGGGCTCTACAAGGGGACCGTCAAGAACATCACCAGCGTCCGGACGACGGTCTTCCTGGAGGCGTGCTGGGAGCCAGGGCTGGAGTTCCACCTGTTCTTCTCCTGGTAGGGCGCGGACGGAGGAGGCGCTCACTCCTCCGTCCTCGCCACCGGGACGCTCTCCGCCAGCACCACCTCGCGCCGCAGCAGCAGCCGTGCGTCCTTCTTGGGGAGGATGCGCACCTGGAAGCGCCGCTGGTACGCGTCGTCCTTGGCGAAGGCATCCCGGTCCGACACCAGCAGCAGGGCAGTGGGGACCGCGTACCTCGGCGAGTTGTTGCCGTAGTAGTGCACCACCACGAAGTACGTGCCCGTGACGGCCTCGCGTGCGTGGTACAGCTCGGGGCCCAGCCCGTCCGTGATGTCCCAGTGGAGTTGTCCGCCCAGCGTCGTCCGCTTGTTCTTGTAGAAGCACTTCTCTCCCGTGGGCTCCACCACCCACAGGTCGATGTCCGTCCCATCCGAGTTCCAGTGCGTGGTGAGCTGGTAGTCGATGGGCCCCTGCCTGGCGTGCCCCTCCAGCTCGCTCCGGCGCGACTCCAGCACCTTCATCTCGCCCACCAGCCGGGGGTGCTTCGCCAGCGCCGCCAGCATCCGGCCGTAGTGGTAGGCCGCCACCGTCTTCGCCTGCTCGCCATGGCGCTTCCAATTGCCGGCCAGGACGATCTCCCAGTTACGCGCCGCCTCCGCCGGCCGCCCCGCCGCGTCCAGCGCCAGGGCCTCCTCCAGGTAGGACTGCGGCTCGAAGGGACGGTTGAGGCGCACGTGCTCGAAGAGCTCGGCGGCGGCCGGGTACTGGCCGAGCGCCAGCAACCCGTAGCCCACCAGCCGCAGCGCCTCCGCGTCCTTGGGGCGCAGCTCCACCGGTGACGAGAGGGCCCGCACCGCGCCCCACGTGTCTCCCGCGAAGGCCCGCTTGCGCGCCACCGCCTCGTACACCATCACGTCGTCCTTGTTGGACCGCCGCGCCTTCCGGTACGCCAGCTCGGCCTGGAGCCGCTCCTCGCCTCCCGTGTAGGGCGAGTCCCGCAGGGCCTGGGCCTTCAGCTTCGAGCCCAACACCTCCTGCTTCGCCTTCAGCACCCGCAGCACCTCGTGGCCCGTCTCCGGCACGCCCTTCAGCGACAGCCCCAGCAGCTCGTCCCGCCGCTGGTCCTCCTGCTGCTTCTTCAGCGTGTCCAGGTCGGAGAGGTCCATCTGCTCGTCGCGCACCGCGAAGCGCACGTAGTCCCCCTCCGACTCCAGCACCAGCATCGAGGCCCGCGCGTTGGTCAGCCGGTAGTGCTGGCTGAGCGCCACCACCATCCGGTCCAGCTTCACGTCGTCCAGCGCCACCAGCCGCGACACGAACAGCTCCGCCCAGGCGCGTGGGGCGAAGGTGCTGTCCTGCTCGCGTGCCAGCGGCACCGTCAGCGAGCGCTCCTCGCCCGCGGCCTGTGTCACCACCTCGAGCTGTGCCGGGCCGTCATCCACCAGCCGCCCGGCCACCTGGAGCTCCTGCCCGGGGAAGACGAGGTGCGGTCGGCCCGCCACCACCACGTCCTTCACCCGCGCGCCCTTCACCTCCACCCGGGCCAGCACCACCGAGGCCGCCCGGTGCGCGCGTGCCGCCGCCTCCACCTCGGCACCGGACAGCACGTTCACCACCCGGCCACCGCTCGCCCGGGCCAGCGCGTCGAAGAGCTCCTGGTTCACCGCGGCCTCGCCGAAGCGGTAGCCCACCCAGCGCAGCGTCTCCGTGGCGGAGTGGCGCGAGATGAGGGCGTCCACGTGGCTCTGCCCCCAGGTGACGTTCCCGTCCGAGAGCAGGAAGGCCGTCACCCGGCCGCCGCCCGCCGCCGGCTTCAGCCAGTCCCGGCTGGCCCGGTCCAGCTCGGCCAGCATGCCGTCCACATGGGAGGCCCCCTCGAGGTAGACACGCTCCAGCTCGGCGAACGTCTCCTGGCGCGCCTCGGGCGTGTTGCGCCGGAAGCCCGGGCCATGCAGCCAGCGCGGACGTACGTCGAAGAGGAGCACCGCGTACTCACCGAGGCTCTCGTCCTTCTCCAGCAGCGCGCGCAGCAGCGCCGCCTGGAGGGCCCACGCATTGCCCTCCTCCACCGAGAGCGAGGTGTCCACCACCAGCACCGCGCGCCCCGTGGGCGCTCCCTCGTTGCCCGCGGTGAGCCGCTCCGGCAGTCGCACCCGCGTGTAGAAGGCGTGTCCGGGCAGTCCCGCCGGGTCCCCGCCCACCAGCACGTCCGCCTCCGCGTTCCTCGGGGTGAGCGCCACTTCCAGCGCGCCGTCCCCCTTCAGTTGCGGCCAGTCCCATGCCCGCCAGGCGCCGAGCGTGCGCGGCTGGCCCGCTTCCGGGCCCACCGTCACCTCACCCGCGTGCCTCGGGTCCACGTGCACGCGCGCCGACACCTTGAGCGCCTTGCCCGCTCCCGGCGGCAGCGGCCACGTGTAACGCAGGTGCTGGCCATCGAAGAGGAGCGTCTGTTCGTAGGCGACGACCACGCGCTTGAGGGACTTCGGCGGCAGCGGGAAGACGCGCGCGCTGAAGGTCGAGGCTCCCGCCCACTCCAGCAGCGCCGGGTCCACCCCCTGGCGCACCACGTCCTCGTAGACCTCGCGGGCACGCTTCTGCTCGACGACGCGGGCCTCCTGCGCCACGCCCCACGAGCGCTTCGTTCCCGGAGGGCCCGGCGGGGCCGCCGCCACCAGCTCCTCCGGCTTCCCCGAGCCATCCCCCAGCGGTGGCAGCAGCTCCGCGGACTGGAAGAGCGACGGCGAGTCCACCGCCACCGCGCCCGAATACAGCGCCAGTCCCGCCACCGTCGCCCCTCCGGGCAGCGGGTAATAGAAGGTGCCTTCCAGCGTGCGCGGGGTGTCGTTCTCGAAGAGGTAGTCCACCACCGTGCGCGCGCGGGCGCCCTGGATGTACGTCACCACGCGCACCGCGCGGGCCTTCAGCGGCTGGTAGCGGCCCGACTCGTCCCGCACCAGCACCTTGGCCATGCGCGGCGCGGATTCCACCTTGGGCAGCACCGGCCGGGGGGCGGTGTCCGCACCGGGAGCGCTCGCCGGTTCGCGCAGCGCGTCCTTGGTGGGCTTCGCGTCGGCCTTCGCGGGTGCTCCGCTTCCCTTGATGATCTGGATGACCTCCCGCCGCTTCTGCTCCAGCACGCGCGGGCGCTCGTACCGCGCCATCTTGCTGCGCTGCTCGGCGTAGTCCGCTGGAATCACGGGCTCGGCCGCCGGGGCGCGGGCCGTGGCGGGTTCCGGAGCGGGAGCGGGGCGAGGCGGCGGGGGAGCCGGTTCCTCCCTGGTCAGGAGCTCTACTGACGGATGATCGCTCCTCTCGGCACGCCGGGACGCGTCCTCGTCATCCGCCTGGCCAAAGGTCCTGAGGTCCTTGCGCCTCAGCTGAGGATGCACGGACGAGCCCGTCGTGGAGTGCTCCTCATCGGAGCGCTCCGCCTTGACGCGCCGCTGGCCGGGCGGTTGCCCATCCTCGCGCCAGTTCGCCTCCCGCACGAGGTTCCAGAGATCGGGCTCGGTGACGGGCTGGGGATCCGCCATGGCCTCTCGCAGCTCCGAGAGGTTCACCGTGCCCGGGTCCGGCACGCCCGGTACGGTGGTGGGAGCGGTGAGCCCGGCGCGGGCGAAGAGGGATGGATCCGCCTGGGGAAGCTCGGGCTCCGGAGCCTTCTTCTCATCCGACCGCGAGTCTCGCTCGCAGCCCGACAGGGACAGGGCCGCGAGGAGGAGTCCGGTGAGCAGGGCGCGCGGGAGGGACATGGCGCCGCAGATTAGTCCACCCGGGTCCCTCCCGTGATGGGGGGTCCCTGTCGCGCGTCTGGGATTACTTCGTCGACAGCCAGGAGGGCGCGGGCGAGGCCTTCAGGTAGCGGCTCGCCAGGGAGGAGGGCTGCGCGAGCGGAGCCGGGGCCGAGTCGCACCCGGTCTTCGCCTGGGCGAAGAATGCGCTCACGGGCTGGGCACGGTACGGGATGGGGTACTTCCCGCCGCAGCCGTTGTAGACGTAACAGGTGGTGATGTAGCCGTAGTCGTCGCAGCTGCCGCAGACGCCGCGCTTGCAATACGTCTCACAGGCGGGGGCCGCCTGGGCGGTCTGGGCGAAGCCCACTCCAGTGAGAGACAGCAGCGACAGAAGGCCCATCACGGTGTTCTTGGTCATGCTCGCTCCGGGGGGGACGGCGGTGTTTTGGCCCTGCGGGTGCCGCGACGACGACCTGGAGTGTAGAGATGAGCGTACGCGAGGCGAAGCACCTCCAGGGTTTCCCTCGGTTACCCGTCTCGCGGGAGCAGATGGCTTCAGGGTTGCCTGGAGGCCCAGCCCAGGAACAGCAGGCCGATGAGGAGCGCCAGCATCCCCGCGAACCAGACGCCGGAGAGCGCGAGGCTGGCCAGCGCCGAGGGCGGACGTTGCCGCACCCGCTGGTGGAGATCCCTCATCACCCGGGCGCGCCCCACGTAGGCATTCGTCTCGTGCTCACCGCTCGTGCCCACCATCATGAGCGAGGCGTCGTAGAGGGCGCGCATCGAGGTGTCATCGAGCCGCTCCGGGGCCTGCGCCATGCCCGGGTACGCCGCGCGCAGCTCGTGGACGTGACGCAGCAGCCGCGCCTGGCGGAACAGTCCCATCACGTTGAAGAGACCGACGGCGGCCAGCAGCCAGGTATCGAGCGCGAGCGCCACGCCGATCAGCGCCAGCGAGGTGAGCAGGGTGAAGGCGAGCTCCAGGTAGCGGTGGCGGCTGAAGAGGAGCAGCTGGAAGAGGCGGCCTCCATCCAGCGGCATCAGCGGCAGCAGGTTGAAGCCGTTGAGGGCGAGGAGCAGCAGGGCCGCCTCCGTCAGCCCCTGGGATTTCGTGGCGGCCACGAAGCCCACCAGTCCACAGCCCGCGAGGATGCCAGGGATGGGGCCCAGGAGGAGCACCAGCGCCTCCTTCCAGCTCTCCGCGCCCTGGTTCCGCCCGGACACGGCCGCTCCGAAGAAAGGGATGAAGAACATCCGCACATCCTGGAAGCCGAAGAGCCTCATCCCGGCCCAGTGGCCGAGCTCGTGGAAGAGCAGCACGGAGATGAGCAACACCAGGTAGCGCCAGTCGTGCTCACCCCACAGGGAGAGCGCGAACAGGACGAGCGTCCCCATCAGGAGGAGTGCGCCGCTGCTTGCCCGCTCCGGGAGCAGGAAGGCCACCCGGGCCCGTTGGTACTCCCGCTCCTCGGGTGTGATTTCGATGGAAGGAGGAGCGAGCTCCTGCGCAGGTTCGATCATTCCCTCCCATTCTAGGTCGAAGAGGGCCTGGCCCGTCAGGGGGGCGTCCGCCGCAGGGGCAGCGTCACGACGAAGGTCGCGCCCTTGCCGGGCTCGCTCTCGACCTGGATCGAGCCTCCATGGCGCTCGATGATCTCCCGGGAGATGTAGAGCCCGAGACCCAGACCACTGACGGTGTTCGCGGACGTGGCGCGCTCGAAGCGCAGGAAGATCCGCTCCTGGTCCTCGGGCGTGATGCCCGGTCCCTGGTCCCGTACCTTCAGCACGGCGTCCGAGTCCGAGCCCTGGACGGTGAGCTCGACGGGTGAGCCCTGGCCGTAACGGACGGCGTTCGTGATGAGGTTGGTGAGCACCTGATCGATCCGGAAGCGGTCCCAGTCGCCTTCGACCACGCCGTGGCACTCGCAGGAGATGGGGGCGCCGCCTGCTTGAACGGTCAGCCGCTCCACGACTTCCCGGGCCAGCTCACACAGGTCGAACGTCTCCGGGGTGAAGGTGAGCTTCCCGGTCGAGATGCGGGAGATGTCCAGCATGTCGTCCACCAGCCGGGCCAGCCGCTGGACGCTCTTGTCGGTCTGCACCACGAGCCGGGTCACCCGGGCGGGATCGAAAGCGTCCGGGCGGCCCCGCTCGATGCTCCGCTTCATCATCTGGGTCTGGAGCTGGATCGAGGTGAGCGGGGTCTTGAGCTCATGCGAGGCGATCGACAGGAACTCGTCGCGAGCACGGACGGCCTCCTCGAGCGCCTGCCGGATCTTCTTCTGCTCGGTGATGTCGTGGGCGACGATGATGGCGCCGCGGATCTCCCCGGTCTCGGAATCCCGGTCGGGGACGAACTCGACATCCTGGACGGTGTATTCACCCGAGGGCTTGCGCAGCACGTTCTCGTAGCGCACCGGCTCGCCCGCGAGCGCGCGCTTTTCATGGGGCTCCGCCAGACGTGCTGTCTCCTCGGTCACGAAGTCGCGGCGCTTCTTGCCCAGGAGCTCGGAGCTCTTGATTCCGTACCAGGTCTCGTACGTCCGGTTGACGAACCGGTAGCGGCCTTCCCGATCGATATAGCTGACGAAGCCGGGCAGGCGATCGGTGATGAGTTGCAGCTGCTCCTGGCTCCGTTGAATCGTCTGCCGCGCGAGCACGTAATCGGTCACGTTGATCCCCATGAGGATCAGACCCCGCACATGGCCGGACTCATCGAAATGAGGCGTGAACGTGTAGGTGTAATACCCGAGCTTCATGGTCCCGCTGGCGGTGCGGAAGTGGAGGGGCACCTCGCTCTGCTCGACCCGTCTTCCCGTCCGGAAGGCCTCATCGAGCTGCTCGAAGATGCCGGTGCCCTCCAGTTCTGGCAGCACGCTTCGAAGAGGGATGCCCAGGTACTCGCGTGAGCCCAGGAAGAGCTTCAGGTATTCGTCATTGGCGAACTCGTAGATGTGCTCGGGTCCGTGGACGATGGCCGTCGCGGCCGTCGCGGCCTTGAACGCGGAGATGAGCCGTTCACGTTCGCCGGATTTCAACTTCTCGGTCTGGGTTCTCGCACGCCCGAACCCGGCCGCGGCTTCGCGGATCCCTCCATTGACGAGGTCGAGGATGAGCTGGATGCCTTCGGGAGATGCTCGCGCTTCCCGATGGAGGAGCTCGAGCAGCACCGATTGCAGGAGCCCGTACACCTGGATGACATCCTCGAGCTCGTCCTCGCCGAACCGGAGCTGCTGCCGTCCAGCACCCCCGTCCAGATGGATCAATCCCGCGGTCAGGTCATCCAGCAGCCCGGGAAGGTGGGACTCGAGCCCCAGAGCGCCTCGGGCCTTCCGCTCCCAGGTCACGAGAATTTCCGATCTCCTCCGTAGCAGGAGCTCCGCGATGGATCGAGCCAGCTCTGGAGAGGGACTTGTTTCGTGACTCAATCGCTCGCTGCCTTCCAGATCGCGCCGGATCGGGAGCCCCTTAACATAATGAGACGCCGCGTCTCAGTGCCAGGAAGCGGGGCGTGCCCGGACTTGACGTGACTCGGGCCTCACGTTCACTTTTGGAGGATGAAGAAGCTCGTCAATGGTCCCCGCGCCGTCGTGGGGGAGATGCTCGAGGGTCTGGTCTCGCTCGCGCCGGGGCAGGCGCTGCTGGAGGGGGAGTCCGTGGTGGTCCGCGCCGACACCCCCATGGAGGTCCATCAACGCGAGGTCGCCGTCATCTCCGGAGGTGGCAGCGGACACGAACCCGCCCACGCGGGCTACGTGGGCGCCGGCATGCTGCACGCGGCGGTCGCCGGGGACGTGTTCACCTCGCCCAGCCCCGATGCGGTCCTGGCGGCGATCCGCGCGGTGTCGGGTCCGGCGGGCGCGCTGCTGATCGTGAAGAACTATACCGGGGATCGGCTGAACTTCGGCCTCGCCGCCGAGCTGGCGCGCGCGGAGGGCATCCCGACGGAGATCGTCGTCGTCGCCGACGATGTCTCACTGCGCGACACCGTCGAGCCCTCGCGCCGGAGGGGCATCGCGGGGACCATCCTGGTGCACAAGGTGGCTGGTGCCGCCGCCGCCTCCGGCGCCTCGCTCGCGGAGGTCGCACGGGAAGCCGCGGCGACCGCCGCCGGGCTCGGCACCATGGGCGTCGGGCTGGGCCCCTGTACCGTGCCCGCGGCGGGCCGCCCTGGCTTCGCGCTCGGCGTGGGAGAGATCGAGCTCGGCCTGGGCATTCATGGTGAGCAGGGCGTGCGGCGCGTGCCGCTGCAGCCGGCGGACGCGCTGGTGGACACCCTGCTGGAGACCATCCTGGAGGACCTGCGCATCGGCGCTGGCGAGCGCGTGGCCTTGTTGGTCAATGGTCTGGGCGGCACCCCGCCCATGGAGCTGGCGATCGTGGCCCGTCGCGCCCTGGCCGTGTTGCGCGAGCGGAAGGTCGTCGTGGAGCGGGCCTGGAGTGGCTCGTTCCTGACGGCGCTGGAGATGCCGGGCTGTTCGCTGAGCCTGTTGAAGGTGGACGACGAGCGGCTGCGCCGGCTCGACGTGGCCACCGCCGCACCCGCCTGGCCGGGCAGCGGAAGGATCGCCCCGGCACGTCAGCGCCGGCCCGTGCCTCCGGCGCCGCCGGTACCCGTGGAGGCAGGCGCGGAGCAGCCCGGGATGGCCCGGTTCAAACAGGCGGTCCTGTCGGTCGCCGACGCGCTCGAGACGGCCGAATCGTTCCTGACGGAGCTCGACAGCGCGGCGGGCGATGGCGACCTCGGCATCAGCCTGGCGCGCGGCGCGGCGGCCCTGCGTGCCCTGCCCGAGTCCTCGTGGGCCAGCCCCTCCCGGGCGCTGACGGCGATGGGTGAAGCGCTGCGCCGCAGCGTGGGCGGTAGCTCGGGGCCGTTCTACGCCACCGCGTTGTTGCGCGCCGCCCGCCGCCTGGGGGACACGACGCCGGACGCGAAGGTGTGGGCCGGAGCCTTCCTGGCCGCAGTCGAGGCCGTGGCGGAGCTCGGGGGCGCTCGTCCCGGGGACCGCACGATGCTCGACGCCCTGCATCCCGCCGCCGACGCCTTCGCCCGGGCGTTGGAGGCCGGGCAGTCGCTGGCCAATGCCTGGGAAGCCTGTGTCCTGGAGGCGGAGCGGGGCGCGGAGGCCACCGCTCGGATGAAGCCGCGCCTGGGACGCGCCAGCTACCTGGGCGAGCGCGTCCTCGGTGTTCCCGACGCCGGGGCGGCGGCCGTCGTCGTCTGGATGAAGCCGCTCTCCCGCTATGTGTCCCAGTAGGGAGTGCGTCGACTCCGTGCGCTCCGCCCCGGTCCGATTCCGGTGCCACCGTCCGGAGGGCACGTGGGTTGTCGGCCGGGGTGCATCCACCTCACGTGCCCAGGCAGGAGCGGTGACGGACAATTACAGCCGGCGTCCCAGTGGCTGGCCATCCACCAACAGGAGCATCTGGCCGTCCGCGGTGCCCTGGAAGCTCACGTTCATGCCGTCGTTGATGCCGAGGTCATTCCGGATGACGAAATCATTGTCACCGTAGGCCTCGAGCTCCAGGACCTGGGTCGGCGTCGTGTAGGTCCAATCCGCCAGCAACCGGCCCGACTCCTCGTAGAGCCTCATCCTTCCATAGATGTGGAGGACGTAGTCGCCCACGTACCTCTGCCATACCGAGGTGTCCGGCACGAAGGTGCTGGGGGCCCGGTAGACCAGGGGCGGGGCCGGAGGTGGCTCGGCGCCCAACAGCAGCGCGGCAACGCTCTTGGCCAGCTCCTGCTGGTGGGGTCCGTTCAGGTTGGCGAGCGTCGCCACCGCCAGGTTGTCCTCGGGGAACAGCATGAACATGGAGCCGCTGCCGATCACGCTCCCGTCGTGGTAGACGGCCTGCCTGCCGGACATCGGCCCCAGCTCCCAACCCCAACCATAGGCGGCGTCCGCGGAGGTGGCCGCGGCGGGTTGCCACATCTGGTGGAGGGTCTCCGGGGTGATGACGCGGCCATGGACGCCCCGGCCCTTCGCGAGCATCGCGGCCAGGTAGCGGCTCACGTCATGGGCCGAGGAGTAGGTCGAAGCGCCGGCCGGGTGTTGCTCGCGGGCGAGCAGCATGGGCACGGGGCGGGTGTTTCCTCGCGTCCACGCATAGCCCTGGGCGAGGTGACCCGTTGCCTCCGGCGGAGGGCCGAACGTGGTGTGATTCATTCCCAGGGGCTGGAAGACGTGGTTCGCCAGGTATTGCTCGTAGGGCATACCCGACACCGTCTGGACGATGAGTCCGAGGACGGCATAACCCGTATTGGAATACATCCATCCCTGTCCCGGCGGGAAGGCGAGGCTCAACTGAGAGAACGAGCGCACCCGGCGCTCCAATGCGCCGTCATCCGTGGTGCCCTCCAGGAGCGATTTCGCGGGCATGCCCGAGGTATGTGAGAGGAGTTGTTTCACGAGGATGCCGCTGCCCCGTCCATCCGCTGTCTGGAACCAGGGCAGGTAGCGCGTCACGGGCGCCTCCAGGTCCACCTTGCCCTGCTCCACCAGTTGCAGCAGGGCCAGCGCCGTCATGGACTTGGTGGTCGACCCCACCGACACGCGTGTGCACGCGGTCATCGGCTCGCCCGACTCCAGGTTGGCGCTCCCGTAACCCCTGACGTAGACGGGCTTTCCATCACGCACCACGACCAGCGAGAGGCCCGGGATACGGCCATGCCGCATCCGCTCCTCGACGAGCTGGTCGATGCTCTCCTTCAGCTCCCGAGGCAGGGAGGGCCGTCTCTGCAGGCAGGGTTGGTACTGCATTTCCGGTGGGCTCGAGGGCTCGGCGCACGCGGTGCTCCAGCTGACGCCCAACGAGAGCGCGGTGGCGAGAACGAATCTCTTCATCATGAGGGTGACTGCTCCGAGGAACTGGGGCTGGTCCGGCCAACCGCCCCTGGTTCGATGGACTGAGTCTCGGGAGCACCCGGAAATGATCAAAAATTCGAAACCGGCTCTCGGCCCTTCGTGTGCTGGGCGCGCCGGGAGAAGCGGAGCACCGCGCGGAAGACGGCCTCCACGCCCTCCGCGTCCAGCCCTCGCTCGGTGGCCCAGGCACGGCGCGAGGCGATCATTGCTTCCTCTCGCGCCGGGTCGGGCACCGGCTGTCCCGCCTGTGCCTTGGCCTGGAGCGCGCGCCGGGCCAGCTCGGCCCTCCGGGCCAGCAGCTCCACCAGCTCTCGATCGACCTGGTCGATGAGCTCGCGTGTCTCCGTCAGCTCCGGCAGGCCCGTCTCCAACGCTGGGAGCTCCAGGTGCGGTGTCTCCGGCGCCTCGGCCTCGGGAGGGATGGCCTCCAGCTCCTGATGGATGGCGTTGAGCGCGCCGAGCAGATGGCTCCGTGCCTCCGCCGCGAAGGGATTGTCGTGCTGGATGGCCGCGAAGAGGTGTCCGGCGTCCGCGCGGATGGTCTCGATGGTCCGTGACAGCGCCTTGAAGCTCGCCGGCGCGAAGGGCACGTCCACCCCCGAGCCCGCGTCCAGCATCCCCTTGGCCACGAAGAAGGTGAGCGCGTGCGTGTGCGCCATGATCCGGTCGTGCCCCTCGGGCGTCTGCTCGATGATCTCGCAGCCCAGCCGCTCGAAGAAGACCCGCGCCCGCTTCGCCGCGTCCGGGTGGAGCGGGTTGGGGCAGACCACCACGCGCAGCGGGCGCTCCGCCATGGCGAGGCTCAGAGGCCCGAAGAGCGGATGGGTCCCCACCCAGGGCACCTTCGTGCCGAGCACCTCGGCCAGCGCGTGCACGGGCTTCACCTTGACGCTCCCCACGTCGAGCACCAGCTGCTCTGGTTTCAGGTAGGGGCGCAGGCTCTCGAGCACGGCCTGCATCCGCGGCACCGGCACGGCCACCACCACCAGCTCCGCCCCGGCGGTCAGCTCCTGGAAGGACCCGGCCCGGTGGGCCTCGGGAATGTCGGCCACCGGGTCCAGCGCGCGGTAGCCCACCCCCGCCGCCTCCAACAGTGAGCCCAGCGCCCGGCCGAACCGTCCGTATCCAACGATGGCGACTCGCGACATGACCGCAACTGTACACGAGCCCCCAACGGCCTTGGACCCGCCTCCGTCCACAGGCGCAGAGTGCTTCCTTTCGCAGCACCCCCGAGAGGCAACCGAGCGTGTCCGAAGCGAAGAAGAACGTGGATCGCACCAGGCAGATCTTCGAGGAGATGTCCCGCACCGGCTCCGTCCAGCCCCTCCTCGACAAGCTGGACGACGATGCCACCTTCAAGCTCTCCCTACCCCCTGGTACCCCCCTCAGCGGCGAGTTCTGCGGCAGGCTCGCCATCGTCGATTACTTCGACCGGCTCGACGAGGTGCTCGACGTCCAGGAGATCCACACCTGGAACTTCGTCGGCAACGGCGACCAGGTCATCGTCCTCGGTGACGAGCAGTTCATCGTCAGGAAGACCGGCAGATCCTGCCGCAGCGAGTTCGCCTTCATCCTCGATTTCCGTGACGGGATGATCGTCCGCGTGCTCGTCATCGAGGATTTGTCCGGCGTCGTCGAGGCTTTTGCTCCCGTGGGGGCCCGGGCCGTGGCTCGGGCCTCCGGATCTTGAGCACGGGGTGGAGGACGGAATCGTCTACCCTCACCCCGTCCCTCTCCCAGAGGGAGAGGGGTTTTCAGCTCAGGACCTGCATCGTTCCTCTCGTGACTCCGAACTGCTCGTGCACCGCTGTTCTCCTCACCGCCTCGGTGGGGCTGATCTTCCCCGCCAGCAACTCCTGGTAGGCGTTCAGCACCCGCGTCGCTTCCTCCCTTGTCTCCCGCACGAACTCGACCCGGTAGCGGCGCACCCCTCGCTCCAACAGCTTCGGCACCAGCGACGCCGCGCTCTGCGCCTGCGCGTTGAACACCGTGTTCCGGCAGCCCACGTCCACGATCACCGGATGCTCCAGTCCGATCCGGTCCCTCAGTGAGATTTGATGCCGCTCGCATGGACGGCCGCAGCTCCGGTAGTCCCGTCCGTTCGACAGGTTGTGCGAGTACACGCAATGCTCCGTGTGGAACGTGGCGATGTGGTGGTGCAACGCCACCGCGAAGCGGTGCGCCGGCGCGTGGTCCAGCAGCGAGAAGAGCTGTGTCTCGTCCAGGTCGTGCGAGAAGGTGAGGGTGTCCAGCCCCAGCCGCAGCAGGTGTGCCGCCGTCAGCGAGTTGGTCACGTTGAGCGAGAAGTCCCCGTGCAGCACCGGGCGCGGCTGGCCCGCCGGGCGCTCCAGGAAGTGCATCATCGCTCCCCAGTGGCGCACCAGCACCGCGTCCGGCCTCAGCCGGTCCAGCCGCGCGTCGTAGCCCTCCTCGCCCGGCTTCTGCACTCGCACCGTGGCGATCGTCACCCGCAGCCCCGCCGCCCGCGCCCGCTCCACCGCGCGCTGCAGGCCCACCATCTCCATCCAGTCCAGCTCCACCTCGCGCAGGCCCGCCGCGATGACCGCTTCCAGTTGTTCGTCATTGCGGCACAGCGGCAGCAGACGCGCCCCGTCCTCTGTGGGTGCCTCGGGCACGGTCGCGAGCAGCGAGGCCCGTACCTGCTCCAGCACCGGTGTCTCCACCACGGTGCGCTTCGGGCCCCGCTCCACGGCGGCGGAGAGCCCCGCCACGAGGTCACGGCGCAGCGCCTTGAGCTCCGACACGGGCAGGTGCAGGCCCGGCGCCAGCTCCGAGCAGTCCAGGTGTGCCAGCGTGAAAGGCGTGCCTCCGAACGCACCCAGCTTGTCCCGCAGCAGCGCCTCGTCGAGGCCCTTGCCCTTCGCGGGCGCTAGCGGTGTCTGGCTGCTGGCCGAGCCCTCGTGCCCCCAGGCGCTCGCGTGCAGGCGCAGGGGCGTGCCCTCGGCCCCGGAGAGCTTCAGGGTGAGCGGGATGCGGCCCTCGGGCTCGCCGTGGGAGAGCAGGCCCTCGGTGCGGCGGGCCAGGGACGGGTCGCTGTTGAGCCACACGCGCTGACCGGGCGCCACGCGTCCCAGGTCCGGACCCGGGTGGCCGAAGCCGAGCACCCAGCCGTTGCCCCTCCGGTCCACGCGGAAGATGGGGCCTCCGGGCTCGTGCTTGTCCTCGGGCGTGCTCGCGTCGAAGACGACGCCCATGCCCGGGCGTGGATCCACGTCGGCCGGAGTGGGCTCTCCCGCGAGCGGAGAGGACACCTGTCCGCCGGGCGCCTCGGGACGTTCCCCTCCCAGGCCGAGGGCTCCCGTCCAGGGGCGCTCGTCGGGCGTGACGACGACCTCCTTGCCGGACACCGAGCGCACCCGGCCGAGGTACAGGCCCCGGTGCTTGGGGAAGCGGCCCTCGACGAGCGTCTGGTGGTCCGAGCCCGCGAGGAAGCCGTTGGAGAAGCCGCGGCTGTACGTGAGGGACATGTCGGCCAGGTCGCTCGCGAGCTGGCGCTCATCCGGCTTGCCGGCGACGACTCCATCCACCCACCGGCGATAGCCCTGCACCGTGGTCGTCACGTACTGCGGACCCTTCAGCCGCCCTTCGATCTTCAGGCTGTGCACGCCGATGTCGACGAGCTCGGGCACGGCGCGCACGCCCGCCAGGTCCTTGGGGCTGAGCAGGTACTTCACGTCGCCCAGATCGCGCTTCTGGCCGTCCACCATCAAGTCGTACGGAAGGCGGCAGGATTGGGCGCACTGGCCCCGATTGGCCGAGCGCCCGCCCCATGCCTCGCTGGTGAGGCACTGGCCGCTCCAGGACATGCAGAGCGCCCCGTGGATGAAGACCTCCAGCTCCATGTCCGTCTGACTGGCCAGCCGGCGGATTTCAGTGGTGGAGAGCTCTCGGGGAACCACGACGCGGGTGATGCCCAGGCCCCGGGCGAAGCGGATGCCCTCGGCGCTCGAGACGGTCATCTGCGTGGAGGCATGTAGCTCCAGTTGCGGGCAGATGGCGCGGGCGAGCAGGGCGATGGCCGGGTCCTGGACGATGAGGGCGTCCACGCCCGCCTCGGCCACCTGGCGGAGGATGCGCTCCACCACGGGCAGCTCGGGCTCGAAGATGAGCGTGTTGAGCGTCAGGTAGGCGCGAGCCCCGGCCCGGTGGACGAGCGCCATCGTCTCGGGGAGGCGCTCCAGGTTGAAGTTGTCGGCGCGGGCGCGGGCGTTGAAGCCCTCGTCGAGCCCGAAATAGACGGCGTCCGCTCCGCTGGCGAGCGCGGCGCGCATGGACTCGAGGTCGCCCGCCGGGGCGAGGATTTCAGGACGTCGGGGAGGCATGCCGCCTCACATAACACGCCCCCCTCTCCCTCGCGTCCCCTCGGTTTCGAGCTGTCGGGGTGACACCGCTGCCCCTGGCGGAAGGCTCGCACCCAGGAGGGGAGGCAGGCAGGCGAATCATCTGCCGGATGCCTCACCCGCCTGGCGCAAACGCTGCGCGTCGGACGGCGTTCTTCGAGGGGAGCGGCCCGGCATGTGCTCTGCATGAGAGGAACATGAGGAGGTGAGGCGTATGGGTCTGGTGATGACCGGCGTTGTCGTCGCTTCCCTGGTGCTGGCCGTCGGCATTGCGTCCGGGCTCGCCGGCAGACGCTTCCGCGCGAGGTACGAGGCGGAGAAGGCCGAGCTGCTGCGGAAGGCGCGTTCCGCTTCCCCACCGGTGGTTCCTGGTTCCGCGGTGGAGAGCCTTCCACCGCCGGTGCGCAGGTACCTGGAGGTCACACGCGCAGAGGGCAGGCCGGTTCCGAAGTCCGCCATCGTCCAGCAACGGGGCGGTCTTCGCACCGCGGCGGACAAGCCGTGGATGCCGTTCGAATCCGAGCAGGTCTACTCCATGGACCCGCCGGGATTCCTCTGGTTCGCGCGCGCGCGGATCGCGCCCGGCATCCACATGCTGGCGAGGGACAAGTTCGTCGACATGCGCGGCAACATGTTGATCACCCTCGAGGGGCTCGTCACCCTGGCGGATGGCGTGGGTCCGGAGATGGATCAGGGCGCCGCGTTGCGGTTCTGGGGCGAGGCGCTCGCGTTTCCAGAGCTGGTGCGCAGCCCGTACCTTCGTTGGGAGCCGATGACCGAGACGCAGGCGCGCGTCCGGATCGAACAGGGTGAGCTGAAGCTCGACGCGGTCATCGAGTACGACGAACAAGGCCTGCCAGTCGCCATGCACGCGCGGCGTTATCGCGATGTGAACGGCAAGGGCGTGCTGACTCCATGGACGGGGTACAGCCGCGAGTGGCGCGAGCTGGACGGCAGGTTGTTCCCCACGCAGTGGGAGTCCGTCTGGCACCTGCCGGAGGGCGACTTCCCGGCCGTGCGCATGGAGATCCTCCACATCCAGACCGCCTAGCGCGCGTA
The DNA here is from genome assembly GCF_024623785.1 of Archangium lipolyticum. NCBI lineage: Bacteria > Pseudomonadati > Myxococcota > Myxococcia > Myxococcales > Archangiaceae > Archangium > Archangium lipolyticum. Next base: position 21,934 of record NZ_JANKBZ010000009.1, read on the forward strand.
GCGCTCGCGGACGAAGGCCTCCAGCCGGTCGAAGGCGGCGGTGAGGATGTCCTCCGGCGGCAGGAACACCACCCGGAAGTGGTGCGTCCCCTGCTTCTGTCCGAAGCCGCTGCCGTGGACGAAGAGCACGCCCGTCTCGCGCAGGAGCGAGAGCACGAACTCCTCATCCGACGTCACGCCGGGCAGCTGGATGCGCGTCATCGCGTAGAACGCGGCGGCGGGCTCCACCACGGACAGGCCGGGGATGGCGTTGATCCGCCGCACCATCAAATCCCTCCGGGCGCGCAGCCGCCCCATCATCTCCGGGATGTGGTCCTGCGGGCCCTCCAGCGCGGGGGCGATGGCGTACTGCTGCGGGGCCGGGCTGCACAGACGCGCGTCCGCCAACCGCATCACCGCGCCCTTGAGCTCCGGCATCAGGTGCGCGTTGCAGAAGACCAGCCACCCCACCCGCCAGCCACAGGCCACGTACGCCTTGGACAGGCCGTTGAAGGTGATGATGGGCACGTCCCTCGCGAGCGACGCCGTGGCCACGTGCGCCTTGTCGTAGAGCAGCTTGTCGTAGATTTCGTCGGACAGCACCACCAGCCCGCGCCGCCGGGCGATCTCCAACAGTCCCTCCAGCACCTTCCGGTCGAGCACCGCGCCCGTGGGGTTGTTGGGGCTGCACAGCAGGATGGCCCGGGTGCCGGGGGTGCACAGGGCGTCGATCTCCTCGAGATCCAACGACCAGCCATTCTCCTCGTCCAGCGAGTAGGGCACACCCTCCGCGCTCAGCTTGGCCATGAGCGCGCCGTAGAGCGGATAGCCGGGGCAGGGCAGCAGCACGCGCTCCCCGGGCTCCAGCAGCGCGGTGAGGGCCAGCTCGAGCGCCTCGCTGGCACCCGTGGTGACCACCACGTCCGAGGCGGTGATGCCCGGAATGCCGTTGCGCGCCGCCTCGCGGGCGATGGCCTCGCGCGCGGCCGGGATGCCCGCCGAGGGCGCGTAACCGTTGTGTCCGTCCTTCATCGCCCGGTGCACCGCCTCGATGAGGTGCGGCGGGGTCTGGAAGTCGAACTTCAGGGGATCCCCGATGTTCAGATAGAGGATCCGCCGCCCCTGGGCCTCGAGGCGGCAGGCCTCGGCCACGACGTTGCGGATGGCGTATCGGACGTTCTCGATGTGTCTGGCGGCGCGAACCAAGGGAGGCCTCGGAGATGTGCGGCTCCTTCTAACACCGCGTCCCGGCCTTTTCGTGCCTCTCCAGGGCCCGCCATCGCACCTGGCAGGTCCTGGCCTCCCGGCGTTCCCTCTGCTGGGCTCACTCCATCCAGGCAATCAGCCAGGCAACAAGCCAGGGGGAAGCCCATGAATGAAGCTCGCCGAGCAGGGTGGTGGATCGTTGCGCTGTTCCTCTTTTCCGCATGTTCGCACGACGTCGGTGCCCGGTCCCGGGCGGAGCTGGCGGCGGAGGATGAGGCGGAGCTGTATGCCGCCATCGTCCGCGGCACCGTCGCCAACTTCGGAGGTGATCGCACGGGACAGACGCTTCACTGCCTTCGCGTCTGTGTCCGGGGTGAGTGCGGCGCCCCCAGCGATCGGTTCCTGTCGCTCTTCGTGAAGGACCGGTTCATGGTGTCCGGCCCGGAAGCCTGTAAGTGGCAGGGGGACAAGGTGGTGCCCGCGCGGGATTCACTCCTCACGGTCGCCACCGGGCGGTACGAGACCCGCGTCGCTCCCTCCAGCGCGATGTTCCTCGACGTCGAGAAGGTGCGTTACACCTCGCCCGACCACGCCTCCGCCGATGCCTCCATCACCCATGGCAACGTCGGCGCCAACGGCCTCACTCTGACGCTCGAGCGCGTCGATGGCCGATGGAAGGTGGTGAAGACCGTGAGCACCTGGACCTCCTGAGCCACCCCGGGGTTGTCCGCCATCAGGACAGCGCTGTCCGATTCGGAGACAGTCGGCGTTGATGGCTCCAAGCCATTGGATTCCCAGGGGATTTGGCTGGATGTGTCACGAGGCGTTACATCCGCTCTCCCCCGAGTGGAGCCCGCATGCACCAGTTGCATAAGAACGCCTTCGAGGATTCAAGCGCTTGCCTGCTGGCATGGGACGTGCTTTAGAGAGGCAGTGGCCGTCTCCTCACGGCCAACCGGGAGCGGCGGACGGCCCTTTCCAGAGGGGCCGCCCGCCGCCTTCTTTTTTCCTCAGGCCGGGTGCGGCGTCTGCCCACCGCCCGCCGTCGGAGGCGTGCCCCGCTCGTGGCGCTTGAGCAGCTTCGTGCGCGCCGTCTCCACCAGCGTGTACAGCACGGGGATGAAGATGAGGTTGACGAAGGTGGACAGCAGCATGCCGCCGAACACCGCCGTGCCCAGCGACTTGCGCGAGGCCGCTCCCGCGCCCGAGGCCAGCACCAGCGGCAGCACGCCCAGCAGGAAGGCGAAGGACGTCATCAGGATGGGCCGCAGCCGCGTGTCCGCCGCCTGGATGGCCGCGTCCACCACGCTCAGGCCCTGGTGACGCAGCTGCTCGGCGAACTCGACGATGAGCACGGCGTTCTTGCTCGACAGGCCCACCAGCATCACCAGCCCCACCTGGCAGAAGACGTCATTGGCCAGCCCGCGCAGGTTCTGCAGCCCCAGCGCTCCGAGCATGGCCACCGGCACCGACAGCATGATGACGAAGGGCAGGGCGAAGCTCTCGTACTGCGCCGACAGCACCAGGAAGACGAAGACGATGCCCAGGGCGAAGATGAGCAGCACCTTGCCCGCGGACTGCTTCTGCTCCAGGGACAGGCCCGTCCACTCGAAGGTGTAGCCCGTGGGCAGGCCCTGGCGGGCGATGGCCTCCATGGCCTCCAGCGCCTGGCCCGTGCTGACACCGGGGGCGCCCTGGCCGTTGATGGTGGCCGAGCGGAACAGGTTGTAGTGCTGGATGTTCTGCGCGGTGGTGACGGACTCCACCTTCACCAGGCTCTCCAGCGGCACCATGGCCCCCTGTGCCGAGCGCACGTAGAAGGCGGAGATGTCCCGGGGCTCGTTGCGGAAGGGCGTGGCCGCCTGCACGTACACGCGGTAGACGCGGTTGGAGAAGGTGAAGTCGTTGACGTACTGGCTGCCCATGTAGATCTGCAGCGTGGAGTAGAGCGCGTCCAGCGACACGCCCAGCGCCTTGGCCTTCTCCCGGTCCACCGACACGTTGAGCAGCGGGGTGCTCGCCGTATAGGAGGAGAAGACGCTGCGCAGCTCCGGTGACTGGTTGGCCCTCGCCGACAGTTGCTGCGTCGCCGCCGACAGCTCGTCCAGCGTGTGGGTGCCCGACTGGTCTTCCAGGACGAACTCGAAGCCGCCCACGCTGCCCACGCCGCGGATGGTGGGCGGCTGGAAGGCCAGCACCCGCGCTCCGGGGATGGCCGCGAACGGCCCCTGCAACCGGGCCACCAGCCCCGCCACGCTCTGCTCCGCCTCCTCGCGCTCATCCCACGGCCGGAGGTTGACGAAGAGCACGCCGTAGTTGGGGCCGCTGCCCAGCAGGGAGAAGCCGCCCACGGTGAAGAGGCCCGTCACCTCCGGCTGCTTGCTGAGCACCTGCTCGGCTTGCAGGAGCACCTGGCGCGTGTACTCCAGCGACGTGCCCTCGGGGCCCTGGATGGCGACGATGAGGTAGCCCTGGTCCTCCTCGGGGATGAAGCCGGTGGGCGTCGTCCTGTAGAGCAGCCCGGTGATGCCCAGGCACACCACGAAGACGGCCACCACGCCCCACCGGGCGCGCGGCCCCAGCAGCCTCCCGAGGAAGCGCGCGTAGCCCCGCCGGAAGGAGTCCATCCCCTGGTCCACCCAGCGGAAGACGCGCCACTTCTGGCCCTCGTGCGCCCGCAGCAGCCGGGCGCACAGCGCGGGAGACAGCGTGAGGGCCACCAGCGCCGACAGGCTGATGGAGAAGGCGAGGGTGAGCGCGAACTGCCGGTAGATGGAACCCGTGGTGCCCGGGAAGAAGGACACCGGGACGAACACCGCCGACAGCACCAGCGCCGTCGCCACCACCGCGCCGCCCACCTGCTTCATGCTCCGGTGTGTCGCCTCGCGCGCGGACAGGTTCTCCTCCACCATGACGCGCTCGACGTTCTCGATGACCACGATGGCGTCGTCCACCACCAGGCCCGTGGCCAGCGTCAGGCCGAACAGCGTCAGCGTGTTGAGCGAGAAGCCGAACGCGCTGACGAAGGCGAAGGTGCCCAGCAGCGACACCGGCAGCGTCGTGGCCACCACGAGGATGCTGCGCCAGCCGTGCAGGAAGATGAAGACCACGAAGATGACCAGCGCGACGGCTTCCATCAGCGTGTACAGCACCTCGTTGATGGACTCCTCCACCGCCGCCGTGGTGTCGAAGGACTTCTCGTAGATGAGGCCCGGCGGGAAGCTGGTCTTCAGCCGCTCCAGCTCGGCCACCACGCCCTCGCGCACCTCCAGCGCGTTGGAGCCGGGGAGCTGGAAGATGCCCAGGCCCACCGCGTCGCGGCCGTTGAAGCGCAAGAGCTGGTTGTAGTTCTCCGCCCCCAGCTCCACCCGGCCGATGTCCTTCATCTGCACCAGCGAGCCGTCCTCGCCCCGTTGCACCACGATGTCGCCGAACTGCTCCGCCGTGGACAGCTGCCCGAGCACCTGCACGTTGATCTGATACGTCTGACCCTGGGGCGAGGGCGGTTGCCCCACCTGTCCCGCGGCCACCTGCACGTTCTGCTCGCGCAGCGCGTTCACCACGTCCTGCGCGGTGAGGCCCCGGCTCGCCAGCTTCACGGGGTCCAACCACAGGCGCATGGCGAAGCGGCGCTCGCCGAAGATGCGCACGTCGCCCACGCCCCTCACGCGCAGCAGCGCGTCGCGGATGTAGACGTCCGCGTAGTTGCTGATGAAGCCCGTGTCGTAGCGGCCCTCCTTGTCATACAGGCCGAAGGACATGAGCAGCTGCGACTGTGTCTTGTTGATGGTGATGCCCAGCGCGTTCACCTCGGCGGGCAGCCGTCCCGAGGCCGTGGCCACCCGGTTCTGCACGTCCACCGCGGCGACGTCCAGATCCCGCTCCGGCTCGAAGGTGACCGTGATGCTGCTGGTGCCGTTGTTGCTGCTGGTGGAGGAGATGTAGCGCATGCCCTCCAGACCGTTGAGCTGGCGCTCCAGCACCGTCGTCACCGCGCTCTCCACCACCTCGGCGGAGGCGCCGATGTACGTGGACGTCACCGTCACCTGGGGCGCGGCCAGGTTGGGGTACTGCTCGACGGGCAGGCTGGGGATGGAGATGGCCCCCACCAGCGTGATGAGGATGGAGATGACGCTGGCGAAGATGGGCCGGCGGATGAAGAAGTCGGAGAACATGCGCGCTCACCTGCCTCCGTCCGGGCCCGGGCCCAGGCCCGCGTCCCCCGTGCCACCCGTGCCCGCGTCCGCGGCGCCGCCCACGCCCTGCTCCTCGCCCGGGGGCTGCCGCATGGGCTTGGGTTGGATGGGCTGGCCATCCCTCAGCAACTGCAGCGACCCGACGATGACCGGCGTCCCTTCCTCCAGTCCGCCCAACACCTCGTAGTAGTTGCCCTCGAGCCCTCCCAGCTTCACCGGCCGGCGCTGCGCGATGGGCGTACCCCCGTCGCCCTGCGCCGCCACCAGGGCGAAGTACTGGCTGCTCTGCTGCGTCACCGCGTACGTGGGCAGGCGCAACGCCTCGCGTGTCTCGTACACCACCTGGGCGTGCACCACCTGGCCGGAGCGCAGGCCCACCGTGTTCTCGAAGGCCGCCGTCACCTCCACCAGCTGCGTGCGTGGATCCGGCGTGGGGGCCACGAAGACGACGGGGGCGCTCAGCACCGGCTTGCCTTCGTCATCCAGGACCTCCACCTTCGTGCGCCCCAGCTCCACCTGCGCGGCGCGCTCCGGCGGCACCGCCACGGACACCTCCAGCGCCTGGCTCTGGTTCACGCTCGTCAGCGCCGTCTGCGGGGTGACGTAGTCGCCCGGGTTCACGGGGATGTCGCCCACCACCCCGGCGAAGGGCGCCTGCACCGTGGTGTAGCCGAGCTCCACCTGCTGCGACTGGAGCTGCGCCTCCGCCGAGCGCGCGCCGGCCTCGGCCGCCGTGGCCTGTGCCACCGCCTGCTCGTAGTCCTGGCGGCTCATGAGGCCCTCGCGCAGCAACTGCTCGGCGCGCTGGCGGGTGCTCCGCGCGTACTCCCGCTGCGCCAGCGCCGATTGGCGTTGGGCCTGGGCGCTCTGCACGCTCGCGCGCTCGCGCCGCGGGTCCACCTCCAGCAACAGCTCGCCCGGCTTCACCTGCTGGCCCGGTTTCACCGCGATGCGCCGGATGTAGCCAGCCACCTGCGGGTAGATGGTGATGCTGCGGCGGGACACGAGCGTCCCCAGGTACTCGCCGATGTCACGCACCGGGCCGGGCCGTAGCTCCATCACCTCCACCGGCATCGGCCGTCCGGCACCAGGTCCCCCGGGTCCTCCAGGGCCTCCTGGCCCCCCCTGCGGGCCCGCCTTTCCGTTCGAGCCGCTGCACCCGGTCAGTGCAAGGCCCACCAACCATGCTCCCCACACTCCATGCCTCACCAGTCGCATGCCGCCTCCGCCAGGAATGCTTCGATCCGCGCCTGGAACAGTTGGAACTCACTCACCACCAGGTTCAGCTCCGCCTGCCGCAGTGCCGCCGCGGACACCACCAGGTCCTGGCTCGTTCCCGCGCCCACCTCGAAGGCCCTGCGGGTGAGCCGGTCGTTCTCCGCGGCGAGCTCCCGGGTCCGGGCCGCTATCCGCTGCTCCGCCTGGGCCACGTCCACCTCGCGCCGTGTCTGCGACACCTCCACCGACACGGCGCGCTGGCTGGCCACCACCCGCTGGCGCACCGTCTCCTCCTGCGCGCGGGCTTGCTGCACGAGCCCCTCGCGCGCACCGCCCTCGTAGAAGGGGAAGGTGAGCACCGCGCCGATGTTCCATACGGGCACCCGCGCGAAGCCCGGGTCCACCGTCAGGCCGATCACCGTGCTCTGCGCCGCCAGCGTGGGCAGGTACCGAGCCCTCGCCTCCGACACGGAGTGCCCGGCCGCCTCCAACTGCGCGCGCGCCGCCGCGAGGTCCGGCCGCTGCTCCACCGTCTCCAGCCTCCGGCACTCCCGCTGGCCCTGGTCCAACAGGTTCTCCAGGGAGACGCCCCTATCCAGTCCCACCGGCTGGTCCGCGCCCAGCACCAGCCCCAGCGTGTCCCGCGCCTGCCGCAGCGTCTCGTCCCCGGACACCACCGACGAGCGCGCCGACTCCGCGTCCTGTTGCAGGCGGATGACGTCCAGTTGCGTGCCCGCGCCCAGCTCCAGCCGCCGCTGGGCCAGCGCCAGCCGCTCCAGGGCGGAGCGCAGGTTGACGCGGTTCACCTCGGCGAGCCGCTCCGAGGACGCCACCCGTGCCAGCGCCCGCGCCAGGCCCCCGGTGAGCTGGCGCCGCGTCTCCTCCACGGACAGCTCGGCGGCCCGGCGCGACGCGCTCGCCGAGCGCAGTGATTGGATGGAGCTCCAGTCGAACAGGGGCACCGAGGCCGTCAGCACCCCCGTGCCCAGGGGCGACGTGGGCCGCGTGTCACCGCCTCCCGTGCCCGTCCCTCCACCGACTCCCCCTCCGATGCCCCCGCCCCCGAGGATGGGCGTCGCGCTCGGGTCGAGCACGTTGGACTGCACGGAGAGGGTGCCCTGGAGCGAGGGCAGCAGTCCCGCGAGCGCCGCGCGCCTCTGTCCCGCGGCGGCCTCCACCTGGGCCAGTGCGGTACGCAGGTCCGTGGAGCGCTGGCGCAGCACCGCGAGCGCCTCGTCCCAGGAGCCCACCTGTACCGGCGCGGGTGGGACGGGGGCCAGCATCGGGTCGGAGACCTCGGGCTGGGGTTGTGGAGTCACCGCGGAGGGCTCGGCGGCACCCGGTCCCACCTGGGCCAGTGGCGTTCCAGCGGGTGGGCTGGCGTGCCAGAGCAGGGCTGTGAGCAGGAAGGCGGTCATAGGCAGGCCGCCCACATTGCTGTCGGTCCCCGCTCGCCGCCTCCTCCCGGAGTACGGGAGTGACACAGCAGGACATTGTAAGTGCCTGCTAGCGGGCACTCCCCTTCACCGAGGGTGGGAATGCCACAGAGTGAGCCGTCAGCTCTGTCCGGAGGAGGCCGTTCGCGGCGGCTCCTTCGGCGTCACGGGCTGGCCGAGGCAGTCACTGCCCTGCGCGGGCGGGGGCGTGGTGCGGGGCCGGTACTCCCAGTGCCACGGCTCCGAGGGCACCGTGCGCCGGAAGCCATGGCGGCACGCGTTGGCGGCGAGCCACCGGTAGGTGGGCGTGTCCTCGTGGCCCACGGACACGTCCACCGCGGTGCCGCGCTGGTGGTTGGACTGGCCGGGGCGTGCCGCCCGGGGGCCCAGGCCCTGCTTGTAGCGCTCATAGAGGAAGCGTTGCTGCCGCCGGGTGCGGTAGCCGCTGCTCACCCAGAGCCGGACGCCCTCCGCGCGGGCCGCGGCGGACATCCGCTCGAAAGCCTTCGCGGCATCACGGCGCAGGGCCGAGCCACCGGGAAGGGTGACGAGGGGGGGCTTCTTCCGTTTGGGTCTGGCACCCGCACCCGGGGCGAGTCCCGGTACGAGCAGACAGACGAGGGCCAGCAGGAGCTTCCAGCGGAGTGGAGGGAACGGCATGGGGCGGTCCCTGTCCAGAAGGGCAGGAGAGGGTGCTCTCACATTCATTCCCGGAATGCGAGCAAGCAGCCAGACATGCGCTCCGAGGTCCGCTGGTTGGCCACGGTCCTCATGGCCGTCCGAACCGTGCCTGGACATGCCTGGTGAGCGTTGTGACGCCGCCGTCACCAGCCAGATGTTCGAGGTGCCGCGGGCCCACGCCCTTCTCATTTTTCGAGGCGCTGAGTGGGCGCTGTCGATGCTTGGCGTGGTCGTGGCGTGGGTGTACGGCTTCCGGCGTTTGCCCTCTTTCCAGGAGCTTCGTACATGAGTGGCCGCCCCAACCTGATGACCCCGGAGCTGAAGGCCAACCCCTATCCTCTGTATGCGGAGCTGCGCCGGACCGCGCCCGTGTGCCAGGTGGATCCGGGGGGGTACTGGGCCGTGACGCGCTTCGAGGACGTGATGTTCGTGTTCAAGAACCCGCAGCTCTTCTCGTCCGAGGGGTTCGGGCGCGCGACCAATCCGCCGTGGCTCGGGGGCAACCCGTTCTCGGAGTCGATGATCGCCATGGATCCGCCGAGGCACGGGCGGCTGCGGTCGCTCGTCAGCCGCGCCTTCGGCAACGCGGCCATGGTGCGGCTGGAGCCTCGGGTGCGCGCCTTCGCCCAGGAGGTGGTGGCCGCGCTGCCGCTGGGGCGCCCCGTGGACATGGTCTCCGCCTTCGCCCTGCCGGTACCGGCCTCGGTGCTCTGCCTCCTGCTGGGATTGGATCCCTCTCTGCGCAAGGAGCTCAAACACTGGGCGGACCAGCTCACCACCGTCACCGCCCTGGGGCCCGAGGACACGGAGCGGCAGGGGCCCGTGCGTCAGGCCATCGTGGACGCGAGGCGCTACTTCAGCCAGGTGGTGGAGGAGCGCCGGCTCCGGCCCGGGGACGACATGGTGAGCGAGCTGCTCAGGGCCCAGGTGGATGGGGAGGCGCTCACGGAGGACGAGTTGATGGCCTTCCTCTTCCTCCTGCTGGTGGGCGGATTGGAGACGACGGCGAACCTGCTGGGGCTGTCGCTCCTGGTGTTGATGGAGCGCCCCGAGCTGCTGGCGCGGTTGCGCGCGGACCGCTCGCTCCTGCCCCGCTTCATCGACGAGGTGCTGCGCTTCGAGGCGCCGGCTCAGGGTGCATTGCGGATGACCACCCGCGAGGTGGAGCTGGGCGGTGTCCGTCTGCCCGAGCGGGCCTGGGTGGTGGCGCTGATGGGCTCGGCCAACCGGGACGAGACGCACTTCCCGGACGCCGACCGCTTCGACCTCGACCGGCCCGGCCCGCAGCACATGCCCTTCGGCCACGGCGCCCACTTCTGTATCGGGGCGCAGCTGGCGCGGCTGGAAGCAAGGCTGGCCCTGGATGCGCTGCTGGACCGGTGCGGAGGTCTGTCCCCCGTGCCGAAGCCAGTGGTGTGGCACCGCTCGATGGTGGTGCGTGGGCCCGCGTCGCTCCACGCCGTGGTGCACCCGGCCAGAGCCTCAGTCCAGCGCGGCGCTCACCCCGGGGCGGGTGAGGCGCAGGGCATCCATGCGGCGGCGGCGGGCATCGGCGACGGCCAGGTGACAGCCGGCGGCGAACAGCCCTATCACGAGGCAGCCACCCCACAGCGCGGAGGCGCCCAGGTGTGCCAGCGCCCACGAGCCGAGTGACGGGGCGACACAGGAGGACAGGGCCCACAGCATGTAATAGGCGCCCTGGTAGGTGCCGCGCTGCTCCGTGGGCGCCAGGTCCGCCACCACCGTCGAGGCCACGGGGGACTGGGCGATCTCCCCCATCGTCCACACCACCACGGCCAGCGTCGCCAGCCCCGGGCTCGCGCCGAGCACGTGCAGCCCGAAGCCCAGCCCCATCAGCCCCGAGGCCCAGGCCAGGGCCGTGGCGCGCCGCATCCGCCCCAGCGCCCGTCCGGCGAAGGGTTGCAGCAGCACGATGAGGACGCCGTTCACCGCCAGCACCGTGCCGAAGGTCTCCGGAGACATGCCTCGAGATGTCAGGTCCAGCGGCAGCGTCACGTAGCCCTGGGCGAAGACGATGGCCGTGAGGAGGGTGGGCACGGCGAAGGCGATGAACACCCCGTCCCGGAAGGGGGCCAGGGAGGGCAGTGGGAGCGCGGGCTTCGCCGCCTCCGCGGGGCGGACGGGGCGCGTCTCCGGCACCTTCCACCAGACGAGCACGCCGTAGAGGAAGCTGGTGACGGCGTCCGCCACGAAGAGGGTGAGGAAGCCGAAGCGCGAGGCAAACCCCGCCAGTGGCAGGGCGATGGAGAAGCCCACGTTCACCACCCAGTACAGCAGGCCGTACGCCCGTGGCCGGTCCTCCGGCGGCACCAGGTCCGCGATGGCCGCGGACACCGCGGGCCGGTACAGCTCGCCCACCAGGCCCAGCACGAAGGAGGAGAGGGCGATGTGCCAGGTGGCGCGCGCCAGGCCCAGTGACAGCATCGCCACCGCGCCCAGCCACAGCCCCGCCAGCAGCGTCTTGCGCCGGCCCACCCGGTCCGCCAGCGTCCCCCCCACCAGCCCCGCCAGCACGCCACCCGCCCCGTGCAGCGACACCACGAGCCCCGCCTCCTCCACCCGGAAGCCGCGCTCGCGCGTGAGGTACAGCGCCAGGAACGGCACCACGAACGAGCCCAGCCGGTTCACCAGCGTGCCCGTCCACAGGTACCAGTACGTGCTCGGAAGGCCTCCCGCCGTCTCGCGGAGCTCCGCCCTCAATCGCCCCAACAGGTGCTTCATGCCGGGTGAAGCTTGCGTGATGCCACGGGCGGTTGCCAGCGGCGCGGCGTGGGGCCTACGGGGCAACCTGGGAGCCGCATACCCTCACCCCGTCCCTCTCCCAGAGGGAGAGGGGAAGTGGGCTCGATATCTGGCTGGTGGTTCTCGCGGATTTGCAGCACAACGCGCGTGTGCGCGTCATCCTTTGTTTCTTCGCCGGGCCCGGTTCCGCGAGGAGGGCTCCGTGAGCCAGCTCGCCGGCCTGCTGGTCGCCAGTCTCCTGCTCGGTGCCTTCGCGCGGCGCAGCGGCCGCTTCCCGGAGCAGACGGCGCTGGTCCTCAACGCCTACGTCCTCAACGTGGCGCTGCCCGCCCTGGTGCTGCGTGCCATCCACCGGCTGACGATCGTCCCCGAACTGCTCGTCGCCGCCGTCACGCCCTGGCTTGTCTTCGGTGGCGCCTGGCTCTTCTTTCGCGCCCTGGGCCCACGGCTCGGCTTCGCTCCCCGCACCGTGGCGGCGCTCGTCCTCACTGGCGGGTTGAGCAACACCTCGTTCGTGGGCCTGCCTCTCATCGAGGGACTGATGGGCCGTGACGCGGTGCGGGTCGCGGTGGTCGTCGACCAGCTCGGCTCGTTCCTCACGCTGGCCACGGTGGCCACCCTCTTCGCCACGCGCGCCGCCGCGAAGGACTCCCGGCCCGGCGTGCTGCTGGGGAAGGTGCTGGGTTTTCCTCCCTTCATCGCCCTGGTGGTCGCGTTCCTCTCCCAGCCCTGGGATTGGCCCGGGTGGGTGGACGTGGTGCTCGGCCGGTTGGGGGATATGCTCACCCCGCTGGCGCTCTTCTCCGTGGGGTTCCAGCTCCGGCTCTCGGGGCTTCGGGGCCGGGTACGCGCGCTCGTCCTGGGGCTCGGTTACAAGCTGGTGCTGTGCCCGCTCGTGATTGCACTGCTGCTGCTGGCTCTGCCCGGCATCAGCCGGCTCACCCTCGAGGTCTCCGTCCTTCAGGCTGGCATGGCGCCCATGGTCACCGCCGCCATCCTCGCCGCGGATCACGATCTGGATCCGGACCTCTCGGCACTCATGGTGGGGCTGGGCATTCCGCTCTCGCTCGTCACGGTGCCGTGCGCCCTGTGGTTGCTGCGCTGAAGGCGACTACGCCACGGCTCGAGTGGCGTAGGCGATCTCCAGACCTCCGTTGTGCATGCGCACCCGCGTGCGGGACAGCCAGTGGCAGTGAGGGCAGTAGCTGTGCGAGCCGTTACCCGGCGAGCTGCGGATGATCAGCGCGCCGCCACACAGCATGCAGCCTTCGGGCAGGGTGAACTCGGCGACGTTGTCGCCCAGGCTCTTCTCGGGAGTTGATGTCATGCCTTCCACGTAACGCAGCATTCGGCGGCCACAAGGCGACGGGCCGCGTTTTCGTACTCCCTCGGAGGGCAGGCGGGCGGGCGGGCGAGCCTGTAGCGGCTACCGTCCTACCGCGCTGTGTCCACGGCCGCACACCTCAACCCCGCGAGCGGAGGTGTTCCGGTTGGCACGCCCCTTTCAAGGAAGGGGCGCGTTCCTGAGGGGGGCGGTAGGTATGGAGATTGCGCGAGTCGCGCTGCGCCGACGTGGGAAGGGCTGGGGGGTGGAGGTGACCCTGAAGGAGGGAGGTGTGCGGCGTTATCGCTACGGCAGCGAGGCCCAGGCGCGCTACTTCGCGGCCGTGTTCGCGCTCGGACCCCGGTGGCTGCCGCCGGTGTCGCGAGGCCAGCGCCGGCGGGGCTCCCGGGCCGAGGCCTCCTCCGCCGGGCGGGCGGCGAGCGTGCCCGGCTAGGGGTGTGGGGGCCGGGTATCCCCCGGCCTCCCGTGGGGGTTCCGGAGAGGCTTCGCACCTGCTAGGAGTCACGCCTCATGAGCAACAACGGCAAGAGCAACTACACCCCCCGGTCCCACCGCGAGCCCATCACCCGTGAGACGGACCCCGCGGGCCGCTGGTCCAAGAATTTCCCGGACATGATTGGCTACAAGAACCAGGGCGGCGGCAAGGTGCCCGCCGACTTCGGGTGGAACACCAACCCGAAGCAGTGGCAGGAGGAGATGACGCCCGAGACCCTCGCCACCGAGTACCGCAGCCGGGTGGTGCCGCGTCTCGCGGCCGCTCCGGCGCTGCCCGAGGGCGCGAAGCCCGAGTCCAAGTAGTCCCGGTGCCCGGGTGAAGGGCGGGGCCGCGAGACGCCCTCGCGCGGCTCCGTCCCACCGCGCGCGGGAAGGCTCACTGCTGGGAGGCGATGACCGCGCCGAGCCGGCGCATGCCTTCCTCGAGCAGCTCCGGCGGGCGGTTGGAGTAGTTCAGGCGCATGAACTCGGTGCGGGGCTCGGCGGCGAAGAAGGGAGCGCCGGGCACGAAGGCCACGCGCTTCTCGAGCGCCAGCGGGAAGAGGGTGTCCGCGCTCATGCCGCGCGGCAGCTCCACCCAGATGAACATGCCGCCGTCCGGCTGGGTCCACCGGGTGCCCTCGGGCATGTGCCGCTCCAGCGAGCCGAGCATCGCCAGGCACCGCTCCCCGTAGACGGCGCGCAGCTGCTCCAGGTGGGCGTTGTAGTCGAAGCGTGACAGGAGCCGCGCCGTGGCCCGCTGCGCGACGGTGGCGGTGTGCAGGTCCGTGGACTGCTTGACGACGGTGAGGGCGCGGATGATTTCGCGCGGGCCCACCGCCCAGCCGATGCGCAGCCCGGGGGCCAGCGTCTTGGAGAACGTCCCCAGGTTGACGACCACGCCCTCGGTGTCGAGCGAGGCCAGCGAGGGCAGGTGCTCGCCCCGGAAGCGCAGCTCGCCGTACGGGTTGTCCTCCAGGATGAGGATGCGGTGGCGCTGGGCGAAGCGCACGAGCGCGTGCCGGCGCTCCAGCGACAGCGTGGTGCCCTTGGGGTTCTGGAAGTTGGGCACCAGGTAGATGAGCTTGGGCTTGCGGCCCGTGGTGACGAACCGCTCCAGCTCGTCCACGCGCATGCCGTCGTCATCGCTGCCCACGACGCTGAAGGAGACCTCGTACCCGCTGAAGGTCTGCAGCGCGGCGAGGTAGCTGGGGTTCTCCACCAGCACCACGTCCCCGGGGTCCAGCATCACCTTGGCCACCAGGTCGATGCCCTGCTGCGAGCCATTGGTGATGAGCACCTGGTCCGCCGCCACGTGCAGACCGCGCTCGCCCAGGTGCGAGGCGATCCACTCGCGCAGCGGCCCGTAGCCCTCGGTGGTGCTGTACTGGAGCGCGGCGCGGCCCTCGTCCGCGAAGACCTCGGCGTGCGCCTGGGCGATGGCTTCCACGGGGAACAGCTCGGGCGCCGGCAGCCCACCCGCGAAGGAGAGCACGTCGGGACGCTCGGCCACCTTGAGGATTTCCCGCACGGCGGACGCCTTCATCCGCGACATGCGCTGTGCGAGCGGGAACGCCGGAGGGGCGGGGATGCTGACAGCTGCGGTCATGGATCAGGCTCCTTTCAGCTCTTCTTCGGAGACGTGGACGTACGTCTCCTCCTTGATGGAGGACAGGACGATGGTGGTGTGGGTCCGGGTGACGCCGGAGATGGTGCGCAGCGTCTCCACGAGGAGCGTGTCGAGCGTCTTCGTGTTCGACGTCCTCACCTTGAGGATGTACGAGTCCTGGCCGGCGACGCGGTGGGCCTCGAGCACCTCGGGCATGGCGAGCACCTTGCGGGCGAAGCCGTCGAAGTACTTGGGGTGCTCGATGCTCACGCCGATGAAGGCGGTGATGTCCTTGCCCAGCTTCGACGCGTCCACGCGCGCCGCGTAGCCGGTGATGACTCCCCGCTCCTCGAGCTTGCGGATGCGCTCGGCCACCGCCGGCTGCGACAGCCCCACCGTGCGGGAGATCTCCAGCTGGGTGGCGCGGCCGTCGCGCTGCAGCACATCGACGATGCGGTAGTCGAGCTCGTCCATCTGAAGACCGGGGACCTTTTTTTTATAAGCTCCGGAGATCGGGCACGGATAAATTATATGTATCCCGGGAAATGTCGCAAGAGGAGAGCAGCCGGGCAGGCAAGCCAGACTCACGCTCGGCCGGTGTGCGGACGGCGGGATGAATAAATGGGGGGCGACGGAGTCTCTGTGGGGATAGAGGCTCTGTAGTCAGCGGAGACGATGTGATGACTCGTCGATGGTGGATGTGTCTGGTGGTCGCGCTGGCGGCCCCGATGGTTCAGGCGCAGACCGCACCGGTCGCCGCCCCGGAATTCGAGAACGCCGACGTCGCGGACGATGTGGAGGATGCGTCGCCCATTGCTCCATCCCCGCCTCCGGCGCTCCCGGCCGAGACGCCTTCGGCGCCTCCCTTCGCCAACGCGGTATGGGCGTCCGGTCATTGGTTCTGGGATGGCAGTGAGTGGCGCTTCAACCCGGGGACGTGGATCGCCCAGATGCCGGGCTACCAGTTCGTCAATGGGTACTGGCGGCAGGAGGGGAGCATCTGGCGTTGGATTTCAGGTGGGTGGGCGCGGCCCGGCTCGCTGCAGGTGGAGTTCCCCATCGCGGTGACGCGCGAGGAACTCTCCGCGACGCAGGCGCCCCCGCAGCTCCGGGCGGAGACGCCGCCGCCTCCACCCGCTCCGCACCTGACGTGGGCACCGGGTTATTGGTACTGGTCCGGCGCCAACTGGGTCTGGGTGGAGGGCTCCTGGGTCGAGCCCCCGCGTCCCGGTCTGGCGTATGTCTCGCCGAAGTGGATCCGCCGGGGACCCTCCTGGGTCTTCATGAGCGGGGGCTGGGCCCCTCCGGGCTCGCTGCACGTCTCCGTTCCCCTCTACCGTCACTCGGGGATCGCCGTGCGTTGGGGGCACCCCAACTACTTCCTCCACTCGTGGGACCGCTACCGCGTGGTGCGTCATGACTATTGGCACCGGCGAGGGCCCGGCCGCTGGCACGACGGCCGCAGGTACGACGGCCGCAGGTACGACGGCCGCAGGTACGACGGACCTCGTCACCATGACGCGGGCCCCGTCCGGCACCATCGAGGGGGCCGTCACGACTGGTGAGCTGCCGCTGAGCCGGTTCGCTCTTTCTCGTGGACGCTCGTTGGGGGCATCATCTCCGTTCGATGAGGAACTCGCGCGGAGGGATGGTCTGGCTGCCAGTCCTGCTCCTGCTGGCCATGGCCTGCGCCACGTATGACGGGCGACGTGTTCGGCACGAATTCACGGAGGACTCAGCACCGGCCGCCTCTTGCGAGTCCGCCAACACACCGCGAGTCTTTCTGGATGACGGCCAGGGTCGTCTCCTCGCCCTGCCTCCGCTGCCCCGCCATGCGACCGTGGAGGTATCTCAAGCCCGGTTCGAGCTGGCCATGGCCAGACTGGCTGCTGGATTGTCCACGCCCTTGCGTCCCCTGCTGCCCGGGTTGACGCTCTCCTGGGCACCTCCTCTCTCCAGCGGCGAGCAGGCAGCTCTCGTCAGTGACTACCGGCACTGGTGCACCGGCCGTCCCGGGGACTGCCTTCTTCCTCCCGAGGACGGGCTTCACCTGGAGCCTGACGAGAAGGTGGACATGGCCCTCTCCTTCGCCGTGGACGGAGTGTGGGCCGGAGCCCATGCCGCCGTGCAGGACTTCCTGGACCCCGCTCAGCTCTACACCGCCGTCGTCACCTCCCTGACGATGTACCTCACGCTCCTGGTACTGCCCGAGCCCATCTCGAAAGTCATCGTCATCGGCCTCACCGCTTGGATGGTGGCGTACCTGGGAATGGACACTGTCGGGAGCCTGCTCGACGGTTGGCGGCAGCTGCGAGCCGAGGCGCTGCGGGCACGCTCCTTCGCCCAGCTTCGTGTGATTGGCGAGCGCTTTGGCGGGCTGATCGGTGCGCGGACGGCGCGCGTGCTCGTGATGCTGACCACCATGGCGCTTGGTTCCACCAGCCATGCCGCCATGCGGGGGCCACCAGGGCCGGGCTTGCCTGCCCTCGCCGAGCTGCGGGCCGGAGCCAACCTCCTGGTCCTTCTCCAGGCGCGGACGGTGGCGCTCTCCGAGGCCGGCATCATCGCGTCCTTCGCCCCCAATGCCCTGGCCATGGTGTCCAAGGATGGCGGCGGTGGCACTCGCTTCGGCGACGAGGCTCCCCGGGCTACTCCCGTCTCGGACAAGTACCGGATCCAATCCGTCGAATCCTGGCGCAGGCCCCGGTTCACCGAGGATGGAAGGATTCGGCCCTACGAGGGGTCGAGGGTTCCTCCCGAGCCCATTGCCAACCTGGGCCGTAATCGCGCCGGGCAGTCCGTGGCCGACGGGCAGCGGACCCTCCGCTTCGACAAGGATGGCTTCCCCGAGTTCAAGACGAAATTCGAGACCCTTCTGGACGACAGCCACATCGGCAGTCGCTCGCGGCCCGGGCACTACAGGGCCGCGAACCAGAAGCTTCTCCAGGCAATCGAGAAGGATCCCGCGCTGGCTCGGGAGCTGGGCCTCTCCCGAAGCAGCATCGAGAGCCTGCGGAACTCTCCCAGGGCACCCGATGGCTACGCATGGCATCACCATCAGGACGTCGGCAGGATGCAGCTCGTGCCTGATGCGGACCACCAGCTCGCCAATCCTCATACGGGGGGCATGGCCATCTGGGGTGGAGGCCGGTGACCATGGCGATTCGCTGGAAACCGTACCTTCTAGACGAGGCTCATCCCATCGAGGTCAGCAGGCTCGAGCCAGTCGAGCAGGCCTGGGGGGTCAGGCTTCCTGAGACATACAAGCAGCTCGTCTGCCGTTACCAGGGCATGGCCCCCGAGCCTTGTGTCTTCAACGTCGGTGGCGCCGAGGATGTCTTCAACGACCTCCTGACCATCACCCCCATCGCTGGGAGGGAGTCGTATTCGGTTGGACGGGTCCACGAAGTCCTCGCGCAACATCTCCATCCAGGCATCTTCCCATTTGGGAGAACCCCCAGCGGTGAGTACTTGTGCTTCGATTTCAGGAACACTCCTGACACGCCAGGCGTCGTCCTCGTGACTGGCGAGCTGTCCATCCTCCCCATCGCGAACAGCTTTCAGGAGTTCCTGGAGGGGCTTCATGATGGATGAGGGCTTCAGTGCGTGAGGCGTGGGGGGGGAGACCGTTCAGCACCCTTCCTGGCGTAGAGTCCCGGCCGGGGAGGACAGATGAACATCCGTTTGAAACGCCGGGTCGCGCTCGGCTTCGCCGCGGGACTCTTCGCGGGTGTCGTGGGGTGGGCTACCTCGGACGTGTGCGTCTCCACCTGGCTGTTCCAGGGTGTGAAGGTGCCCCGCTGCCCGGATGGGCGCCTCCGGCAGGTACCGAGCCTGTTCGTCGAGGGCCTCGCCCGCGAGACCACGGGCAGCGTCGCTGTCTCGGCCGAGGCGCATGGCGTCACCAGTCGCGACGGAGAGCGGTTGGCGGCCCCGGTGCGGCGCCTGGATGCCTCGCTCTTCCTCGTGGATGCCCAGGGCAAGGAGTCCCCGCTCGAGCCCGAGCTCGATTGGAAGCAGGACTCCAGCTTCACGCTGCGCTCCCGGGTGAAGCTGCCCGCGCTGCCGGATGGGGACTACCGGCTGCGTGCCCGTGTCACCTCGCCGCTCGGCACCGACACCGTGGAGGCCCCGCTGGCCCTCTACGCCCCCGCCCGCGTCCACGTCCTCTCCGACCGGCCTCTCTACGAGCCCGGTCACCAGGTGCGCTTCCGCGCCGTGGTGCTGCGCGCCAAGGACCTCGCGCCCATCGACGGGCGCCCGGGCACGTGGTTCGTCATCGACCCCTCCGGCGAGGTGGTGCTGGAGCAGCGCGCGCCCGCGGGCCCCTGGGGCGTGGTGGCCGGAGACTTTCCTCTCGACAGCGGCGCTCCCACGGGCAGGTGGACGGTGCGCTGGACGAGCGGGGATGCCTCCGCCGAGACCTCCTTCCAGGTGAAGCCCTTCACCCTGCCGCGCTTCCGCGTGGAGGCCCAGAGCACCCGGCCCTTCTGGCGCGCGGGTGAGTCGCCCGTCGTCGAGGGCCAGGTCGTCTACAGCTCGGGCGCGCCGGTGGCGGACGCGGCCGTGGACGTGAACTGGAACGCCTCGGGCGGTTGGCCCCCGCCCAACGAGTGGCTCGACGAGAAGGCGAAGGACGGACTGCCCCGGAAGGCTCGCACGGATGCCTCGGGACACTTCCGCCTCACCCTGCCGCGCGTGCCCTATGACCTGCGCGGCCAGGCCACCCTCTCCGCGTGGCTGTCCGCCACGGACCCCGCGGGAGACCAGGTACAGAGTGGGGCCTCGGTGCTGCTCGCCGAGGACGCGCTCTCCGTGTCGGCCGTGACGGAGCTGGAGGACGGCCTGGTGGAGGGCTACAGCAACCGCGTCTACCTGCGCGCCACCAGCGCCGATGGCCGGCTGCTTCCCGGCGCGGAGCTCACCGTCAAGCGCGCGTGGGACCCGCGGGACGAGGGCGTGCGCGCGGTGACGGACGAGGATGGCGTGGCCGCCTTCCAGCTCGACCCGGGCCCGCCCGTCAATGTCGTCATCCCCGCCATGCCGGTGCGCCGTGTGCCTCCTCCTCCTCCGGTGGCGCTGGGCTCGGTGAGGGACCTCCTCTCGGAGGACGGTGAGCCCGGACTCGAGGATCAGCTCGCCCTGGAGCGGTGGTTGGGCTCCCTGCGCCCCTGCGCGCGCTTCGTGGCCGAGGACGGCTCCGCCTCTGTGACGCTGGGCGTGCGCGTGGCCTCGGGCGGTACGGTGGTGGACGTGACGGCGGAGGAGTCGCCGCTGGGGGACTGCCTCGCCTCGGCGGTGCGCGCGCGCACGCTGCCGCCCGGCCGTGAGCGGATGCTGTCGCTCGCCCTGGAGGTGAGCGACCCGGGCCTGCCCGTGCTCTCCTTCGAGGCGGACGACGTCTCCGGTGGGGACTCCTCCGAGGGAGTGCAGGCGGCGCTGGGCTCCGCCCTGTTGGATGCGCGAGCGTGCCTGCCCGAGAACCTGTCGCTGTCCGCCCCGCTGCCGGCCACGCTCACCTGGCGCACGCGTGCGGGACGGCGCGAGGTGGAGGTGGGCTGGCTCTCCCTACCGCAGGCGCGAGGCATGTTGTCCGCCGAGCACCTGCCCTGCATCCAGTCGCGCTTCACGCGGCTGATGCTGATGTACGAGGCGGGGGCGCCGGAGAACGCCATGGGCGTGGTGCGTCTCACCGCCGAGCCCCAGGGCCATGGCGAGTCGGATGGTGTGTCCCAGGAGACGACGCTGCTCGGCTACGAGCTGCGGGTGAGCGCGACGGCGGGGAAGGAGGACCTGGGCGCGACGAAGCTGGTGCTGCACCCGGCCCGGTTGCCGCCCACGCGCCTGCGGGCCACACCGGTGTTGGCGCGCGCGGGCGAGGAGGTGCGCATCGAGCTGCTGCGCGGCCCGGACTTCAATGGCGAGCTGCCGAAGACGCTCTACCTGCAAGCAGGGGAGGAGCGGCTGGAGGCCGAGGTGGAGAAGCCGGGCCCGGTGGCGCGCTTCCGCCTGCCGGTGGGTTTCGAGGGTTGGGCCGAGGCCTCCTGGGCGGGCGCGGTGGCGCGGGTGTACGTGGCGCCGCGCGCGCAACTCTCGCTGGAGGTGGCGCCGGACAAGGCGGCCTACGCACCCGGCGAGCTGGCCCACCTCCAGGTGCACACGCGGGTGGATGGACAGGCGGGCCCGGCGGCGGTGGGTCTCTTCGGCGTGGACGAGAGCCTGTCTCAGCTCGCGTCCCTGCCAGGGACGGGCGCGCTCGATGGGATGCGCCCGGCTCCCACGCTGGCGTCGCCGGCCTTCGGTGTGCTGGATGGGACGGCACTCGCCATGGGGCGCATCCGCGGTGCCAACGCGGCCGCCGCCACCCTGCTGCGGGTGTCGGGCCTGCCCCAGCGCAACGGCGGAGAGAAGCCGGTATCGGTGGCGGTGCGGGGGAACTTCATGCCGGACGTGGAGCTGACGGAGCCCTTCTACCGGGTGCTCGCGGAGCTGACGGTGCAGGTGCGCGCCTGGGAGGCGTCGGCACCCCCGGGCGAGACCCTCTCCGCCGCTGGCATGACGAAGCTGTGGGAGCGGGCGCTCGAGGCCTGTGAGAAGCGCGGCGAGGCGGTGACGGACGCCTACGGCCGCACGTTGAAACTGTCACGGCTGCCACCGGAGCTGCTCGCCCTCACCGACCCGCGGGCGGTGGTGGTGAGCGGGACACGGTTGCCCGAGGACGTCGAGAACTGGGGCGCGTGGGTCGCCCGGGAGTCGCCATGAAGCGCTACTACATCATCGTGGGTGGGCTGTGTCTCATGGCGGGGTTCGGGCTGAACACGTGCCTGGACAATGTGCGCCGCATGTTCGGGTCTTCCGCCGAAGCGCTGGCAGCCTCGGAGGGGGCGTTCGTTCTGCATGAAACGCTCAGTCTCTCCGGTGTGGCGGACGCGGACGAGGGGGCGCCGGCGATGGCGATGCCTGAGATGAGTGAGGAGCTCACCCCCAGGTCGGCCGCCAAGCAGATGCGGCGGGAGAGCATCCCTGGCATCGGCAGCATCGGCAGGGGCGGAGGAGGGATGGCACCGAAGCCAGCGATGACGGCCGGGGCACCCCCGCCACCGCCGCCCGCTCCTGGCGCCGCGGAAACGCCGGCCACGCCGGGGCGAGCCTGGTTCCCCGAGACGTTCCTCTTCGAGCCGCTGGTGGTGACGGACGCGTCGGGCTCGGCCTCGGTGCCGGTGAAGGTGCCGGACCGGCTGACGAACTGGCGGGTACTGGCGCTGGCGCACTCGCGCTCGGGAGCGCAGGCCGGCGCGGTGAGCACCTTCGCGGGCACGCTGCCCACCTACGTGGACCCGGTGCTGCCGCCCTTCCTGCGCGCTGGGGACGTGGTGCGCGTGCCAGTGCAGGTGGTGAACACCACGCAGACGCCGGTGACGCGCTCGCTGAAGGTGGAGGCCCAGGGCGCGGCGGTGGAGGGCGGCTCGCGCACGGTGACGGTCCCCGCGGCGGGCAGCGTGGTGGAGTACGTGACGATGCGCGCGGCGCAGCCGGGGCCGGTGACGGTGCGGGCCTCGCTGGGGGGGACGGACTCGGTGACGCGCACCTTCGACGTGTGGCCCACGGGCCGGCCGGTGACGGAGACGCGCGGAGGTACCCTGGCCGCGCCCCGCTCACTGGAGCTGGTGGGCCCCGCCGACGCGGTGGCGGGCAGCGAGCGGGTACGGCTGCTCGTCTACCCGGGCGCCCTGGGCGTGCTTCGCTCGGAGCTGTCCGCGGCCCTGGGGCGCGGAGGCGTGGCCGAGGATGCCTATGCACTGCTGCTCGCCGGCCGCGCGCCGGAGCTGCTGAAGTCGCTGGGCGAGACGGCGGACGCGGAGGCACTGAAGCGCATGTCGGCCCTCGCCGGGCAGCGCGTGCTGCGGGCGGGCCGCGCGCCGGACGTGGCCACCGCGACGCTGCTGGCCGAGGCGGCGCTGGCGCACCCTGAAAACCCCGTGCTGACCCGCCTGGGCGAGCGCCTGTCCACGCAGGTGGCCTCGGCCCAGCGGCCCGATGGGACGTGTCTGGGCGCGGATGGCTGGACGTTGCAGCGGCTGCTGGTGGCCACCGCGGACTGTGCCCGGACGGTGCGGGCCGGGGAGGGCTCGGACGAGGGACGCCGCCGGGCCTCGGCCTTCGGTGCACGCGTGGCGGGGGCCTTCGAGCGCTACGTGGCGCGGGTGCAGGACGGCTACACGGCGGCCGCCATCCTCGCCAGCGGCGGAGTGAGCGGCTCGGTGCGGGACGCGCTGCGCAAGCAGGTCCGCGAGTCCATCCAGAAGCGTCCGGATGGCTCCGCCTTCCTGCCCGTGGGCCCCGGGGTGGTGCGCGCGGACGGACTCGTTCCCTCGGTAGCCGAGGCCACGGCGCTCGCGGTGCTGGCGCTCGTGGACGACAAGGAGGCGCCCTTGGCGGACCTGGGCACCTCGCTGCTCGCGGACTACCGGCCCGAGCTCGGCTGGGGTGACGGACGCGCCAACCTCGTGGGCCTCCAGGCGGCGCTGGCGCTCTTCAAGGAGCCGCTGCCGTCCCAGGTGCGCGTGGTGTTGGAGCGGGACGGCAAGGTGGTGACGGAGGGGACGCTCGACGCGAAGGCGCTGCGCGAGGTGCTCGCGCTGGAGGGCGAGGTGCCCGGCTCGGCGGGAGCCCATACATGGGCGGTACGCGCGGAGCCGGCGGTGCCGGGACTGGGCTTCTCCCTCACGCTGGGGGCCTACGTGCCGTGGCGCGCGAGCGAGAAGAGCAGCGGCCTGGAGCTCGCCGTGAAGGGCCCGGCCGAGGTGAAGGTGGGCCTACCGGCGGAGCTGACGGTGCAGGCGGCGTCGCCCGCGGGGATGGCGCTCACGCTGCGCCAGGGTCTGCCCGCGGGCGTGCAGGTGGACCGGGCGAGCCTCGATGCGTTGGTGAGCGAGGGCAAGGTGACGTCCTACGAGGTGGAGGATGGGGCAGTGAGCCTCACCCTGCCACCACGAGGTCCCGCCGAGCCCTTCAGCGCCCGATTCCGGGTGATTCCCACGCTCGCGGGCTCGCTGCAGGGGGGCGCGTCGAGTCTCTCACCCGTGGATCGGCCGGAGCTCGTGTTCCACGTCCCTCCGGCCACCTGGGCCGTCCGCTGAGCGCTCTTCTGAGTCCAATGACTCAACAGCCGACAGAGGAATCGAACCTCCCAGGGGCATGTCTCCATGATCCCCACCGGTTTTGAAGCTCCGCCGCCCGGCTCGGCGGGGTCCTCATGTGGGTCGGCTCCCTGATGATGCGCAGGAGCGACGAGACCGAGTACAGGTGTTTCTCCGAGATGTTCCAGTAGAAGCCATCGGTGACTTCGATCTCCGTACGGCCAGTTCGCTCCAGGTGAGTGAACAGGTCATCTGCCACCCGTCGCAGGCCGGAAAGCTGGAGCCTCACTGAGCCTTCACCAGCCATTTTTCTCCAGCAGGTTTGTTCGCAACCAACGTTGTTAGCGCCTTCAGAAGCTCGGCTTCGATGTCCGCGATCGCGCTGGCCAATTTGTCCGGGATAAGGTTGGCCACATCTTCGAGTTCGGTTGCCATGTGGATGGCATGACGAAGTGAAGGGCAAGCCTTCATTTGGTTGAGCCGAGTTAGCAGGGCCGGCCCGAAAAGCCGCTGACAGGCATAATCTGGGCTTAGTGCGCCGGTAGCCAACGCTTGACACATTCCCAGTGAAGCAACGGTGATGAGCAACTGCGCATCATCGGCCCCCTTTGCCCGAAGAGACAGTTCCATCTGTGGATCGGAATTTTCAGGCAAGTGCCCATTCATTGATTGCTCCACTCAAACTTGATTTTGAAGTCGAAAACCTTCCCCGAAGGACTTTCGAAGTAATGGAGGGATACCTTTTTGTTTCCGATCCAGCCGTCCTTGTAAACCTTATGCCAGTTGCCGGGTTCGAGCTCTCGTAGCTTCTCCAATAAATCCTTTCTGGATATGGAATTTCTGGTCGTCCCGTTCTGAATGCTTCTGAAGTTGGATGGGTAGCCGGGAGTATTTTTCAGTCCATTGTAAACGTTTTTTGGTTCCGCATCGCTATTTTCATCACGGAGGCTCCTTTCAGCTCCTTGCGAGCTTTCATCACCCCCGCTTCGTGTCGCCATCGCCACTGCATTGGGGGCCAGCGCAATGGTGACGGCCTCGGCATTCACGGCAACGGTCTCCACTTGCCCTACCGCCGCGAGACGGATCCCCATCTGCGTCTCCGCCTGGACCGCCGCCTGCATCGAGCCGGGCAGCCTCGGCACCTTCGCGGCCAGCCCTGGCGCCGTGTTGCCGATGGCCGCCATGGCCAGCATGGCGAACGCTCGCGCGGCGTTCCGGCCCATGAGCTTGCCGTACCGCTCGCCTGCCGCGCGCAGCTCGTTGAACGTGGTGGCCCGGTCCGTCTCGTCCATCAGCCGCTTGAAGCCGACGATGAGGCCCCAGAAGGTATCGACGCCCACGTAGGAAATAATCGTGGCGGTCATCACCGCCGCGAGGCCCTTGGAGACCGTCACGTCGGGAAGGGAGACGAGGACCATGTACGTGGTCCAGGTCCAGAGAACCGCTGCCACCATGGCGTGTGGGTCAGCCGTGTCCTTGAACGCCTCCAGCATCTCGTCCAGCACGACGCCCTTGGCCAGAGCCATGCTCAGCGCGAAACGACCATCCCCATTGACAGTGGGGCGTTCCGTCAGCAGGAGGAGACAGTCTCCGGGCCTGCCGGTGCGCTCGCACCAGCGCAGGTAGTCGCGCGTCAACTCCACCTCCGGTGTTGTGGACTGCCCCTCCAGGTGCTCGCCTGGCTCGTGCGGAGTGATGCGGCGGCTGGGTGTCTCGTACGTGTACGAACCGCTCCGTGCCCCCACCTCGAACAGTCGTCGGGCCGCTTCCTGCGGTCGGGGAGGGGGCCGCACATCCCGAGCCAGCTCCGACATGGCCTGTTCGAGCTCGTCACCGTTCATTGCCACGGGCTCGGCGCCGGAACGTGGGGTGAAGACGAGCGTGTCGGTCTGGCCCGTGTCCAGGCGCACGACCCGGGAGGCTGTGCCACACCCGACGAGGAGCACCAGCAACACGGCCGTGCAGCACAGCTTCATGAGGATTCCTCCTGGCCTTGACTCCCCCCTCGATGGGTAGCCAGCCCGGAAGAGTGGGCCTGGCTCCCCACCGGTTTTGAAGCCCCGCCGCCCGGATCGGCGGGCTGCTCGTGGGGGGAGGCTTCCCTCTGGAGCGGGGCCGGTGGAGCGTCCGTGGAGGTCCACCCGCGTCCGTTCATCTTGGGTACGATTTGGGTACGCGGCGGCTGCATGTCCCCGTGGTGCCTTCAGGAGACGAGCTTCGAGCCGATGAAGCGCAGGAGCGACGAGAGCCAGATCAGGGCGTAGGCGATCGGAGGGCGTTGGCCGGACGCGATCTTCGCCACCTCGTTCCAGTCATCGGACAACTGCCCCACCGTCAGCTCGGACTCGGGAGGAGGGGAGTACACCAAATACAGCCGCTTCTCCGGGATGTTCCAGTAGAAGTCCTCGGTGAGGTCGATCTCCGTGCGGCCTGTCCGCTCCAGGTGATCGAACAGGGCATCTGCCGCCCGTCGTAGGTCGGAAAGCTGGATCCTCATGGGGACTTCACCAGCCACTTCTCGCCAGCAAGGCCGGCTGGAGCGAGATCCGCCAGGGCCTTCAGGAGTTCGGCTTCGACATCCGCGATCGCGCTGGCCAATTTGTCCGGGATGAGGTCGGCCACATCCTCAAGCTCGGTGGCCATGTGGATTGCATGGCGAAGCCCGGGGGATGCGCCGAGCTGATCGAGTCGCGCCAGCAAGGCCGGGCCGAAAAGCCGGTGACAAGCGTAGGCAGGGCTGATCGTGCCCGTGGCCAACGCGCGACACATGCCGAGGGCGGCTACGGCGACGAGGCGCTGCATTTCATCCCCTCCTTTTGCACGGAACCACAAGTTCTCCTGAGAACCGGAACCATCAGGCAGGTGGTTCTCACTCATCAGGGCGTCCCAGGGTCAGATCGACCTGACCGTGCCTTGCCTGCTGTACGGCGCGCATCCAATCGTCCCAGACACCGGGATCCGCAGGCGTACTGTCTTCGAGCAGCGACATGCTGCCCAAAAAACCGCCCAAGTCGTCCGAGCCTGTCATGTCGTAGAGCACTTTGAGGTAGGCGTACATCGCCGCGTATGCTTCCTTGATCGTGATCTTGTCGTCCATGCGATGCCTCCACATCAGTTTCCGAACTCGGCATCGAATGCGGCGATTGCTTCCTCAATGGAAGCGTAGGGTCTTGATCGTTCTTCAGGTGCCACCTCGCAGAATAGTTCCCAGAGCTGTCGCTCATGGTGCTGCATGTGTTCCTGGCTTGCCGGCAACGAGATCCTGTCGGCGCTTTGGACGACAAAACCTTGCTCCGGAATCAGTTCGAAGCATCGATAGATCACGGCCTCTTTGTCGCTGAGCCGTCGGCACACATTGATCAGCTTGTACAGTGTTGGGCTATTCATCTTTTGGCACCCACCTACCACTCTGGATTCGCGATTGCGTATTTGCTCGTGGATTCTTGAGCTGCGTGACGATCCGGCCATCCTTGCTCGTGATCACGACCCTATCGCCAGATACGTGCACGATGTTTCCCGTTTCGGTATCGGTGAGTTTGCGTCCCTCCTGAATGACTCGATTCGCATCTCCTACCTGCCTGTGAGTGTCGCCACCGCGCGCCTCGTCGGCTCTCTGTTGGCCGTGTTGGGTTCGTCCAGTGGAGCCAGCACCAGCGCCTTGTCCATCCCGGGCTGTCATCGCCACCGCGCCCGGCGCCAAGGCGATGGTGACGGTCTCGGCACTCACGGCGACCGTTTCCACTTCCCCCACCGCTGCGAGCCGGATGCCCACCTGCGTCTCGGCCTGTACGGCCGCCTGCATGGAGCCGGGCAGCTTCGGCACCTTCGCGGCCAGCCCCGGCGCCGTGTTGCCAATGGCCGCCATGGCCAGCATGGCGAATGCTCGCGCCGCGTTCCGGCCCATGAGCTTGCCGTACCGCTCGCCCGCTGCGCGCAGCTCGTTGAACGTGGTGGCCCGGTCCGCCTCGTCCATCAGCCGTTTGAAGCCCATGACGAGGCCCCAGAAGGTATCGACGCCCACGTAGGAAATGATCGTGGCGGTCATCACGGCCGCGAGGCCCTTCGAGACCGTCACGTCGGGAATGGAGACGAGGATCATGTACGTGGTCCAAGTCCAGAGTACCGCCGCTACCATGGCGTGTGGGTCGGCCATGTCCTTGAACGCCTCCAGCATCTCGTCCAGCACGGCGCCCTTGGCCAGGGCCATGGCGAGCGCGAAACGACCATCCCCGTTGACGGTGGGGCTCTCCGTCAGCAGGCAGAGACAGTCCCCGGGCCTGCCGGTGCGCTCGCACCAGCGCAGGTAGTCGCGCGTCAACTCCACCTCCGCCGTTGTTGACTGCCCCTCCAGGTGCTCGCCCGGCTTGAGCGGAGTGATGCGGCGGCTGGGGGTCTCGTACGTGTACGAACCGCTCCGTGCCTCCACCTCGAACAGCCGCCGGGCGGTTTCCTGGGGCCGAGTGGGGGGCTGCACATCCTGAGCCAGATCCGACACGGCCTGCTCGAACTCGCCGTTGCCCAGCGCCACCGGCCTGGCGCCGGAACGAGGGGTGAAGACGAGGGGGTCGGTCTGGCCCGTGTCCAGGCGCACGACCCGGGAGGCCGTGCCACACCCGACGAGGAGAACCAGCATCATGGCCGTGCAGCATCGCTTCACGGGGATTCCTCCCGGCCTCCCGTCTGGGGGGGAGCCAGTCCGGAAGAGTACCCATTGGGTATGACAACCCGTGTAGAGGGGTTCACGGGAAGGTCACGCTGCTGGGGGGAGGAGCGCCAGGATCAGGAGCTCAGGGCGGGTCGGTGCGCGCGGAGGCGGGGGACTTCCGGGTGGAGCGGGTGACGGAGTCCAGCAGGGCCTTGCGCGCCGCGCGCAGTGCCCGGCGATCCGCGTCGTTGGGAGGACGGGTGAAGGCCGGACGCGCCGCGACGAGGAAGGCCTCGAGCGCCCGCGTTCCCTTCAGCTCGTCCTCCACCTCGCGCATCACCGTCTCCAGCGTGAGCCGCCAGACGAGTGGATCCTGCGCGTAGGGGCCCTCCAACACCAGGTCGACGAACGCCAGGGAGAGGGCCACCCGGCGATCGCGCCGGTCGGGCTCGTAGGGGTCCACCTCGTCGCCAACGACTTGCAGGTAGGCGGTGAGGTCGCTCCGCTCCTCCTCGGAGAGCCCGAGGCCGAGCATCTTGTCCACCTCGACGAGCACCTCGGGCACGGTGCGGGCCCGTGCGTCGTGAAGATACGGTGGGGTGTGGACGAGCCCCAGGAGTGTCGGGGTGTCGTAGCGCTCGCGCTGGCTGCCGAGCACGTGCACCTTGCCGTCGGTGAAGCCGAGCTCCGGAGGGTGACACGTGGCGCAGGAGTCCCCATCCAACTCGGCGCGCGGACGGAAGAAGGCGGCCTGTCCTCGCTGAGCGGCCTCGCTCGCGCCAGGAGCGAGCCGGCCCCGGGGGCCGAGCTTCGGGTTGGGCAGCGGATCCAACTGGTTGAGGAAGGCGACGAGCGCGTCCATCAGGTGGTCTGGCACCTCGGGCACGGCGAACTCGCCGACGATGACGTTGCGCACCTGCTCCCTCAGGCTGTGCGTGCGGCCGTCGAGCGGGTAGGGCGCGGTGAACCGGATGCCCCGCAGCGTGGGCACCATGTGCGCATTGAGGATGCCGTCGTCCCCCGTGGGCGAGAAGTAGGAGACGGTGAGATCGATGCGCCCGGGCACCATGTACGAGTGCTCGGTGTAGACGGTGGGGTTGGTGGCGCCGTGGGGATGGCACGAGTGGCAGGACACCCCCATCCGCACGCTCAGCGGTCCGAGCATCCGGGGCGCGTGGAAGAGCATCTCCCCGAGCAGCACCGCCCAGGGCGTGCGCCGGCCTCCATCCGTGTCCCCGGGCAGGTTCACCCAGGGCAGCGTGCTGGCCGGGCCGCGGTTCTCCGGCGCGGACTCGAAGCGTAGCGCCCGGCGCGGCATCTTCGCGGGCAGGGGAATCATGTGCCGGCCCTCGAAGGCGACCGGCAGGTCCACCATCTCCTCGAACGTCACCGGCCTCGGCCCTTGTTGGGAGGGCGAGGAGCCGAGGGCCACGGCGAACCCGAGCGCCAACACCGGAAGCATGGCCGGGAGTATACAGGTCCAGGAATGGCTCGCCCCGCGCCAATCCAGGGCAGGCCCGCTCAATGTGTCAGCGGCCCCGGTGGATGGGTCCGGTCACGAGACAGTCCCCAGGCCACGAGGGCCACGAGGATGACGGCGAGCACCGCCAGCCAGAGCCAGCCCACTCCCCAGCGCGTGGCCTGGTAGGGCTCATAGGGCTCGATGGGCTCGGCTGACTGGGCGAGCGCCAGCGCCGGACCGAGCAGCAGCGACCACAGGAATGCGTACAGCGCGCGGACCTTTCGCATGTTCGGCCTCTCGCGGCCTGGAATGGGGCCGGGCCGCTCATTAGAAGGGTCGTCACCTGCCAGGAGGGCCGCAACCATGTCCCCGACCGAAACGCAGTCCCCGTCCCAGACTCCACCCGCCATCCGCCCCCCCTTCACCGAGGAGAGCGCGCGGGCGAAGGTGAAGGCCGCCGAGAACGCCTGGAACACGCGAGACCCGGAGCGCGTGGCGCTGGCGTACACGGAGGATTCGGAGTGGCGCAATCGCACCGAATTCTTCCGCGGGCGTGAGGCCATCAAGGCCTTCCTGCGGCGCAAGTGGGCGAAGGAGCTGGACTACAAGTTGATGAAGGAGCTGTGGGCCTATACGGGCAACCGCATCTCCGTGCGCTTCGAGTACGAGTGGCGTGACGCGGACACGGGGCAGTGGATGCGCACGCACGGCAACGAGCACTGGGAGTTCGATGACTCCGGGCTCATGCGCCGCCGCGACATGAGCGCCAATGACTACCCCATCCAGGAGTCCGAGCGCCGCTACCGCTGAGCGGCGCCACCTCCAGGCGAGGCCTGGGAGGCCGGCCTACCAGCGCCCGTCGGACTCGGAAGGAACGTAGACCTCTCCCTCGCGGGAGTAGTCCTTGATGTAGACGCGCGGTTTCTCGCCCGGCTTGCGAGCGCGCTTCCGCTCCTTCTTCTTCTCGTCCGTCGGGGTGGGGGTGTTCCCGTTCCCGGGCGGCGTCTGGGCGAGCACCTTCAGCTCGGCATCGGAGGCCCGGGCCTTCTCGATGGCGTTCGCGTCGTAGATGGAGATCCACCAGCCCCCGTAGGCATCATCCGCCGTCGCGGGCGTGACCACGAACGTGAGGCCATCGCGCTCGAGCTCGTCCTCCTCGAGCGCCAGGTGGTGGACCAGCTCCCGATCGTCCGCCTTCTGGAGGAGCCCGGCGATCAGCCCGCGGATCTCCTTCTTGGTGCTGTCCTTGCCCGCGTAGACGCCGATCTCCACACCGGCGGGGTGCTGGGGGTCCCCGTAGATGTTGAGCTCCAGCTGGGACGCCTCGTACGAGAGATAGGGGACGTACCGGAAGACGCCGGTGTCGATCACCTCGGAGGGGACCTGCTTGAGCTCCCTCGCTCCGAACTTCGCCGCGAAGCTCTCGATGATCAGCCCGGAGTTGACGAGGCGGTTCTCGGTCCGCGGATGGCTGGGGGCCGGGGCTGGCGCCGGTGCCGTCAGCGGCGCCGAGGTGCTCTTCGGCGCGGATGGGGCGGGCTGCTCACTGCGCTGCTGGTGATTCGGGCTCGAGCAACCGCCGAACATGGCGAGCGTTAGGAGTCCACTGGCGACGGCCGACCTCGGTTTCATCTTCCCCCTCGGGTGATGCGGAGTCATGAAGTGCGGGGACTCTACTGGAGGAGTGTGCCGGCCCGGTAGCTGGCCCCTGTTCCCCTCGGCGTCACCTTCCCGCGGCCGGGGAGAAGAGTGTTTCCGGAGGTGCGAGGACGCCCTCCGGGTAGAAGGGGGATGCCCCGTCGAGCAGTGGGGCGGGTGCCTCCTGCAGGTGCCGGTCGAAGAACGCCCGCAGGTAGTCGCTCAGCACGCGCCACATCCGCCGGCCGTCGATGGTGCCCAGGGCCCGCCGCGCGAGCGAACGCCGCTTCAAGGGCAGCAGGCCACAGTCCGTGAAGTTGGCGTGACCCGCCCCACGAATCTGGATGCTGTAGCCGGGTCGGGCCCGGGCATACAGGCGCTGCCAGCCGCCCACCGCGAGCTCGCGGTTCGCCTCGCAGTACTCGACGGACGCGAAGGCCTTCTGACTCACGGATTCGTCGCACGGACGCACGTACTCGGGGTGCTCGGCGAACAGCACCAGCAGCGGCTTGGGGAGTCCCTCCTGGCCCACCGTGCTCCACACGCCTCCGTCCAGGTTGGCCACGGCCCGGCACCGCGCATCCCGCGCGCAGAGCTCCATCGCCGCGTTGCCACCCATCGAGTGGCCGAAGGCACCGAGCCGTTCCAGGTCCATCCGCCCGGCGAGCAGCCCGGAGCCGGCCTGCAGCCGCTCCAACTCGTCCACCAGGGAGCGAAGGTCCTCGGCCTTCACGTCGACGACCGAGGCCCGGGCGCGCACGTCCTCCTCGTGCGAGGCGCGCGAGACCTTCAATGCGCCGCCCACGCTCGCCGGCCTGAAGAGCCGCATGCGCCCATCCGCGAAGGCGGAGACGGGGAGCGCCTCGTAGGTGTGGCTCACGGCGGCGACGATGTAGCCATGGCTCGCCAGCTCCTCGAAGAGGGACGAGTAGTAGAGCGGTGGGAAGCCGGCCGGGGAGAAGACGAGCACGGGGTAGCGGGCCCGAGGGCGTGCCACGGGAGCCCCGGGCACCGCGTGGGCACGCACCCGTGAGCTCCGGAAGTGCCAGAACAGGCTGGTGAGGCGCCATCCCGCGGGCAGGTAGGGACCGGGTCTCGCTCCCGCCTCGGGCTCGGCGGGGTACCAGAGCCACGCGGACAGCTCGCGCGGACGGCGGTGCCCGTGACGGGCATAGGGCTCGTCGCGGTGGGCGTCCACCCAGTCGAAGGCGACGCGGCCGACGTCATAGGGCCCGGTCGGCTCCGGGAGGATCGCCGGGGAGAGCCGGCCGCGCAGCCACTGGAAGAGCCAGGTGAGCGCGCTCGCCCCGAGCACGGCCGTCAGGACGGAGTGCCTCGGGTGGAATCGGGTGGACGCTCTCATGGGTCACCTCCAGGGCGGGAGTCGCCTCCCGCCGCCGTCAGCCGTTCGGACCGGACAGCGGCTGGGACGTATCACCGGGGCCGGGGCGCAGCCGGCGGATGGCGCGCAGCAGCAGCTCGCCGTCGAGCGGGTTGGCCACGTAACCCTTCGCGCCGATCCGGTGGGCGCGCTCGAGGTCCTCGTCATCCGAGGTGCCCGAGAGCAACAGCGCACCGGCGATGTGGGCCTCTCCCGCCAGCAGCCCTTCCATGGCCTGCACGGGGGCGAACACGATGTCCGCGCTCGTCGTGTGCATGACCTCCAGCGGGGAGGCGACCTTCGTCGCGATGCCGTGCCGTGCGAGCGCTCGCGAGATGAGGGTGGCGGTGACCGGTGGCCACGCATAGAGCAGCAGGGGCGAGCCCGGACGCTCCTCGGACAGGGGAGGGGTGGCCTGCTCTTCGGTGTGCTCCTGGATGCCGTAGAGCGCCGCGAGCGCATGGGACAGGGCCGTGTCCGAGGCGAGGTGGGGCTCGACGCGGGGCTTGCCGGAGATGGCAC
Organism: Archangium lipolyticum; assembly: GCF_024623785.1. NCBI lineage: Bacteria > Pseudomonadati > Myxococcota > Myxococcia > Myxococcales > Archangiaceae > Archangium > Archangium lipolyticum. Next base: position 55,629 of record NZ_JANKBZ010000009.1, read on the forward strand.
GCACCGCGTCCAGGGCCTCGAGCGAGGCCGGAGCGGGCAGGGCGACGTGCAGCACATCGCGCTCTGCCTTCTCGAGCCGGAGCGGGACGACCCGGTACCGCCGGGCGATCCGCGCGGGCACGAGCCGGGTGAGCTTCGGGTCCAGGCGCTCCCGGTCCAGGTCGATGGCGCCGATGCCGAGCTGCATCGAGAGCGCCCGCAGGACATCGGCCTCGGTGCAGAGCCCCTCGCGGACCAGCGCCCGGCCGAGCGGGACGCGGGTCTCGTGATGGTGCACCAGTCCGAGCCGGAGCTGGGCGCGGTCGATCAACCCCAGCTCCATCAGGATCTCCCCGAGCATTCGCTTGGACCCGAGCTGCATGGCCGGAACCGTGGCCATGCGGCCCTTGTCCTGCGATGGACACCCGGGCCAGCCCCCGCCGCGCTGGCCGCTCCCTTGTCAGTGCGCGAGCAGTCGCCGTTCCATGGCACTGGCCAGGGCCACGAGCATCAAGCCCAGCAGGAAGCCGTACAACCGTCCGCGAGCCTCCCTGGGGCCGGTGGCGCGACGCAACTCCGGCAGCAGGTCCGTGGCGCCGATGTAGAGGAAGGTGCCGCTGGCGAGCGCGAGGATGATGCCCTCCAGGCCTTGCACCCACCGGGAACCCAGAAGCACCGCGCCCGCTCCGGCCACCGCGGTGAGTTGCACGCCTCCGAGCGCGAGCAGGGCCTGGGCTCGCGACAGGCCCTTGGCGCGCAGCAACGCGTAGTCGCCCACCTCCTGGGGCAGCTCGTGGGCGATCACCACCAGGGTGGTGGCCACCCCGGCCTCGGTCGAGACGAGGAAGGCGGCCGCCACCGCCGCGCCGTCCCCGAGGTTGTGCAGCGCGTCCGCCGCGAGCAGCGACGGCACCACGGTGGAGGAGGGACCCGTGTGCGCGTGGTGGCCCGGGGCATGGGCCGAGTGGTCATGGTGGTGGGGCCCGAGGAACCACTCGAGGAAGGCGAGGGCCAGGAAGCTGGCGAAGGCCCAGTGGAAGGCGGAGGGGCCAGTGGCCTGCACGGCCTCGGGGAAGATGTCGAGGAAAACCGCGCCCAGCAGCGCCCCGGCCGCGAAGGCCACCAGGGCCGACAGGTGCCGGGTCAGCCAGCGCTCCGAGAGGAGCCCACCCACCAACCCCGCGAGGCCGTCCGCCAGGACCGCCAGCCAGATGAAGAGGGTGGTTCGTTCCATGAAGGGAGTCGTTCCGTTCTAGCCCTGGCCGAAGCCGGGAGTGCTCGTGAGCCAGCGCAGCAGCGCGTCGGGTGCGTCCACGTGGACGAAGTGGCCCGCCTCGGGGAGCGTGGCCACGGGGCAGCCCAGGGACTCCATGCGGGCCAGGTCCGCGTCACTGACATAGTGGGCCCGGCCGCCGCGGATGCAGCGCACCTTCGCGCCCGGCCGCGTCAGCGCGGCCCACAGGTCCTCTCCGTTCACCCGCCCGTGGAACTCGGCGAGCGACTCGCGATCGAACCGCCAGCGCACGCCCCCCTCCGGTGCCGGCTCCAGGTTCATGTTGAGCCAGTCCGCCAGCGGCCCGGACAGCCCGCGTCCCGTCAGCTCCGCGCGCATCGCCTTCCTGTCCGGCGCGCTGGCCGGCGCGGCGCGGAGGATCTCCAGCACCTTGCCGCTCTCGGACAGGTGGGTGGCGATGGGGGTGGGGGTGATGTCCAGCAGCGTCACGCTGGCGACGTCGTCGGGGGAGCGCAGGCTCGCGGCGAGCGACACGCGTCCGCCCAGCGAGTGTCCCACCAGCTCCAGCGGCCCGCGCAGTCCCGCCGCGCGCGCCGTCTCCAGCACGTCCGCGGCCACCGTGGACAGGGTGGCGCCCGGAGGCAGCCGCGGCGAGGCGCCATGGCCCGTCAGATCCACCAGCAGGAAGCGGCGGCTCTTGTCCGCCTCGCTCCACGCCGTCGCCAGCGAGCGCAGGTTGCGCCCGGTGCCGAGGAAACCATGCAGCAGCACCGTCGGCCGCTGCCCCTCTCCTATCTGGAAGCTCTCGAGAATCACGGTTGCCTCCTATATCCCGAGAGCCCTCGCGCCGCAGCGGCTTCGCTCAGATGCCGTACGGCCAGGTGTCCGCCGCGTCCTCTTCCTCGTGGCCCGCGTCCCGGTCCAGCGGCTTCAGGGCGCTGGTCAGGTCGTAGTGCAGCACGGCATCGAACTGCGCCGGCAGGTCCGCGTAGAAGTAGTGGCTGTAGCGCTCGCTGTGCGGCGCGTAGATGACGCCGATGGCGCGCTCCAACCGCCGCTCGCGCAGGCCTGAGCCCGCCTCGCCCAGATCCTCCATCCTCAGGAGGAAGCCGGGCAGGCCCACCTCGTGGAAGAGCGCCTCGTAGCTGCCCCCCAGCGCCGGCCGTACCCGCCGCTTCAGACCCGGCTCGTCCCACTCCTTCGCGGCGATGACGGTGCCCGAGTACGTGGTGAAGCCCACGTTGAACGTCTCCTTGCCGTGGCGCTCGCGCATCAGCTGGCCCAGGTTCAGCTCGCCCTGGTCTCCCATCTGCGTGGCGCGCGCGTCGCCCAGGTGCGAGTTGTGCGCCCAGATGACCAGGCGCCCGGGTTGCCCGTAGCGGCGGCCGAGGTACTCGGCGAGCGCATCCGCGGTGTCCGCCATGTGCGTGTCGCGCAGGTTCCAGGACTGGTCGCGCCCCGCGTACATGGCCCGGTAGTAGGCCTCCGCGTCACTCGCCAGCCGCGCGTTCATCTCCGCGTGGAAGAGCGCGTCCGCCTCCTGGCTCCCGTCCCTCACCTCACGCCGGCGCAGCTCCAGCAACTGCTCGATGACCTCGGCCTCGCAGGGGTCCTCGAAGCCGTACGCCGTGGCGTGGCCGTAGGACTGCGGGTCCGTGCCGAAGCGGTCGAAGCACGCGTAGCGGGCCCTCGCGCGCTCCGCGGCCTTGGGATCTCTCGCCTCCAGGTAGTGCACCACCTCGCGCATGGAGGAATGCAGGCTGTAGAGATCCAACCCGTAGAAGCCCACCCGGGGTGCGTCCTTGCCTCGCGCGCTGTTGTGCTGGCGCATCCACTCCACCAGCTCCACCACGTCCTGGTTGCGCCACATCCACCGAGGGAAGCGCTGGAAGTTGTCGAGGGCTTGCAGCACGTCCGCGTCCGTCCCCTCTCCGTGCACGTACTGGTTGACGCGCAGCGCGTCCGGCCAGTCCGCCTCCACCGCCACCGCGGAGAAGCCGCGCTCGGTGAGGAGGCGGCGGGTGAGGTGGGCGCGTGCCCTGTAGAACTCGTGCGTGCCGTGGGTGGCCTCTCCCAGCAGAACGAAGCGCGCGTCGCCGATGCTCTCGATGAGCGCGTCGAAGTCCGAGTCCTCGTCCGTCAGTGGAATGGCCGCGGTGCGTACACCCTCGATGAGCTCCGGACGGAAGCCCCGGCCGCCTTCCTCTTCATCAAACGGGTTCATGCCTCTGAAGGTGGGCAGATGGCCCGGACCTGCCCATGACATGCGGACAAGCCGGAGGGTTGACAGCCGGGAGGGCACGCCCGCTCCCCGAGCGACCCTCACCAGGCGGGCAGGCGAGCGCTCGCGGGGAATAACCCGGAACCCGGGGCTGGCCCCATGTCACAGCCGTGTGCACCTTCGATGACATGCATTCCAGGCGAGAGGTGGCGAAGGTCGGGCGGGGGGACGCGAAGGATATGATCGGGCCGAGGCTGCGGGGAGTGCGGTGGCTGGTATTGGCGCTGGCGCTGGTGGCGGGGACGGCCGAGGCCCGGGTGATGGCGGGGGTTCGCCTGCCGGACTCCATCTCGCTGGAGGGCAAGGAGCTGGCCCTGAACCACGTGGACCTCAAGAAGAAGCTCTTCTTCGAGATCTACGTCTGGGGTCTCTATCTGGAGCAGAAGCCGTCCTCCATGAAGGAGGCCATCGCGTTCCAGGGGCCCAAGCAGCTCCAGCTCCACTTCCGGCGCAGCATCAAGCGCGAGCAGCTGGCGGATGCCTTCCGCAACTTCCTCGCGCACAGCAAGGCGGCGGGCTCGCCGGAGATGCGGCGGAACTCGGAGCTGCTCGTCCAGTCCCTGCGCGCCGTGCGCAAGGGCGACAAGCTCCTCATCACCTACCTGCCCGGCCAGGGATTGCTCATCTCCGGCGAGGGCAGCCGGGGCGCCGTCATCCCCGGCAAGGACTTCGCCGACATCCTCTTCTCCGCCTGGCTGACGGAGAACCCCATCTACGGCCGCAACTGACGGCGCTCAGATGAGGAAGGAGTCCTGGACCTCGGCGCCATCGGCCAGCATGGTGGCCGTCCGGTCCAGCCGCTCGCGGGTGAGCTGGGTGAGCCTCCGGCGGACCTCGGGGTGGGTCAGCACCCACTCCTTCACGGTCTCCTGATCCAACACCAGCAGGAGGCAGGGCGTGGCGGCCCTCACGGTGGCGGTGACGCGCAGGTCGAGCATCAGGGAGATCTCCCCGAAGACGGCGCCCTCCGTCATGTCCGGGTAGGGCAGATCGGTGCCGTTGAGATCCTCGTGCACCACGGAGCAGCGGCCGCGCAGCAGCAGGTGGAGCGCGTGGCTGCGCTGGCCCTGCTGGAGCAGCACGGTGCCCGGCTCCACGCTCCGGCTCTGGAAGCGCTCGGCGATGGCCCGCTTCTGCTCCTCGGAGAGCGGCTGGAAGATGGGGTTGGACTTCAGCAGGGTGTCCAGCAGCCGGTCCTTGTAGAACTGCTGCACCACCTGCTCGAGCGAGGGGAAGCGGGCGCCGAGCCGGGTGAGCATCTCCCGCGTCACCTCCAGCAGGGTGCAGTCCCGGGTGGCGATGACGCTGGCCACGCGCGGCGCGTCGGAGATGAGCCCCATCTCTCCGAAGAAGGAGCCCTCCCCCAGCTCGGCCAGTGTGCGCGGCCGCTCGTTCTCGGGCGTGTGCACCACGCGCACCGTGCCCTGCACGAGGATGAACATGGAGTTGCCGCGCTCGCCCTCGGTGATGATGCGCTCGCCGCCGGCCACCCGGCGCATCTCCAGCTCGCCCAGCAGGGCCACGAAGACGTCCCGGGGGAGCTGGGAGAAGAGGGGCGTGGGAACGCGCTTGGGCTGTTCGGGAGCGGCCCCGGTGCGCTCGGGGTGCTGGCGCTCCTCGGCGCTCTGCATCGCGATGAGGCTGGCCAGGTTCTCCTGCGTGGCCTGGTGCTCGGGATCGAGCGCGAGGATGAGCTTGCAGGCGGCGATCGCGTGGATGGTCTGGCCGTCGGCCGCGTAGCGGATGGCGAGGTAGTGGAACTCGCGGACGGCTTCCTGGCGCTGCCCGAGCTGGGCGAGGAGCTCGGCCACCTTGAGGCGGGCGGCGGTGTCATGAGGACTGAGGTCCACCACCTTGCGGTAGTCGGCCAGGGCCTCCGCGGGTTTCCCCTGCAGGATGTTGGCGGCGGCGCTGTCCTTGTATTGACGGACCAAGAGCGAGATGTCGGCGGATGGGATCGCCACGGGAACCTCCTGGGCCGATGATCGGTCAGATGGAGGAGCGGGTAAAGCCACTCGGTGTGTCCAGGTGGTGACGAGTGAGGCGCGGCTTGCGGGGTTCACCGGGCTGGGGCACTGTCCGCGTCCACGAGCGCCATGGGTTGGATCATCTGGATCATCGAGACGCTGATGTGCCTGGGGGCCAGCTGGCTGGTGGCGGCGGCGCTCTACCCGGACCGGGGTGTGCTGCACCGGGTCATCGCCACGTTGCTGGTGGCGCCCTCGCTCATCCTGGTGGCCATGCAGGCGTTGGGGTTGCCGGGGTTGCTGCGGCCGGTGTGGCTCGGGCTGCTGGCGCCGGTGGTGTTCGCGGTGCCCGCCTGGGGGGCGTGGCGCCGGCTGGGGCGTGAGCGGGCGCTGGAGCTGCTGCGCTCGGACGTGGGCGCGCCCGGGAGGCTGGCCCGGGAAGCGTGGCGGGAGCGCGAGCCGGCGGTGCTCACGGTGGTGGCCGCCGCGGGCGTGCTGCTCTTCGCCGCGCTGCTGGTGTGGATCTACAAGTCGTGGACGTGGGATCCAACGTGGTACCACGTGCCCATCACGGCCTACGCCATCCAGATGGGCTCGCTGGACTGGATCGAAACGTCGGTGCCGTGGACGCAGAGCCACCCGAAGAATGTGGAGCTGCTGGCGGCGTGGAACTGCATCTTCCCGCTCGACAACCGGCTGGATGACAGCTCGCAGTTGCCCTTCGCGGTGCTGGGCGCGGCGGTGACGGCGGCCTGGGCGCGGGCCGCGGGAGCGCGCAAGGCCTTCGCGGCGGGAGTGGGCGCGGCGTGGGTGCTGCTGCCGCCGATGTTCCTGCAGGTGTGGAGCACGCACGTGGACGTGGCGTGCGGTGCCTTGCTGAGCGCGGCGGTGTTCTTCCTGCGGGAGCGTCCCACCGCGAGGGACCGGTGGATGTGCCTGCTGGCGCTCGGGCTGTACGCGGGCACGAAGATGACGGGGGCCTTCCACCTGTTGATGCTCGGGCCGTGGATCGCCGTGCGGGGAGCGCTGGAGCTGTGGCACGCGCGGGGCGAGCGGGCGAGGCGGGTGGGGGACATGGTGCTGTCGGTGCTCGCGCTGATGGCGGTGGGGTCGTTCAAATACTTCCAGAACCTGTGGAAGACGGGCAACCCGCTGTGGGCCTTCCGGGTGAAGGTGCCGCTGCTGGGCAAGGAGCTGCCGGGGCAGTTCGATCCCTCCGAGTTCTACGGCTCGCGGCCCGGGGAGAGCCCGCTCTTCTTCGGTGCGCCGGGCGCGTTCGCGAAGCTGCTGCGGAGCTGGTACGTGGAGGTGCCCACCTTCTGGCCGGACGTGCGCACGGGCGGCTTCGGCCCGGTGTTCGCCTACCTGCTGGTGCCGTGTCTGGTGTTGCTGGTGTTGGAGCTGCTGAGCCCGAGGAGCTGGAAGCGCAACCTGCCCATCCTGGGGCTCGCGGTGGTGTCGCTCGCGGTGCAGGCGGCGTGGTGGCCGCGCTTCGTGATGGGCGTGGCCACGGCGGGGCTGGTGGCGCTGGGCGTGGTACACGGGCAACTGTTGCGAGGGCCGCCGCGGCCGGGTCTGTCGCTGGCCTTCCTGGTGCTCATGGGCGTCACGTTCTGGCAGGGCGCCAGCGCGCAGGTCCGGCAGGTGGACCTGTTCATGTACGCGAGGCACTTCGGCGAGGCATTGCGTGCGAGCCCGCTGAAGCGCTCGGCGTTGCAGGTGGTGGACTGGCTGTGGCCCACCGAGTGGAACCTGCTCAAGGAGCGCGAGCTGAAGGCGGGCGACGTGGTCGTGTATGACCAGTCGGTGGACTTCCTGTCCGAGTTCTTCACGAGGGATTACCGCACCCGGGTGGAGTACGTGCCGAGCGATGGGGATGTAAGGGATTACCTCGCACGCATCGACGCGTTGAAGCCGCGCTGGGTGGGAGTGCGGGGGGGCTCGGCGGCGGAGCGGGCCTTGAAGGAGCAACGCGGCGCGCAGTTCCTCTTCGAGGTACCGCGCTCCAGCATCGTGCTGTACCGCATGCAGCGGTGAGACTATACTCAGAGTGAAGAGGCGGGGGCGATCCTCCTCTCACTTTCAGGGGGGCGGTTCATGCGTTGGGGGCTCGTGCTGGGTATCGCGCTGCTGGTGGGCTCTCTTGGGACCGGGTGCCCGGAGCAGATCTACGGGAGGGAGGGCTACCTGGACGATGCGATGCGCGAGGACATCGAGGAGCAGCACGACGAGCGGCAGCGGGAATTGGGGAAACCGGTTCCGTGTCGTGACGGCAAGCGTCTGGTTCAGATCTGCGACCCTTCGACCGGGAAGGTGTGTCACTGGGAATGCCAATGAAGTGGCGCACCATCCTGGGTGTCACCGTGGGGTTGATGCTTCCGCTGGCGTTCATGTTCGACCACTGCGGGGCCCTGCTGCGGGCACACCACACTCAGAGCATGGCCCGGTGGGACGCGAGGGTCGTTCCAATCCTCCCCGCGGACCAGCGACGCGCGCTGCCGACCTACCGGCGTTCCTGTGAGAGTCAGAAAGACTGTACTCCCCCATTGGCCTGCGTGAGCTCCGCGTCTGGGGAGCAGAGTGTCTGTATCGACAGCTCATGCATGACGGACCTGCAATGCAGGCAGGGCTTTGCCTGCCGGACCCGGCGGTCGTTGGGGGATGATGGCCCGTTGGTGCGCCGGTGCGTTCTCATTGGCGTCCGCAAAGAGGGACAGCCCTGCTTCGACCATGCGAATCATCAGGAAGAAGCCTGTGAACGAGGACTGCTGTGCGGCGATGGCCATTGTGGCCGTCCCTGCCAGTTGGAAGTGCCTTCGAGCTGTCCCTCCGGGTTCGTATGCCGGGCGGGGCCGGATGCTCCCTCCTGCCAACCCTTCTGCGAAGGCGGGGATTGCCCCGAGGGCCAGCAATGCGTGAGGGAGGACACCGGCGAGGCCCGTTGCATGATCGTTCACGGAGACAACTGCCAGCGCGCACCGTGCGAGGCAGGGCAGCAATGTCAGCTCACGGGCTACACCCCTGGACCCGAGGCATGGGCCGTCAAGATGGAATGCGTGACGCCTTGTGACGGGACGCGTTCCTGCCCCGAGGGTTCCGTGTGTTTCCTGGGCGGATGTAAACGGGAGTGCCGGCCGGATGCGCGAGATGTCTGCGGCCCGGGTCGGCAATGCACGGAGTACGTACCCGGTCGTCTCTGGCTTTGCGAGCCAACCGTTCAGTGAGCCAGAGGCTCACCCCCGGCGCCGCATGGCGAGGTAGCGCGCGAGGGGTCCCCAGTAGGTGGTGCGCCAGCCCTCGTCGAGCGCCGCGTACGCCTCCGCCGGCACTCCCACCTGCGTGAAGGTGAGCCGCGTGCCCCTCCCCATGGGCGCCAGCTCGAAGGTGGCGATGGAGTAGTGGTGCTCGGGCCAGTCCCGGTGCCTCCACGCCTGCACGATGCGCCGCCCGGGCACCAGCGCCAGCGTGTAGCCACTGTTGCGTCCTTCACAGGTGACGAAGGCCCCACCCTCGCGCGCGTCGATCTCCGCGTCGAACCCGGTGAAGGCGGCATGCTGCCGCGAGTCCAGCAGCGCGTCGTAGATGGCCTCCGGCGCGGCGGACAGCTCCACCGAGTGCAGCAGGTTGCGGACTTCGAGGGGCGGACTCATGGCGCCCGCTTAAGAGCCTATTTCTCCGCCGATGCCAAGCTATCCTCGCGCCATGGTCCTGAAGATCGTCCAGACGGGAGAGCCGGTGCTGCGCCGCCGCGCCAGAGAGCTCACCTCCGAGGAGATGACGAGCCCCGCCATCGGGCAGCTCATCGCCCTCATGCGTGACACCATGCGGGATGCCCCGGGCGTGGGCCTGGCCGCGCCGCAGGTGGGAGTGGACGTGAGGCTCGCGGTCATCGAGGACCGGGCCGAATACCAGGCGGCCCTTCCGCCCGCGGAGCTGGCCGCGCGCGAGCGCCAGCCCGTGCCCTTCCACGTCCTCATCAACCCGCGGCTCGTGGTGGAGGACCCGACGCCCGTGGAGTTCCACGAGGGCTGTCTGAGCGTCAGCGGCTTCGCCGCGCTGGTGCGGCGGGCGCGCGCCGTGCGCGTCGAGGCGTTCGACGAGAAGGGCCAGCCCGTGTCCATCTCGGCACGCGGCTGGTACGCCCGCATCCTCCAGCATGAGATAGACCACCTGGATGGCACGCTCTATATCGACCGGATGGAGCCGCGCAGCTTCTCCACCCAGGAGAACCACCGCCGCTATTGGGCCTCGCGCACCGTGGACGAGGTGCGTCAGGCCCTTGGACTGAACGAGCCTCGGGGCTGAGCACATGCGTGCCCCTTTCGCGTTGGCGCTGTTGCTCCTGGTGGTGGCTTGCGGCGAGGACTCCCTCGAGCAGCTCCAGGAGGAGGCCTCGGACTGCCCCGAGGCTCCGGTGATGCGGCTCGGCCCGGCGCCCTCCGCGGCGGTGGTGCTCAACGCCTACTACCTCCAGGAAGAGGCCACGAGGGATCTGCGGCGCGGCCGCACCGAGTCTCCCGCCGTGGAGGAGACGCTCGCCAAGGTCGCGGCGCTCGGGGGGTGGGCCGTGCGCACCACGGGCCACAACGACGCGGCCGACAAGCGCGGGGACTCCGCCATCCAGGTGGCTCCTTTGGTGTACGACGAGGTGTCCCTGCGCGGGCTGGATCTGGTGCTCACCCGGGCCTCCGCGCATGGGGTGAAGCTCGTCCTCACGCTGGGCAACTACTGGGATGCCTATGGCGGCACCCGGCGGTACGTGGAGTGGGCGGGGTTACCCTCGCCGGTGGAGGGGGATCCGCGCTTCTTCACCGAGCGCCCCGTCATCGAGCACTACAAGGCGCACGTGGCCCGGCTGCTCTCGCGCGTCAACACCTTCGACGGGCTGCGTTATGGCGAGCACCCGGCCGTGCTGGCCTGGGAGCTGCTCAACGAGCCTCGCGGCAAGGGGTTGGACTCCGAGGGCGTGGCCATGCGGGCCTGGGTGGACGAGGTGGCCGCCGTGGTGAAGGAGTACGCGCCCGGGCACCTGGTGGGCACGGGTGAGGAGGGCTTCGACGTCTCCCATGGGGGCTACGACGAGCTCTTCTGGCGCGGCACGGGCACCTCCTTCTTCGAGGGGGGCACCAGCTTCCGCCGCAACACGGCCTCGCCCTTCATCGACTTCGCCAGCGTGCACTTCTACCCGGAGGCCTACGGCGTGAAGCCGGACACCACGGCCCGGGCGGGCGCGCACTGGTTCTCCGAGCACGCCGCCATCGCCAGGGATCTCGGCAAGCCGCTGCTCATCGGCGAGTTCGCCCTGCGCAACCGGGAGGGCTTCTCCCTCGACGAGCGGCGCGCCCTGTACCGGGGCTGGTTCCGCTGCGCCTGGCGCACCGGGGTGGGTGCGAGTGGCCCCTGGATGTTCGCCAACGATGCCCGTCCGGATGACTGGGATGACTTCACCTTCTACTACCGCGATGGCTCCGTCCCGGCCGACCCCCGCAACCGCTACGCAGACCTCATCGTCGAGGCCGCGGGTCTCACCGGGAAGCGGTGAAAAAATCCCGCGTAGCTGTCCGTTCCTCTTGCCTATTGTTAAAAAAATAAAGCATTATTCGAGTTGTCAGGAAAGACCGGGATGCCCAGTTTCCCGTAGAGGACCGGTCTTTCATGCAGGGAAGGATGTCGGTATGCGCATTTCAACCAGGGTGTTCGCGTGGCTATGTGTCGGTGTCATCGGTCTGGGGCTGGAGGCCCGCGCCGATGCAGGTGGGCCGGAGTCCCGGCCCACGGTGAAGCCCCCCGCGCGGACCTGTGGTGAGGAGCTCGCCGACGAGCAGTGCACGCTGGAGGGCAGCGAGCGCCGGCAGCTGACCGCCGACATCTTCGAGTACAGCTACCACCTGCGGGTGGGGCCCGGGGCGTATGACCGCATCACCGTGCACCGCGTGGTGCGCGAGGTGGCGCAGGGCGTGCCGGCGCACACGGACGAGTCTGTCTTCCTGGTGCACGGGGACGTGTGGGGCTTCCGGGGCGCCTTCCTGGCCAGCGCCGGGAGCGAGGCGGTGCCGCGGCAGCAGTCCTTCGCCATCTTCCTGGCGCAGCAGGGTGTGGATGTGTGGGGCATCGACCTGCGCTGGGTGAACGTGCCGGCCAACGCGACGGACTTCTCCTTCATGAAGGACTGGAACCTGGGGTTGCACGCCCGGGATCTGGGCATCGGGCTGGCGCTGTCGCGATGGGTGAAAGAGGCCAACGCCACCATCAAGGGTGGGAAGACGGTGCTGCTGGGGTGGAGCCGCGGGGCGACGGTCTCCTACGCGTACCTGAATGAGGAGGCGAAGCTGTTGCCGGGCAAGCGCCGGGTGAAAGGGTTCATCCCCGTGGACATGGCCTACAAGCTCGCGCCCGGGGACGAGGCGCAGCGCCAGGCGGCGTGCCAGAGCTACACGACGCTCGCCCAGCAGCAGGCCTCGGGGCACTACGAGGGTGGCGCGACGGGCGCGCTCCTCCAGGCGCTCGGGGCGGGTGCCATCGCCCAGCCGGACGCGCCCTCGTTCCTGCCGGGGCTCACCTACCGTCAGGCCGCGCTCACGGCGGGCCAGGCCACCTTCGCGCTGCAGAACCCGCCTGTCATCCCGGCCTACCACTTCGTCGGTGGCCAGTTCGGCGCGGACGGTCTGCCCACCGGGCCGACCTGGACGCGGGAGCGCTTCTTCTACGACTTCCTGCTGCAGGCCTCGCCCTACCAGAGCATCGGCGAGCAGGTGGACACCCTGGCGCTGTGGTGCGGCACGCCGGACGTCCCCTATGACGATCACCTGGCCCAGGTGAAGGTCCCGGTGCTGTACGTGGGGGCCGAGGGGGGCTTCGGTCACTTCGGTACCTACAGCACCTCCCTGCTGGGGAGCACGGACGTCTCCTTCCTCCAGCAGCAGCGCATGCCGGCGGAGGCCCGCGTGATGGACTACGGGCACGCGGACCTGTTCCTCGCGGACGACGCGAAGGACACGGTGTGGACGCGCATCCTCGACTGGATGCACTCCCGCGACTGAGGCGCGGGTGGCTCAGAGGGACGCCGCGGCCCGCCCGAGTCCCTCGGCCACGGAGGTGAAGGCGTCCCTGGTGCGCACGCGCTCCTCGCCGAAGCGCTCGGAGTAGAGCCGGCGCACGGCGGGAATCTGCGAGGAGCCGCCGGTGAGGAAGACGGCATCCACCTCGCCCGCGCCCTCGCAACGCTTCAAGAGTCCCTCGGTCACCGCGCGCAGCTCGGTGAGGAGGGGCTCGCTGGCGGCCTCGAACTCGGCGCGGGTGATGCGCTCGTGCAGGTGGATGCGGGCCTCCTCGAAGTCGAGGGTGGTCTCCTCCTCCTTGGAGAGCTGCACCTTGGCGGCCTCGATGGCACGGAAGAGCCGGTAGCCGAGGTTGTCCATGACGAGGTCATACAGGGCCTCGGCCTCGGCGGGCTTGTCGCTGGACTCCTGCATCAGCTCGAGCAGCTCCTGGGTGGACTTCTCGCGGATGAAGGACATCTCGTGCCAGGAGAGCAGCTTGGCCATGACGTGCTGGGGCACGGGGAGCCGCTTGTCGCTGAAGCCGCGCACCTTGTAGGTGGAGCCGGCGCCGAAGCGGGGCAGCAGCTTGTGGCGCATGATTTCGGCGTCGAAGCGGTCGCCGCCGATGCGCACGCCGGTGGAGCCCACCACGTCGCCGCGCCGGTCCGGGTTGCCGCGGCGCGAGGGCCCCAGCCGCATGAGCGTCAGGTCCGTGGTGCCGGCGCCGAAGTCGGCCACCAGCACCAGCTCGTCGCGGGTGAGCTGGGCCTCGTAGGAGAGCGCGGCGGCGATGGGCTCGATGAGGAACTGGATGTGGGTGAAGCCGGCGATTTCGGCGGCGCGGCGCAGGCGCTGCTCGGCGAGCGCGTCCGCCTCGGGCTCTGGGGTGAAGACGGCGGGGCGGCCGAGCACGACGGCCTCGGGGGCGCCGCCGGCGTGAGGGGCGGCGGCCTCGCGGACGCGGCGCAGCAGGAGGGCGACGAGGTCCTCGATGAGCCAGGTGCGGCCGCGAATCTGGGTGGCGCGGAAGGAGGCGCTGTGGAGGAAGGACTTCACGGACTGGATGAAGCGGCCGGAGTTGTCCTCGAGGTAGCGGGCGATCGCCGGGGCGCCCGTGTAGACCTCGCGTTCATCCTCGGGGAAGAAGATGACGGAGCGATAGAGGCGGGGATCGCTGTAGCCGGGGGAGACGGGGAGGACCGTTCCGTCGGGGAGCGCGATGGCCGTATTGCTGGTTCCGAAGTCGAGTCCGCAGGCGCGCATGGGGGGTCGCATCCTCTACGCGCAAACGATGCGCATGGGTAGAGCGGAGTGCGGAAGGGGAGGGGTATCGGGAGTACCCGGGTCGAGCCCTCTCCCTCTGGGAGAGGGACGGGGTGAGGGTATTGGAGTTGGAGCGCTCCCCGGGGCCACTGGAGGGCACGCGGGCACGCGGGCAACGAGCGCCGTCGCCACCGGAAGGGCTGGCATCCAGGGGACAGGATGCATCTTAGAAGTCGTCCTACGAGAGGACGGGGGAAGTCATGCGAATCGGAGCGAGCGGGTGGCTGGCGGGGATGACCGCGTTGCTCATGGCGGCCGTGAGGGAGCCGGTCGAGGCGGCGGATATTCCCCAGGGAGAGTCCGGAGTGCCCGACGCCCCGGCGGAGAGCGCACCGGGCGAGATCTCGGGCGCGGTGAGGAGTGCGAGCCCGGAGGGTGTACACGTCTCCGTGCGAGGCGCACCGGATGTCCAACTGCGGATGAGGCCGAGGACGATCGTGATGGTGGAGGGGCAGATGGCCACGGTGGGTGACATCCAGGAGGGCGACAGGGTGCGAGCCTTGTACCGGGACGTGCAGGGCGAGCCCATCGCGATCCTCGTGGAGGTGACGGCGCGCGCCCGGCCAGCTCCCGAGGGGGCGAAGTAGGAAGCCCTCCCATCCCGGAGACGTCACTTCAGCAACCGGCGCAGGCCGCGAGCCAGCTCCTCGGCGTGCCAGCGTTGCAGCTCCCTGGCGGTCCGGGCGGCGCGCCCGGCACGCTCCTCGCGCACGCGTTCCAACAAGGTTCGCGCGGCGGTGCGCTCGGTGGCGGAGCCCTCCGCGGCGAAGCCCTCGAGCAGTCCCAGGCGAACATCCGAGTCGTGCAGCTCGCCCAGCACTTCCTGGAGCGGCACCAGCGCCTCGAGCAGGGCCTCCATCCTGCGGCGCAGGGCGGGGCGGAAGATCTCCGCCTCATAGCGGAGCTTCTTCACCGTCTTGCGCAGCTCGTGAGCCGTGAGGGCATCCGGAGCGGCCGAGTAGTCCTCCAGGAGCAGCTCCACCGCGCGCAGGCGGCGGCGGAGCTGCTGGCGGACGCGCTGGCCTCCATAACGTCCGGGCCCGTCCAACCGCTTGGCCTCGCGCAGGAGCGCGGGCACCGTCCTGTCCGCCCAGCGGGTCAGCGTGCGGCGCAGCTTCTTCTCCTTCGCGTCGAGCTGGGACTCCACGCTCGTGCGCAGGGCGAGGAGCCCGGCGCGCTTCGAGGTCTTCTCCTTCCGGGCCGCCTGGGCGAGCCAGGCGCCCTGCACGTGCACGTCGCGCACCTCGCCGAGCGCGTCCTGGAGCTTCTTCACCTCGCGCTCCAACGGAGCCAGCGCACCCAGGTCGCGGAACACCTTCAGGGCGGCGCGCAGACGCCGGGTGGACACGCGCATGTCGTGGACGCCGTCTTCCGTGAGGCGCGTGGCGAGCGTGTCCTCCTCGTGGCGCACGTCGGCGAGCCGGTTGGCGACGATGCGGCGGGCGGCCTCGGCCAGACGGCTCTCGGGGCCGAGCCCGCGGATGGGCGTGGGACGGGGCATGGCTCGATTCTAACGCCGGGCCCTCTTCTCGAATTCGGTGGCGGCCTCCCCCACCATCCGCTCGGCGACATCGGGTCCCTCCCAGCCGAGGATCTTCACGTCCTTGTCCGCGAAGGCGACGGCGGCGGTGAAGAAGTGAGCCAGCTCATCGCGCTCGCGGCGGGACAGGTCCTTGATGCCACTGAGGTTCTCCGCGCGTGCCGCGATGGTGGGGACGACGAGCAACCGGTCATTGCGTTCCCGGCCACCGCCCCGCTTCTTCTTCTGATCCACCTTCAGCACGCCGAGCGCACGGCAGGGGAGCACCACGCCGGGGTAGGTGGACTCGTCCCAGTACACGAGCGCGTCGAGCGGGTCTCCATCCGGGGCCAGGGTGCTGGGGACGAAGCCCCAGTCGAAGGGGTAGCTGAGTCCGTGCACCAGGGGCTTGGAGACGGTGAAGGCGCCGAGCTTCGGCTCGTACTTGAGCTTCACCGAGGAGCCGCGGGGTGATTCGACGACGACGTGAAAGGCACCGTCCTTGCCTCGGAGGGGGACGCGGGTGAGGTCCGTGGTCATGCCGTCGAGGCTCGGACGGCGCGCCCCCCGGGACAAGGACTCCGGGAGGCGAGTTTCACCTCGGCAACCTTCGAGGCGGCGTCACGGCGTGGCGGGCGTCAGGAGCGAGCGCCGGGCGGCCCGCGCCGCGCCGAGGCCGCCGAGGGTGTACCAGGCCACGGTGAGGAACGCGGTGGAGCGCTTCGCGCGGCTGGGACGCTCGCCGAGGCCGAGGTAGGGCGGGAGCACCACGGCTCCGAGCCCCGCGAGCGCGCCGAGGAGCGCGCCCCGCAGGTAGATGCGGCGGGGGCGGCCCACGGCCACCAGCGCGTAATAGAGGGTGTTGCTCACCAGGTCACCGATGAGGCTCTGGCGGTACAGCGCGCGGCCATGGGCGGGGCGCAGGCCGAGCCACCGGGAGACCTTCTTCAACGAGCGCATGCCGAGTACGTCCATGCGCGGTGGGTGGTCGAGCACGGCGCGAGCGCCCTGGTGGACGAGCGTGAGGGAGAGGGCGCCCGCGAAGCCGGGGCCCAGGGACTGGAAGAAGCCGCGAGGCGGGGAGACGAGCTCACTCATGGTGCCGCTCAAGCTAGGCACCGGACGTGGCCGGGTCCCGCCTCCGTGAGCCTGCTCGTCTGGTGGGGGCTCGAGTGGGTACAGACCCTCACCCCGACCCTCTCCCAGAGGGAGAGGGCTGAACCTGGTTCCACACGGTGGATGTCCCCTCTCCCTCTGGGAGAGGGCTAGGGTGAGGGTATTTCCCCCACCGTGCTCATCTACTCTCCGGCACCTTCATGCCGCGCTGCACCGCCGGGCGAGCCCCCACGGTGTCCAACCAGCGCCGCACGTTGGGCACCGGCTGCAGCATCTCCGGGTAGTACTGCCCCGTGCCCACCAGCCACGGGTAGGTGGCGATGTCCGCCACCGAGTACTCCGGCGCCAGGAACTCGTGCTGCGCCAGATGCTTGTCCAGCACGCCCAGGATGCGAGCGGACTCCTGCGAGTAGCGCTCGATGGCGTACGGAATCTGCTCCTTGGCGAAGCGCTTGAAGTGGTTGAGCTGCCCCAGCATCGGGCCCACGCCGCTCATCTGGAACATCAGCCACTGCACCGCCTCGGTGCGCCCGCGCGGGTCCTTCGGCAGCAGCCTTCCCGTCTTCTCCGCCAGGTAGAGCAGGATGGCGCCGGACTCGAAGACGGAGATCGGCTTTCCGTCCGGACCCTGGGGGTCCACGATGGCCGGAATCTTGTTGTTGGGGTTGATGGCGAGGAACTCGGGCTTGAACTGGTCGCCCTGGGTGATGTCCACCACGTGGACGTTGTAGGGCAGCCCCAGCTCCTCGAGGGCGATGGACACCTTGCGCCCGTTGGGCGTCGTGAATGTGTAGAGGTCGATCATGCTCCCACTCCCGTCAGCTCGGCGCTCTTGCGCCACAGTGTCTCGGCGGCTTCGTCGCTCTGGGCGGCCTTGGACTCCCGGGCCACCTTGCTCTTGATGAAGTACCTGCCGCTCACGCCCTCCACCTCGGGCGAGGAGGCGAGGAACACCGAGGTGCGGGCGCCGCCCTCGGCGGAGAGCATGAAGGGCGCGACCAGCTTCACCAGGTGTTTGGTGATGCCCTCGGAGTTGAGACCGAAGCCGGTGCGCACCACGCCCGGGTGCAGGCTGTTGGTGGTCACCTTCGTGCCCTCCAGCCGCCGCTTGAGGCCGCGGGTGAAGAGGATGTTGGCCAGCTTCGAGTTGCCGTACACCCTCATGCCGCTGTAGCTGCCGCGCTCGGCCTGGAGGTCGTCGAGGAAGCCGAGCGAGCCCATGCGGTGGCCCTCGGAGGCGACGTTCACCACGCGCGCCGGGCCGCTGGCCTTGAGCACATCCAACAGCAGGTGGGTGAGCAGGAAGTGGGACAGGTGGTTGGTGGCGAAGGTGGCCTCGAAGCCGTCGGGTGTCACCTTGCGCCGGTCGAGCATGAGGCCCGCGTTGTTGAGCAGGACATCCAGCCGCGAGTAGCGGGCCTGGAAGTCCTGAGCGAGCTTGCGGACCGAGGCGAGCGAGGTCAGGTCCGCCAGCATCAAATCCAACTTCGCATCGGGGACGGTGCGGCGCACCTCCGCGAGGGCTGCCTCGCCACGTCCCGGGTCACGTCCCGACAGCACCACGGTGGCACCCTGGCGCGCGAGCGCGCGGGCCGATTCCAGCCCGATACCCGAGGTGGCTCCGGTGATGAGGCAGACCTTTCCTTGCATGTTTCCCGACGTCATCCGGCATGGCCCTCCAGAAAAGAGGGCCATCTATATCCGCCGGGGGGTCCGCGCGCATGCTGGCGAGCGGACCGGGAGCGGGGGTCAGGCGGTGGGCGAGGGACTGCGCTCCTCGCGGATGGAGGTAGGCGCGATTTCCTCGCGGCCCGTGGCGGCCGAGCCGTACAGGTGGCTCTCGAGGAACCACAGGTCCTGCTCCACCACGCCGAGCACCTGGGTGAGGAGATCCGAGGTGACCGGATCGTTCAGCTCGTCGCAGCGCTCGATGCCCGCGCGGATGGTGGAGCCATAGGTCGAGACGCGGTCCACGAGGACGCGGACATGGTCGTCGCCGTTGACGGCTGCCAGGTCGTACTCGTCCAGCTCGCTGTTCTGGGTGGCCAGCCGGATGGTGCCCTGGGCATAGCCTCCGAGGGCTCCGGCGCGCTCGGCGAACTCATCGGCCTGTTTGCGCACGTGGTCGGCGACCTCGTCGAAGAGCTCGTGGCGGCTGATGAAGTCCCTGCCGCGGATGTTCCAGTGGGCCTGCTTCACCTGCCAGTGCAGGTCGATGGCGGTGGCCAGACAGGTGTTGAGCAGCTCGATGAGCTCCTCGCGGGCCTCGCGCGGGAGATTGATGTGGCTCGGAAACTTCGTGGTCATACGTCCCTCGTCATGGTTCCGCCCGGCGGGAATCCGTCGGAGGCTTTTCCAGACGGTGGGGACGGCGATGACCCGCGCCAACCCGGGGAGCTACCTCGCCTGGAGGGGCGGGGGCCGTCAACTGAGGGAGCGACCGTGCAAGCACATGCGCCCTCTGTATGCTCGGCGCTCGTCTCGTCTACCGGGAGTGGGGAAACTCCGACGTCTTCCCAAAGCGGAGCGGGATGCCTTCTCGCTACTCTGGGAGACGCTGGAGCTGCGAGGTGCCCGCGCGCTCTCCGAGGCCGAAGAGCGCGAGTTGAGCAGGCTCGCGAAGCGGCTCGAGGAACTCATCTATGGACGAAGTTCCGGAATGGGCGTGGCGGTTCTCGGGTGGATGCCGCTGAGGTGAAACAGGTGGCGGAGATCGTCGATCGGCATTTCCAGCCTTGGTACGATGCACTTCACGATCCACGGTCCACATCGGCGCTCGATCGGGCGACGCAGTCCGCTCTCGAAGACATCGAGAGGCTGCTCGCGAGAGGATGAGGATGACGCCCGTACACTCGCTTCCCGGCTTCGAGCGCATGCTCGAGGTGTGCCGGAAGGACGGAATGGCGCTGTATCAGGAGCCTCCAGATTCTCTCACGCTCGTTATTGGAGAACTCGTGGCGGGACTGCCTTGCGATCCTCTTCTTTCCGCCGTTCTCGCTCGTGTGAACACACTCGGTCTGCCAGAGGGGTTCTTCCTGCTCCCTGGCAAGGCCGCGGACGGGTTCGACCTGCGGGGGGTCAATGCGGAATGGCGCCGGGATTGGCCCGAGCCCTTCAGGTCCCTGCTCGTCTTCGCCAAGGAACAGGCGTTGGCCTATTACCTGGCAACCGTTCCCACCCTGGCGGATGAGCAGGGCATACAGCCAGTCGTATGGGTCGACACCTACGAGGACCTCTATGCGTTGCCCATCGCATCGAGTGTCGACCGCTTCTTTGACACCTACTCGCGCTCCCTGGAGCGCCAGGTGGAGCGCCTCAACTTCCCCAGGGATGTGCCGGACCTCATCGCCCGGGACGCGTCCCTGGTGGGAATGATTCGGTCCGGGCGATTCGATTTCCTGATGGAGACCTGTCAGGAGGCCCACGAATGGGCCGGAAAGGTGCTGGTGGCCAGCACCTGAGCGCTACGGGTTCGCCGGCTTCGACAGCGCCTCCACCGTCGCGGAGATGACGGCGGGGCTGCTCAGCATCAGCTGGTGCATGGGCACGAGGAAGGTGCGCTCGGTGGCGCCCGGCAGGCGCGCGCTGTCGGCCGGGACGACCGTGCTGTCGAGCGGCGTCCAGAAGGAGAAGACCTCGATGTCCCCGAGGGGCTTCTCGCGGCGGTTCAGCTCGCGCAGGAAGTCGCTGTCCGGGCGCATCTGCACCAGCGCCGGGTCCGACTTCAGGTACGCCGCGCGCGTGCCGTGGTGCGGCCCCGAGATGGAGACGAAGCGCCGCACGCGTCCCTGGCCGCCCAGCTCCTGCATCCAATAGCGCGACGACAGCGTGCCCTGGCTGAAGGCCACCACGTCGATGTGCTCGGCGCCCGTGCGCTTGCGCAGTCCCTCCGCCGCGCTGCGCACCTGGTAGGCCATGACCTCGATGGGCATCTGGCCATTGTTCGGGTGCAGGCGCACCGCGTGGAGCCGCTCCTTCGGCCAGCCCGCCTCCTCGAACGCATCGAGCATCGCGTAGAACGCACCCGGGGTGTCGTCAGTACCGTGCACGAACAGCACCGGCGCGGGCGGGGGCGTGGATTGCGCCTTCGGCGTGGTGGCACAGCCCGTCAGGACGACGAGCAGCGCCAGCACGAGGACCCGGAGTGCGTGCGGAGAGGAATCACGGAGGTGGGAGGACATGGGGACTCCAGATGGCTGGGGCCCGCTGTGTATCTCAGGTCTCCAACAGGACGAAATCCACCACGCTGCGCCACAGGCGCTCGAAATGGAGCCGCCGGAAGCCGGAGCCCGAGATGAGCCAGTCCACGTGCGGCGGCCGGTGCGCCGGTTGGTCGAAGTGGCCGATGGCATCCAGGTGGTCCGCCCGTACCGCCGCCAGCACCCGCCCGTACACCTGCGAGCGCGTGGGCACGATGCCGTCACACGCCTGCGGGCCCGGCAGCGCCCCATACGCCTCCACCAGCGCCGCCGTCTGCGCCGGGGTGTGCAGGGGAATCGCCGTGAGGGGCATGTTCTGCGTGCGCCCGTAGAGGAAGGAGTACACGGTGTGTGTGAGCTGGGCGTATGGATCCAACCCCGCGCTCAGCCGCGTGCGCAGCGAGGGCGGCCGCGCCTGGGTGATGACGGAGCCATAGCGCACCCCCGGCCGGTCCTGCGTACCCGCGTTGAACAGGTCGATCCCCTCGGGCGTGAGCTGGGGCACGAGCGAGGCATCGTTGCCCACGTCTCCCAGGAAGCGCACCAGCTCCTCCCGGCGCTCGGCGGAGAAGTCCCCCAGCAGCTGCTCGAAGAGCTGGTCCAGCAGCGTGGGCCGGAATCCGAGCTGCTCGTCCCAGCGCGTCAGCAGGCTGCCCAGCCGGAAGGCCACCGTCAGCGGCAGACGGCCGAAGCGCAGCACGTACACGGTGAAGAGCGACAGCAGTTGCAGCAGCCTCTGCCCGAAGAGCCCCAGGAAGAAGGACGCCAGTGGCGTGCCCGCGTGCGGCGTGGACACCGTCACCACCGTCCTCACCCGGCGTGCGAAGAACTCCACTTCCAGTCCCTCGCCCAGCGAGGCACTCGGGCTGACGAAGAGCCGCGAGTCCAGCCCTCCCGTGGAGTGGCCGATGAGGTGGATGGGGCCGTCGTCGTCCTTCGCGCTGCTGGCCTCGATGGCCTTGTAGAGATCCGCCGCCCGGGTGCGGATGGAGCCGGTCGGGTGCGAGAGCACCTGGACCACCTCCACCTCCACGCCGCGGCGGGCCATCTCCGCCACGAAGTAGTCGCGCACGTGCCCGAAGTAGAGCAGCTCTCCCAGGTTGGCGAAGCCGAAGAAGCCGGGGACCAGATAGATGTGGTGCTTCGTCGCCATCCTCCCAACCTTCCGGGGTCCTGGCCTTCAACTCAAGTCCGACGTGCGTTCACCGTGCGTTCCGGGCTGTCCGGGTTGACGCCACGTCCCTCCCACGTCACAACGCGGGCTCCCCCTCACCCCAAGGACGCTTGCCCGTGCAACGCCTGCTCGCTCTCGGCTTCCTCCTGGCCCTCCCCGCCGCCGCGGAGGAGGGAATGTGGACATATGACGCGTTTCCAGCCACCGCCGTGAAGGCCAGCCATGGGTTCGAGCCCTCGCGCGAGTGGTTGGACCATGTGCGGCTGTCCTCCGTGCGGCTGGCTGGCGGGTGCTCGGCCAGCTTCGTGTCGCCGGATGGCCTGGTGATGACCAACCACCACTGCATCCGCTCGTGCGTGGAGGACCTGTCCTCCCCGAAGCGGGACTACCTCGCCACCGGCTTCTACGCGAAGGAGCCGAAGGACGAGCTGCGCTGCCCCAAGGTGGAGGCCAACCAGCTCGTGGAGATGACGGACGTCTCCGCGCGGCTCCAGGGCGCCACCCAGGGGTTGAGCGGCGCGGCCTTCAACACCGCCCTCAAGGCGGAGATGTCGAAGCTCGAGAGCGAGTGCGCCACCGGGCCGGAGCTGCGCTGCGACGTGGTGACGCTCTTCAACGGCGGCAAGTACCACCTCTACAAGTACCGCCGCTTCCAGGACGTGCGGCTGGCCTTCGCCCCCGAGTTCTCCATGGCCGCCTTCGGCGGGGACCCGGACAACTTCAACTTCCCGCGTTTCGGCTTCGACGCCGCCTTCATCCGCGTGTGGGACGCCAACGGCCAGCCCTTGAAGACGGAGCATTTCCTGTCGTGGGCGAAGGAGGGCGCCAGGGAGGGCGACCTCGTCTTCGTCTCCGGCCACCCGGGCGGCACCGAGCGTCAGAGCACCGTGGCGGAGCTGGAGTTCCAGCGTGACGTGGCGCTGCCCTACACGCTCCTGCACCTCTCGGAGATGCGGGGCATGCTGCGCGAGTACGCCTCGGCCTCGCCGGAGCGCTGGCGCACCACGCGCGCGAAGCTGCGCTCGGTGGAGAACGGCTTGAAGGCCCTGCGTGGCCGGCATCAGGCCCTGGCCGAGCCCTCGCTGCTCGCGGACAAGCGCAAGGCCGAGGCGGACCTGCGCTCGAAGGTGGAGGCGGACCCGAAGCTGAAGGCCTCCACCTCGGGCGCCTGGGACGCCATCTCCCGCGCGCTCGACGTCTACCGGCCCCTGCTGGCCGAGTACAAGCTGAAGGAGGGTGGGGATGGCTTCCCGTCCGAGCTGTTCAGCCTCGCGCGGCAGCTGGTGCGCGCGGCGGACGAGCTACCCAAGCCCAACGCGGAGCGGCTGCGCGAGTACACCGATGGCCAGCTCCCGGCCCTGCGTCAGGGGCTGCTGCGCGAGGCCCCCATCACCCCGGAGCTCGAGGTGGTCACGCTCACCTTCGGCTTCAACAAGCTGCGCGAGACGCTGGGCGCCGATGACCCCTTCGTGCGTGAGGTGCTCGGACGCGAGGCCCCCGAGGACCTGGCTCGCGCGCTGGTGAAGGGCACGAAGCTCTTCGACGTGAGGGTGCGCCAGCGTCTGCTCGAGGGGGGGAGGGCCGCGGTGGAGGCGTCGAAGGATCCGATGATCCTCCTGGCTCGCCGGGTGGATGCGCGGGCGCGCGAGGTGCGCAAGCGCTACGAGGACTCGGTGGAGTCGGTGCTGAAGAAGAACGGCGAGCTGCTCGCGCGGGCCCGGCTGGCCGCCTACGGCACCACGGGCTATCCGGACGCCACCTTCACCCTGCGCCTCAGCTACGGCGTGGTGAAGGGCTGGGAGGAGAATGGCCGCACCGTGGGCGCGCTGACGACGTTCGCCGGGGCCTATGCGCGGCACACGGGCAAGGAGCCCTTCCGGCTGCCGGACTCGTGGCTGAAGGCCCAGGGCAAGGTGCCCGGTGAGACGCCGCTCGACATGGCCACCACCCACGACATCATCGGCGGCAACTCGGGCTCGCCCATGGTGGACCGCGAGGGCCGTGTGGTCGGGCTCATCTTCGATGGCAACCTGCCGTCACTCGGGGGCCGGTACGCGTACGTGCCGGAGACGAACCGCGCGGTGGCGGTGCACGGCGAGGGCCTGCTGCGGGCCCTCGAGCACATCTACGGCGCCCAACGGTTGGTGAAGGAGATTCGGGCCAACCAGCGCTGAGCCTTCCTCCCCCGTCCCTCTCCCTCCGGGAGAGGGGAGGTGGGGAGCTCAGGCGGCCACCGTGCCTCCGAGCTTCATCACCCGGCCGGAGATGGCCGTCGGGTTGAGGATGTTGTCGAACATCGGGCTGCTCTTCTCCGCCGCCTTGCGGATCTCCTCCAGCGTGGCGGCGTCCGCCTCCGTGTCCACCTCCACGGTGTACTGCAGCTCCAAGAAGCCAGGACGCACCTGCGGATCCAGGTTGAGGTAGCCGCGCAAATCAAAGGGCGCGCTCACCTTGATGCGCAGGTCCCGGTAGTCCAGGCCACGCATCCGCGCCTGTGTCACCCAGCCAATCGTCAGGCACGTGCCCAGCGACGCCAGCAGCAGCTCCATCGGATCGATGTGCTGATCCTTCCCTCCGAGCGCCGTGGGCTCATCCGTCTCCAGCGTGAAGGAGCGCGCCCGCGTCACCGCCTGGGCGCCATCGCGCCACTCCGTCACCGTCTCGAAGCGGCCCTTGCCGGCCTCCGGGTTGGCGGCCACGTGCGTCTTCGTGGCCTGCATGGTGGCGATGTCCAGCGTGCAGCAGCTTCCCGGGGTCTTCATTCCTGGCTCCGTCGTTCGAGTGCGAAGGAGCCCGACGCTAGGGCGGTGCCGTCCGGAGCCGCAAGATGGCCTCCCGTCCCATCACCGCGCGCGGCGGCCCGGCCCCGGCCCCGCCCAGGCCCAGTACAGGAGGGTTCCCAGTACGCCGGCCCATGGCACGAAGGGCACTCCGGCGAGCACTCCCTCCATGCACAGGTGGATGCGGCACTCGGGCCTCTCCAGCGTGGAGCACGCTCCGAGCAGCAGCGGCACGTGGCTGGCGATGTAGCCCGCGCCCAGTCCGCGCAGCACGTCCCCTCGCACCCACCGGCGCGTCATGACCCGCCACGCCGTGGGCAGCAGCACGAGCGCGGCGAGCGCCGTGAGCGCCAGCTTCGCGTGCCGCGTCTCGGTGGCCACGTACAGCACGCCCAGCGTCAGCAGCAGGGGCGGCCAGAGCGGCGCGTGTTCGTCCTGGGGCTCGGACATGGGCGGATTCGCTCTCAACAGTAACAGGGCGACACTCGCACCACGTCCGCTGTCACCTCGCCGACGTCTCCCTACTCCGGAGCCCTTCCGGACATTGTGCGTTGCGTTACGGGTGGGTTACTTATCGATGTCAATAGGTGGGATTCAGGCGCGGATGTGGGCGCCTCGTCCCGACCGGGCGGTAGGTGCCCGGGTTTTTTCTCGCTGGCCCGGCTGGGGGGCGCGGGCAGAACAAGCGAGTGTCGGTGGGGTAACATTCGCTTTCTGTCTGGTTGGGGGGGAAGGAGACGCGTTGATGATGGCGGACGTACCGCAACCGGAACCCAGGAAGGTGGCGGCCATCATGTTCACGGACATGGTGGAGCTCAGCCCCGAAGCCCGGCGGGACGAGGCGCTCAACCTCGAACTGCGCGAGGAGCATGGACGGCTCGTGCGTGGCCTGTTGTCCGGGCACGGAGGTCGCGAGATCAAACAGATGGAGGACGGCTTCCTCGTCGAGTTCGACGAGGCGCTGCCCGCGGTTTCATGTGCGCTGGAGCTTCAGTCGGCGTTGTGTGCGCGCAACGAGTGTGTGCCGCACGAGCGCCGGGTGGAGTTGCGCATCGGCATCCACCTGGGCTCGGTGGTGCACCGGGACGGAGACGTCTTCGGCGAGGGCGTCAACCTGGCCGCCCGGCTGGAGGCGCTCGCCCGGCCCGGCAGCCTCTACGTCAGTGAGTCCGTGGTGCGGCAGGTGGAGCGCCAGGTGCTGGCTCCCGTGGTGCGCCTCGGCCGAAGTGATTTGAAGAACATCCGCCTGCCGGTGTCCGTCTACCGCATCGATCCTCCCGTGCTCCGGCGGACCCGCCGCGGCTCGTGGATTTCGCGTCTGCGCGGCCTGTTGCCGGGACGGCGCCGCGTGCGGAGCTGAGCCTTCCCTCGCGGACCGGGGGCGCTAAGGTGCGCCCCCATGAAAGAGCTCACCCTCGTCGTCGCCTCGAAGAACTACTCCTCCTGGTCGCTGCGGCCCTACCTCGCGCTCGCCCACACCGGGCAGCCCTTCCGCGAGGTGGTGGTGCAGCTCGGCCAGGCGGACACCGCCGCGCAGATCGCGAAGTACTCGCCCAGTGGCCGCGTGCCCGCGCTGCTGCACGGCGAGCTCGTCATCTGGGACTCGCTGGCCATCTGTGAATACCTGGCCGAGCTCTTCCCCCAGGCGCGCTTGTGGCCCCAGGACGCCGCGGCCCGCGCCATGGCCCGCGCCGTCACCGCGGAGATGCACTCGGGCTTCGCCAACCTGCGCAACCACATGACGATGAACCTCCGCGCCCGCAAGCCCGGTGCGGGCCGCGCTCCCGGCGTCGCCGAGGACATCGCCCGCATCACCTCGTTGTGGAAGGAGTGCCGCGCGCGTCATGGGCAGGGGGGGCCCTTCCTCTTCGGCGCCTTCTCCATCGCGGACGCCTTCTACGCGCCCGTCGTCACGCGCTTCGTCACCTATGGCGTGGAGTTGGAGCCGGTGTGCGCCGCCTACCGCGACGCGGTGCTCGCCCTGCCGGCCCTGAAGGCCTGGACGGAGGCCGCCCGCAGCGAGCCGCCCGTGGCGCGCTACGAGCAGTAGCGCCCTACAACCCGAGCGCCTTCAGCTGCGCGTCGAAGGTCTCGGCGGTGGTGAAGAGGTGGCCGCGGAGGCCCAGCGCGTTGGCGGCCTGGACGAACTCGGGCAGGTCGTCGAAGAAGGCCGCCTCCTGGGGGGCGCACCCGGCCAGGCGCAGCGCCTCCTTGTAGATGCCGGGCTCCGGCTTCACCGAGCCCACCTCGCAGCTGAGCACCAGCGCGTCGAAGCGCTCCAGCACCGGCAGCTTCGGCCGCAGGAAGGCCGCGTGCAGCACGTTGGTGTTGGACAGCAGCAACAGCTTCACCCGCCCCACCAGCCCCTCCACCCGCGGCAGCACCGCCTCGTGGATGGTGAAGTGGCTGCTCCACAGGGCGTTGAACTCCTCCGCGGGCAGGTCCACTCCCAGCGAGCCGCACACGTCGCGCCGGATGCCCTCGGCGCCCAGCAGCCCGCGGTTGGCCGCCGTCCAGCCGAGGCCCTCGGCCAGCCGGCGCTCCGCTTCCGCCGGCGACAGGCCCGCTCTCGCACCCAGCCGGCGGAAGAGCAGCCCGTTGTCGTGGAAGACGAGCACGTTGCCGAGGTCGAGGATGACGGCACGGGGCGGTGTGGTCATGGGTTCCCCTTATACCCGATAGCTGCGCGCCACCTTCTGCATCTGCTCGGCGACGTCGCGCAGCGCCTGGGTGACGCGCTGAGAGGCCTGCAGCCCCACCATGGTGTCGTGCATCATGGTGGAGAGGTCCGTCATCGCGGTGAAGATCTGCGCGATGCCGGCGTTCTGCTGGCTCACCGCGCTGGCGATCTGCCTCACCGCGTTCATGTTGTCCTGCACGATGGTGCTCAGCGCCTGGATGCTCTCGCCGCTGCTGCGCGCCTTCATCAGGCCCTGCTCCATGCGCTGCTGGCCCTGCTCGCTCAGCTCCACCGTCTTGATGATGGACTGGGTGATGTCCTCGAGCAGCGTGCCCACCTCGGCGGTGGAGTGGATGGACTGGTTGGCCAGGGTGCGGATCTCCTTGGCCACGATGGCGAAGCCCTTGCCGTGCTCGCCCGAGCGCACCGCCTCGATGGCGGCGTTGAGCGCCAGCATGTTGGAGCGGTCCGCCAGGCCCTTCACCGTCTGGGTGATGCCGCCAATGCGCTGGGCGCGCTCGTTGAGCCGGCCGATCTGCGCGGCCATCTCGTTCACCTGGTCCTGCATCCCCTGGAAGCCGGTCATGCTCTCCGAGAGCGCGCTGGCGCCGCCCTGGCCCAGCTCCTCGGCCTTCGTGGCCACCTGGAGCACCGCGGTCGCGCGCTCCGAGGCGATCAGGGACGTCTGTTTGATCTCCTGCGCCGTCACCTGCGTCTCCTGCAGGGCCGCGGCCTGACGGGTGATGTTGTTCTCCTGCTGCTCGGCGGCGCGCGTCAGCTCGGCCACGGTGTCGGTGAGCACCTGGGTGCCGCGCTGCAGGCTCTGCGCCGTCTCCTTCAGGTTGTCCACCATCTGCACGAAGGAGCGCGCCAGCTCGCCCACCTCGTCATCCCCGTGCGCCTCCAGCTTCTGGGTGAGGTCTCCCTCCCGCACGATGTGGCGCACCGACTGGTTGAGCCGGGTAATGGGCAGGGCAACGCCGCGCGCCAGCAGGAAGGCGCACAGCGCGACCACCACCACCGTGGTCAGCACCATGCCCAGCACGGCGAGGCTCAGCTTGTTGACCGAGGCGTAGACATCCTCCGGATCCGACAGCGCCACGAAGCGCCAGCCATCCCCCACGTCCGGAATCTCCGGCCCGTTGATGGCCTCGACGGCCACGGGATGGGCCATGCGCTCGGCGCCCTGGCCGCGTGAGTCGAAGAGCAGCTCGTCCGCCTGGGTGCGCACCTCGAGGGAGAAGCTGTCGTTCTCACGCGCGCGGGCGCGGAGCATGGCGGCCTTCACCACCTCGCCCACCTGGCCCCAGTCATACGCCGCCAGCAGCACGCCCAGCCGCCGCCCGCCGCGCGACTCCATCACGGGCGCCGCCAGGTGCAGCACCTGCATGCCGAAGACCGGATCCTCCTGGGTGAGCAGCGCGCTGGTGAAGCGCCCCTCCAGGGCCGCCTTGAACCAGGGCGAGCTCCGCACCGCCTCCTCCTGGCCCACGAAGGAATCCTTCAGCGGCTCCGTGCTGGCGGAGACGGCCCGGCCGTCCTCGGTGAAGAGCACCAGTCCGGTGAAGGTGGTGTAGCGCAACTGCAGCCGCGACAGCACCGCATCGCTCTGCCGGTAGCTGCCCGTGAGCAGCGCCTCGCGCAGCAGCGTGTCCTCGGCCCAGCTGCGCACGCTCGTCTCGCGCTCCGCCAGCGAGGCTTCCACCAGGTCCTTCAGACCCTCGGCCTCGATGCGGAGCATCTCGTGCACCTGCTCCTGCATCATCCTCTGGGTGGCGTTCGAGCCCAGCAGCGAGGACGCCAACAGGGGAACCACGGCCAGGAGGGTGACGTACAACGTCAGCCGGCCACGCAGCTTCAGGGTGCCGATCAGGGGAAGTCTCATGAATTCGTACGTCCGCGCGGTGGGCTCGCTGGAGACCCCAGTGCCCTCCAACCGGTTTCCATTCCACCTGTACCACGGAGCGCGTCCGATAGGAGGAGCCCCTCCCGGGTACGTCCAGGTGGGTGTGGTGGTTACTTCGCGCGGACGGCGCCCGGAGCGGGTGAGGAGGCCCCGGACGCCGCGTCTGCCCGTGTGCCTACCTAGGAGAGCGGAATGCGCTCGGGCAGCTCCCGTTCTGGCACGTTCACGTAGTCGGCGCGCATGTCCAGCATCAGCCGCTGGTGGACGCGGCGGCTGATCATCTTCCGCAGCCGGCCGAGGAACTCGGGGGGAGCGGCGATGACCAGGCGGTCATACGCATGGTCGTTCAGCCCCCGCTCCAGCCGCTGGGCGAGCTCACGTGCGAAGCGCTCGTGCTCCAGTTGCTGGCGCGCATCGGGTTCGTTCTCCGGCTGGGGCTTGTGAAGCGTGCCGGCGTTGGGGTTGTCGAATTGGCCCATCAGCTCCCGGGAGGGCATCCGGCTCTCCTCGTGCTGGAACTCCTCGCGCAGGTCCCACCGCTCCGCCCGCTCGTCCGTCGCGAAGAGTTTGGCCCGGCTCGAGTTGGCCACCAGAATCCACAGCGCGTCCGCCATCGTTCATCCTCCTGGCCTTGAGGTGCGGACCCCCACCGTCCCCGGCAAGCTTCCTTCCCCCGGAGGGCTCGTGCTGGAGCCCCAGGCGGGCGGGCGCCGGGATACCTTCCCTGGAGCCGGGGGCCTGGCGTATGCCCGGGTTGCATCCGGGGATGCACTCCGGATGGGAGGCCGAGACGATGCGCGAGATGGGTGAAGCGGCGGCCAGCTGGCTGGTGGGCAGGCTGGGGGAGATGGAAGAGGCGCTCGCCGCGCTGGTGGAGGTCAACTCCTGGACGAACAACGTGGAGGGCGGCCGCAAGGTCGGCGCCCTGCTGCGCGAGCAGCTCGCCCTGCCGGGGCTCGGGGCCGAGGTGGTGCCCAGCACGCGGTTCGCCGACCACCTGGTGTTCCGCTCGAAGGGGAAGGCGGGGCTGAAGCCGGTGGCGCTGGTGGGCCACCTGGACACCGTATTCCCCCCGGGCAAATTCGAGGGCTACCGGCAGGACGGGGCGCTGCGGCGCGGCCCCGGCGTGCTGGACATGAAGGGCGGCCTCGTCGTCATCACCTGGGCGCTCAAGGCGCTCGCGGCGTCGGGCGGGCTGGAGTCGCTGCCCCCGCTGCGGCTGGTGGTGGTGTCGGACGAGGAGGTGGGCTCGCCCGAGGGCGCGGACGTCATCCGCAAGGCCATCGAGGGCGCGGATGCCTGTCTCGTCTTCGAGTCCGGCCGGGCCGGGGACGCCATCATCACCCGGCGCAAGGGCACCGGCATGGCCACGGCGGTGGCGCACGGCAAGGCGGCCCACGCGGGCAACAACCACCAGGATGGGGCCAATGCCCTCTGGGCCCTCGCCCGCTTCGTGGACCGGGTGCAGCAGCTCACGGACTACCCGCGTGGCATCACCATCAACGTGGGCAAGGTGACGGGGGGCCAGGGGAAGAACACGGTGCCGGACCACGCCGTGGCCGAGGTGGACCTGCGCTTCTGCACCCGCGCGGACGGCGAGGAGCTGGTGCGGCGCTTCCGCCAGGCGGCGGAGGAGGCGGCATCCGGCGTTCCTGGCACCCGCATCGAGGTGGAAGGGGGCGTGGCCCGCGAGCCCCTGGAGCGCACCGAGGCCTCCGCGGCGCTGATGGCGGCGTATGGCTCCTGCGCCCATGTCTCCGGGTTGGGCCACGGCGAGGCGGCCCTGGTGGGGGGCGGCTCGGATGCCAGCACCTCGTCCGCCATGGGGATTCCGTCCATCGACGGGCTCGGTCCTCGCGGCAAGGGCTTCCACACGGTGGATGAGTTCATCGAGGTGGACACGCTCATCCCCAAGGCCCAGGCCCTGGCTCGCTACCTCGCCTCGCGGGCGGGATGAGCGTCTGACACACCGGGCGCGCACCTCGTGTGTGTGCGCCCTTGTGCCACATGACCCGGGTCCAACGCGAGGGGTGCTCCGCAGCGGGCTCTGTTCAAGGTACAACATGGGGTCATGCGTACCCCCGTCGTGTATGTGGCCGGAATGCTGGCGCTCGCGCTCGCCGCTGGCCCCGCCAGGGCCCAGGAAGGCCTCGGGCTGGATCTCTCCAGCGATTCGAACGCCCAGAAACCCAACGAGCAGCAGGACTCCGAGGACGCCTCGCTGGACACGGGCAACCTGGGCCTGGACCTGAGCGGGAACACCTCTGGAGTGGACCTGCGCTCGCGCTTCGCGTTCCTGGGTGTGGACACGCCGGATCGCGCCGGTGCCGCGGCGTTGAAGCGGTGGCTGGGCTGGTTGCAGCCCGTGGCGTTCCGCTCCGGTGTGTCGAGGGCCGCCGACGTGGGCGAGTCCCGCGGCCAGCTCGGGGCGGACTACGACTCCGCGCTGCGCTGCGGGGAGGCCTCGTGC
Organism: Archangium lipolyticum; assembly: GCF_024623785.1. NCBI lineage: Bacteria > Pseudomonadati > Myxococcota > Myxococcia > Myxococcales > Archangiaceae > Archangium > Archangium lipolyticum. The sequence continues at coordinate 87,297 of NZ_JANKBZ010000009.1, forward strand.
TTCGGGCCGGCCGCCGAGACGCTCGACGCGGACCTGCTCACCACAGCGCGCCTGGCGCAGGAGGACGGGACGTGGACGCTGCGCATGTGGACGTATGACCGGGACCGGGGCGCGGTGGAGATGGACGTGGTGACGGGCCGCAAGGCGAACGACAGCAACTTCATCCGCGAGGCCGGCAACGTGCTGTCGAAGCGGCTGACGGGGCTGGCCCGGCAGCGCGCCCTGTTGAAGGTGTCCAGCAACGTGCCGCAGGCGGTGGTGCGCGTGGGCGAGCGCATGCTGGGCGTGGGCAAGGTGGAGGCGAGGCTGCCGCCCGGCGAGGTGCAGCTCATCGTGGAGGCCGACGACTACAGCACCTATACGAAGACGCTGACGCTCGCTCCGGGCGCGACGGAGGAGGTGCAGGTGCGGCTGGAGCTCAACGGCCCCTCGCCGGATGGGCCGCCGTCGGACGCGGTGGCGGTGGTGAAGAAGTCGAGCAAGAAGTCCTCGGGGGGACCCTCCGTCTTCAGCCGGCCCGCGCTCTACACCACGGTGGTGGGACTGGCGGCGGTGGGCGCGGGCGTGGCGCTCGGGATGAAGGCCCGCGACGCCGCCGCCAAGGGCGTGGACGGGCAGGGCGTGCAGAACCTCACCCGCGGTGAGTACCTGGCCGCCCGGCAGCAGTCGATGCTCTCCTCGGTGCTCATGGCGGGCGGCGGCGCGGTGGCCGGCGGCAGCCTGCTGTGGCTCATCATCGTTCCGGCGCGCTCCGAGCCGTCCTCCTCGTCGCTGGCCCCCGTGGCCACCGGGGCGGGCAAGGGAAGCACGGACCTCCACCTCGTCATTGGCGGGAGCTTCTGAACATGAAGTCCTTCTCTTCTCTCCTCTGCTGTCTCCTGCTCGCGGTGTCCGCCGCGGGCTGTTGGGTGCCGGAGCTGCCGGACGACACCGTCTTCAGCTGCGACACGAACGCCGACTGCGCCGAGGAGGGCGTGGTGTGCATGCCTCGCGCGGGCCTGCGCGGCTTCTGCTGCAGGGCCGACACGGAGGTGTGCAACGGCGTCGATGACAACTGCAACGGCGTGAAGGACGACCTGTCCGGCGAGCCCTGCTACACCGGCCCCGAGGGGACGTTGGGCAAGGGCGCGTGCGAGGCCGGCAAGCCCGCCTGCGGCGCCAATGGCCAGGTCATCTGCACGGGCGAGGTCAAGCCCACCTCCGAGCTGTGCAACGGCAAGGACGACGACTGCGACGGCGTGCCGGACGAGGAGGAGTTCGACCTGCTGACCGACATGGCCAACTGCGGCGAATGCGGCAAGGCCTGCAACGCCGTGTCCGAGACGTGCGCCAGCGGGGCCTGCCAACGGCGCTCGGAGCTGGATTGCGGCAACGGCGTCGATGATGACGGGGACGGCAACAAGGACTGCGCGGACCTGCTCGACTGCGACAAGAAGTCGTGTGGCGCCGCCTGCACCTGCGTCAACGGCAGGCCCGGCGAGGGCGCGTGCGGCGACGGCCAGGACAACGACAAGGATGGCGATATCGACTGTGTCGATTTCGACTGCCTGAATCAGTCGTGCGGCACCGGCTGCGTGTGCTCGTCGAGCTACATCAAGACCGAAACCGACTGCGGTGACGGCCAGGACAACGACAAGGACGGCAAGATCGACTGCGCGGACACCGTCGACTGCGGCAGCCAGTCGTGCGGTACCAACTGCCAATGCCAGGGCGGCAGGGCGGTCGAGACCTCGTGCAGTGACGGCCAGGACAACGACAAGGACGGCAAGGCCGACTGCGCGGACACCGTCGACTGCCCGGAGTTCACGAACCGTGGCAATGGCACCATGTGCGCGGGTGGCAATGCGGTGGAGGTCGCCTGCTCGGACAAGGCCGACAACGACGGCAATGGCGCCACCGATTGCACCTCCGGAAAGGTGGATGCCAACTGCAACAATGGTGTCTGCGGCGCGGGCTGCTCCTTCGTGAGCTGCACCAAGAAGGAGACCGTCTGCAACGACAACCTGGACAACGACGGAGACACCGGGGTCGATTGCGCGGATTCGGTGGATTGCCCCACCAACGCGGTCTGCCGCAGGCCGAACGGAACCGCGGGCAAGTGCCTGGCCAACAAGACGTGCGGCTGAGGATGTGCGGCTGAGGTCCACCCGGTAGCAGTTCCTCCTCCGGGTGGGCCTCTTCCCAGTTCTCGATAACCGCGAGTGGAAGACAGTCTCCGCTCGCGGGCAGAAGGGTCGTCACCCTGGCGACATTTTGAGCCCGATGGGTTGCCGGGGGCTGAGAGGATGGAAAGGTTTGCCGCCCATGGGCGGCGACGACGTCATCTCGGGCACTGTGCTCTCCAGCGGCATCCGCTCTACCGGAGGTTCAACGGTCGTGGACCGGGAGCTTCAGGAAGGAGAGGTCCTGGGCAGCTACCAACTGGAGCGCTTGCTGGGCGAGGGCTCCATGGGCCAGGTGTTCCAGGCCCGCCACGTGCGGCTGGGGCGCCAGGTGGCCCTCAAGGTGCTGCGTCCCGCCTTCGCCCATGACAGCGGCTTCGTGCGGCGCTTCTTCCAGGAGGCGCACGCCGTCAACCGGATCAACCACGAGCACATCGTGGAGATCTTCGACTTCGTGGAGGACGCGCGCAGCGGACACGTCTACTGCGTGATGGAGCTGCTGCGCGGGCAGAACCTCTCCTCCTTGGTGAAAGAAGAGCAGCTTTCCGTGATGCGCATCCGCCGCATCACGGTGCAGGTGTGCGCGGCACTGGGCGCGGCGCACCACCTGGGCGTGGTGCACCGGGACATCAAGCCGGACAACCTCTTCATCACCCACAAGAGCGGGCAGGCGGACTTCGTCAAGGTGCTCGACTTCGGGGTGGCCAAGGTGCTCACCGCCGAGAACACCGGCGGCACGCTGGATGGCACCATCATCGGCACGCCCACGTACATGTCGCCGGAGCAGGCCGCGGGCCTTCCGGTGGACCACCGCGCGGACATCTACGCGGTGGGCGCCGTCCTCTACGAGATGCTCTCCGGACGGCCTCCCCATCTGGCGTCCAACTTCGGCCAGCTGATGGTGAAGATCATCACCGAGCCGCCCCCAGCGCTGCCCTCGCACACGCCCTCGGGAGAGCCGGTGCCGCAGTCGCTGGCGCAGCTCGCCCTGCGCTGCCTGGCCAAGGAGCCCGCGGATCGTCCGCAGTCACTCGCCGAGGTCATCACCGTGCTGCTGGCGGACCCGGCGCCGGAGCCCATCGCGGAGGATCGCCGGCCCACCCAGCCGCTGCCCGTCCCCGAGGGGCTGGCCGGTGCGCGGCGCCGGGGAATGGCGATCGTCGCGGGGGTGCTGGCGGTGAGCCTCGCCGGGTTCGCCCTCTGGGCGCGCGCGGGGCACGTTTCCTCTCCGGACACGGTGGAGGCGTCCACGCCGGCCGCCCTCGAGCCTTCCCCTGTGGACGAGGCGCGGCTCGACTCGCCCGCGGCCCTCGAGGTGCCACCCGCCCTGGCGGAGCCGCGTGCTCCACGGGACGCGGCACGAGGGCCCGTGCGCACCAACGTCCACCGCAAGCAGAAGGCAGGAATGCGAGATGATGTCATCGATCCGTTCGCTCTCTGAGCGCTTCGTGCTGCCGGTGCTGGTGGCCCTGTCGCTCGCCGTCTCGCCCTTGTCCGCGCACGCCGCCGACTTGAACACGGGCGCCGACAAGGAGGCGAAGGCCCGCGCGATGTTCGCTCAGGGCAACGTCTCCTATGACCTGGCCGAGTTCAACAAGGCCCTGGACGCCTACAGCGAGGCGTACCGGCTGATGCCGCTGCCGGGCTTCCTCTTCAACATCGCGCAGTGCCACCGGCAGCTGGGCAACCCCGAGCGCGCCGCCTTCTTCTACCGGCGCTACCTGGCTCTCTCGAAGGGGGAGCCGCGCAACGCCGAGCTGGTCCGGGAGCTGCTCGCGGAGATGGACGCGGCAGCCCGCAACAAGGAGCAGGAGCGGCGCATGGCGCGGGAGGCGACGGCGAAGGATCAGGCGAAGGCCGCGGCGCTGAAGGCGCAGGCGGAGACGACCGCCGCGCGCCGGGTGCAGGACTCCGAGCGCAAGCGCGTCCTGGTGCCCCGGGCCTCACCGGCGCAAGCCAGGACGGAGGTGAAGGGCGAGAGCCTGACGAAGAAGTGGTGGGTGTGGGCGGGAGCGGGCGCCGTGGCGCTGATCGCCGGTGGCACCATTGCCTACGTGGCCACCGCTCCCCAGCCGCGCTCCACGACCCTGGGCACCGTGCACTAATCAGGGTTGTCGGATGCAGGGGGCTGCGGGGGGCCATGCCGGTTCCTCTGCTATTCAGGGGCCGGTAATCAACGGAGAGTTTGTGATGGCGTGAGCTGAGTTCGGGCCGGCTTTGTGCCCGACAGCGTGCTCCGCCAAGTTGGCTATTGGGTTCGAGCCTTAGGCTGGGCGAGCCGGTCTGAAACCACGTCACCATCACGCGTGAGTGTTATTGCTGATTTGTCACGCGCGATTCGTCACGTTTGAAATGTTCTCGATTCACGCGAATAGGTGCGCTACTGCGTGAAACATTCGTTCCATTGTGTGAACTAGCTCACAGCGCCAAGGCGGGAAAAACGGCAGATCGGGGGCAGGCTGGTCATCCGCACTTTGATGAGCGGAGCCGCCAGACTCGTTCCTGGTCTACTAGATGACATACAAGCCGAATTTATCCCCAAGGTTAGCTGCTCGTTCAATCCACATGGGACCCAACGGGTCTCGGGCGGGCCTCTGCTCCGTTACGCACTTGCTCGGTGTGAGCCTCTGCCTTCTCTTGCTTCCGCTGACAGGAGTAGCTGGTTCTGCTTCCCTGAAAAGACTTGATCTCCCCGAAAATGAGAGTATTGCCGAGGTAAACGGGCAACAAGTTTCCTTGGAGCGGTTCAATGCTCTCTGGGCCATCAATGCCAAATTGCATCGTTTGGAAGATGGTCGTGTCCCGGATTCTCGGGCCGTTGAGTTGAAGATAAATATTGCCGAGCAACTCATCGATGAAGTGTTGATCGAGCAGGCTGCGGAGCAGGCTCAAGTTTTTGTTGAGCCGCATCAAGTGGATGCTGCCCTTGATGCATACAAGGAACGTTTCCCAAATTCCGAGGCCTTCGAGAAGCACGTGGGTGCTCTTCCGTTGGGGTTGAGCGAGTTGCGCCGGAAACTCAGGTTGGAACAACTTCGCGAGCGCTTGTTGTCATTGGGGGATGTACCCTCTCCGTCTGACCGACACCTCCGTTTCTTCTACGAAAATCACCTCGAACGTTTCCGTGCACCCTCGACCATTGCCGCGTTGGAGATCTTCCTCAAGGTCGAGTCGGATACGTCTACCGAGGCGGTTCGTGCGAAGCGCCAGAAGGCCGAGGAGTTGCGCCGACAGGCATTGCAGTCAGATGCTTCGTTTGAGGAACTGGCAAAGAAAAAGTTGGAGGGCGTAGAAGCTTCGAGCAGTGGAATTCTGAAGGTCTTGAAGCCGCATGACGTCGCCCCTGAATCGTGGTTGGCGCTTGCCGGAATGAGACCGGGAACGATATCGCCGGTCGTCAGGACGGAAAAAGGGTTCCACGTATTCAAACTTGTCTCTCAAGGCCCTTCGTCTATTCCGCCTTTCGAGGACATAAAGCCCGTGGTCGCAGTGGAGATGAAGTCCTTTGGACGAGAACTCCGTCGTTCTGTCTTCCTGAAGCAACTGCGTGCGAATGCCATCATCGTCAATGTACTGGCGGAACGTTACGCACTGCAGCAAGGCGACGGCTCCAGAGGTAGCGCTGGCATTCGGCATGATGGTCTTGAACCTCAGTCACCCAGATCCTCGCCCCAGCCAGTGCTTGAGATTGACGCTTCGACCCGTCCTCGCTGACGGCCTTTTTCAGGAATACAACCTTGAACTCCGCCGTATTAATCGTAGTGTCTCTTCTCGCGTTTGGTCCCGAGCCAACCACGGGTGATGGAATCAATCTGAGCGCCGGGAGCACCACGTATCTCGGAAAAATTCTTGCCAAGACAAGCCATAGGGAGTCTGTTTTTGCGGCTGGATACAAGCCGATGTTGGGCAACTGCCGTCGCATCAGCTTCGTGGCAGGCCAGCTGGTGAATATTTCTCCTTACAGCAACGATCCTAGAGCGCCTACTTCCGATACCAGCATCGTCTTTCCGGACGGGCAATGCCCCATCAATAGCCAAGGCTATAATTTCAGATTCTACCCGCGATCGCTTCGTGATCTAGGTTCGCACGTCGTTGAATGCACCTTCGGCTATGTGTCGGCCAATTCCTCGTGTTCTCCATGCTTCAGCTCATGCATCACTGAGTACAATACTACACGTAGGATGGAGTACGGGGCCGACAATATCGCTCCCTGGGCAGAACCAAAGACATTGCCTAATTCGCCAGCCTGGAATTCTTTTGTTTCCTTCCAGGCAAATGCCTATGATGGCGATGGGGGGCCTATGTCCTATCGGTGGTTTATCGTTTCCCGTCCGCCCCAGGCCACGGCATCCCTGAGCAATGCATCGACCGAATCCCCGACTCTTTCTCTTGGTAGCGAGCGGGACATCGGGACATGGAGGTTCCTGCTGGAGGTGGATGACGACGAAGGACAGATGAGCAGTTTCCCCTTCCAATTCACCGTCCCCAACGTTCCGCCGAACTTCGAAATCAACGGTCCCCTTGAGGTGGTAGTGAATAAAGCCATTGGGCTCGGCAGCAGCAGGACCACTGACGACGACGGGGGCAATCTCTCCTTCGTCTGGGACATTCTACAAACCCCGGTACGCTCGTCGCAGCAACCGCAGAACAATTACTCTACCGCCTACAATATCTCCATTCCGACGACGAAGGCCGATATTGGCGATTGGGTGTTCCGCCTCACTGCTACGGACAATGAGGGGGCCCAGGTCTCGAAGACCGTCACGGTCAAGGTGGTGAATGCCAAGCCACGCATTGTATTCAGTGGTCCCGCTGAGATCGATGTTGGCCAAGATTTGCTGGTCTCGACGACAATACTCCATGATGACGACGGTGGCGATCTCACATTCAAGTGGGAGGTGGTCCAGGAACCTGGCTCTACGGGTCTGCCGCTTCCATATGCTGTCTCAACAACGTCGTTGATGAGCAAGCCTTCACTTTCGACGTCTGGCACATGGATCTTCCGTCTGACTGCAACGGATGACGAGGGAGATTCCGTGCAGGGGGAGTTCAAGGTTCTGGTTGATGGGCTTCCTTGGGCGTACGTGGAAAGCGATGGAGATGACCATTCCCACCCAGAAGAGCCGCTGGTTGTCAGTCAGGCCGATTACTTGCTGCTCTATGGTTGGTTCAATGATCCGGACTCACCATGTACAGATAGGCCGAATCGTTGTCATAGGACGGATGGGCGGTCCGTTTCAATATCCCAGGGAATCGTAAGATACCAATGGAACATCATCGAAATCCCCGGGAGTGTGAGAAACGACATGGGCCACTACGCGCTGGGTCCTGTTCATGAGTCATTTTTTGGCGTGGCGGATGATGGTCCCAACCTCGATTTCGGCTTCCTCAACATTCCTGTAGGACTGTGGGGACTCGAACTGCGCGTCTGGGATGCAGAAGGCAATGAGGCCAACTACCCAATCTATATCAATGTTCAATGGGAGCCAGTTCCTCCGCATGCCTCGTTCTACTCGTCTTTGATTTCTTCCGGCGAGCGGGCAACAACGTCGCTGTCCGGCGTGCTTCCGGTAGGTGTCTCGTTCTACGCTCACCAGAGCTATGACCCAGATAATGTGAATCCGGGTTCGGGAATCATTCGCTACAGATGGCAAGCGATTCCTCCCACCCCGGGTTGCAGTGTTCCCACATTTCCGGAGTGGCAGATGGAGGTTGTCCTCTATCCAGTAGGAACAGTCGTTCCTCCGGCGTGCCAAGGGCGTTGGCGCATGCGCCTCACGGTGGACGACGATGATCGAGTGACGAATAGCGCCACCTATGAATCCTCTTTCTCTATTGGAAACTGCAGCGGAAAGGTTTGCCTCGATACTCCTCGGCAGATAGCTCCCGCAGTGTTGTCCCTGGCGGGCACGGGTGGGGTGCTGATTGGTTATCACATCGACTCGGCTCTATATGACGAGACGGTTTTGGGGCTGGGCGTGTACGCGAAGTTGGATGTTTTCAGCGAAGATGATTCCCTCAATCCGGTCTACAGCTCACTGAGCGGTCCTGCTACGCAGTCGAGCCGAGGTCAGTCCCTGCTATTCTATTGGAATGGTCTTACCCAGTCTGGAGTGAGGGTACAAGAGGGGAAGTACTTCCACATCAAGGTGTCTCTCCTGGATTCCAATTCCAATATCCTGAGCTCTCAAAGCGAGTATCGCGCAATTACGTCGGAGCCGATGAGGGTTGTCTTCAACGAAACGACTACCAAGTATGTAGACTATTTAACGCCTGACGCCGTCTCCTTTACGCTTACTGGGGCGCAGAGTCCGGTGGATTCCTACCAAGGGACGCTGCGCGACTCGGCTGGTAAGGTGGTGGCCATCTTTTCGGCTCCGGCATCAGCTACCACCATGGCGATCAAATACTCAGTTCCAGGAATTTATACGCTCGAACTCTCGGCCATTCGCGGCACGTCTGTTATCGCCTTGGGTTCCCACCCTGTGGTTTTCTATGAGCTCAGGATCACGATCCCTGGGATGGGTTCCTCCTCTGATTGGGAGTTGCTCGTCAACAACGACGACGACAATTTGAACGAATTGTCAGACTTTGATGATGCTTTCATCTACGGTGACGACGAAGTCAGGCAGATGTTCGTGGATTTCAGTCCTTCGACGCTCGGCGGCACGCTGATGCTGGAGCATAGCCTGGGGGCCGGAGCCTTGAAGGCCTGGACAACGCTTTCAAAGGCCACGGAGGCTCCGTTGCCCAAGACGTGGAATTTCCCAGGGAGAGACACGGGCTGGCAGGAGTACGGCTATCCTTTGTATTTTGAGGCGCTCAAAGAAGCCAAGGGTGAGTTGCGGTTGCGATTCACCACGACGGACGGGACCTCGCTTCCGGAGGTCAAGTTGGGACTGAGTTCGGTATTGCTCGAGGCGGTCCAGGACACGGATAACGATCATATCGTCGAGGATGAAGATACCGTACTTCGTAGCGTGCGTGCTGGCCGTTGGGATAATGCTTTCGACTCGGCGACATTCAATGTGAAGAATGGCATGGACCCGGACCACTTCGTCGACCTTGACCCCTCGCGCTTCTATCTGCGGGCCCGGGGGCCCGGTCTTGATGTCGACTCCAGTAGGATCGATACTCTACCCATCGATTTCAACACGAGTGTCCAGACGGTCGTCTATGACAGCTCTAGTCAGATGCGGATTCCAGAGAGTAGTGTCAACTCGTCCACGATGGTGTCTCGTTCCCTGTTACTGACGGGACCGGATATCGAAAGCATTCCCCGGACGGATACAGACGATGGGTTCCCAGCACATGACGGTATCAGCAGGGTGGTCGCCGACGGCTGGCCTGGGGATAGGACATGGGCTGCTCCCATCGATGGTCATCTGGAACTCTATTACAATACAGCAAGGAGTGCCGGAATACTGAGATGGCGTCTTCCGGTTTGTGGAGAGGCTCGAAGGAAGGTTCCGCTCCGAGTCCACGTGTTCCTGGAACCGTTCGAGGATGTGGGCATTGATGCTGATGGAAACCCGAGTACGTCCGACATAGTTGGTGATCGGAATGGCAGGTTCGACTATGCCGACACGAACGGGAATGGACAGCACGACCTCGGAGAGCGGAGCGAGCCGTACGTCGACCTGAGTGATCCCATGACTGATGGGCTTGCTCACTCGGGTGACGACCCCGTTGTGCACAGTGCACGAGGGCCACTCACGCCTATCAATGAAGTCTGGCGTGAGCTACGTCAGACGGACAGTCTTTGGTCACCCGCTTGTATCAAGACTGAAGTGGTAGGTGGTACGATCCTGGTCGAGGACGCCCCCTTGTCGTACAGTGGCACCAACATTCTTGTGGATGGAGTGATTACTGAATCCGACATCAAAGCCCTCTATCAGGCATACAACGAAAGCATGACGGAGGATGTGATCGATGTTTTCTATGGGACGCAGATGTACTATTCGGGCCCTGCTTCCGGCCTTGCCTTTCCTCCGTACTATCAGGCGCCTGCCTTGCATGGAGAGAAGCTGTTTACGATCATCCAGAGTAATCTTCCGACATACGCAATCCTCGCCCATGAGCTAGCTCACCTGCTTACCAACACAGGTGACTCCGCTGGAGTTCAGACATTCTTCTACCCGAACAACACGGGGCTTGATCCGCTCACGACGGTCAGCGGCGGCCGGCGCATACCCGAGTGGGTGGCAATCGAGGCCCGTTCACCACGTCCCTCGGGGGATTTGAATGCCCGAGGCAACCGGCAGCTCAAGGCGTACTAGGAGCACTGGAATCCATGCGAACTCATGTCATTGTCATCATGGGGCTGCTATTCGTTGCTCCGTTGTCTCGAGCGGCAGTGCCTCCCCCTGAGCAGGCTGTCGAGCAGCTCCTTCATGCCAGCCATGGCATCAACGAGCTGTCGGGTAAGGAGATTTTGGAAACGTGGGAGGAGGTACGCCGCAACCCCAAACCCTATCTTCCATTCTTGAGGGCGCGGCTCACACTGGAGAGCATCGAAGCCGCGAAGGAGCCGGAGCGGCTTCGAGATATCCTGGGTGCGACCGGTCTCCTTCTGCGCCTGGGCGGGAACGAGGAGAGAGAGTACCTGGCGGCGAGGCTGAAGGAACTGCACCGAAAGCGGGATGAGCTGTCGGCACAGGTGAAGGTGCGGGCTCATTCCCTGGGGGCGTCCATCGCCCGCGACGATGAGTCCTTCAGAACTCAGGTCTGGCACCGGGGACGGCTCATCCAGGTGGAGAACGCTATCTTGAGGGGGTTCGCTGAGGAGAGGGACTCACGGTTGCGCGATACGCTCCTACCGCGGCTGGAGCAGGATGCGGATATGCGTGACAGGTACATTGAGTACTTCGAGGTCACGGCCCGTCAGGATCCAGTCGTTCGGGCTCGATTGAAGAAAATGCTGGCGGCTCCGGGCTCTCCGGTGACAGAGAAGCGCTTGCGGCGTTTCTTCGAAGCCAATTGACGGGTAGTTCGTCTCTCTCATCCCCTGCGTTCAACGGCCGGGGGTGATGTGGTCGGTTGGAGCACTCAAGCCGGGCTCTCCCGGGGCCCGCGCTGCTGGGCCAGCAGCAGCGCGGCCGTGTGGCCCATGCGGGTGCTGAAGCTGTCGGCGTCGTGGAAGGTGAGCCGCACGTCACCCAGCTGCAGCTGCATGCCGGACTCCATCGGCGTGGGCTCGCCGGGCCGCAGCAGCTTGCCGCCGAGCGTCGCCGGCCCTCCCTGGGCCAGGGCCTCCACCGTCCAGCTTCCCTCCGGCAGCGGGCGCAGCACCAGGTGCTCGCGCGACACGGTGGCGTCGTTGATGACGAACACGTTGTGCGAGGCGCGCCCCAGCGACAGCACGTCCCTCCCGCTCGTCCCGAGGGCCAGCTCGAAGCACATGGCATCCCCCGAGGGCAGACAGTCGCGTAGATCCGACGTGGGCAGCCGCGTGGTGCCGTGGTTCTGCTCGCTGTTCTCCGGCACGTTCCACACGCCCGCCTCCCACACCAACCAGCAGTGAGGATAGCGAACGCGGAATTTCTCCTTGAGTGCTAGGTGCTGCCGCACGAGCAGCGAGAGCAGCAGGGAACGCGCCATGGGGAACAACCAATCATCTTCGGGGCGTGATCGCCACTGCTTCGTGAGCCGCGAGTCACGGGGTTGTCGACGAGTGCGCGTTTGAGAGGGAGCCGCGCCAGCGAGCGGGCATCCAGCCGATCGGTCCGGATTTTCCACCTGCTTCACCTCCGGCGTAAGGTGTCGCTCAAATGTTTCAGTGGGCTTCACACTCCTGTCACACGGAAGGAGCCCACTGCCCCTGGTCCAACCTCAACCCCCAGGAACCGCATGCGCAACAACCCCCGCCATCTCCTGGCACTCCTCGGCACAGGATTGCTCCTGCTGACCGCTTGCCCCTCGTCCGATGAGCAGTGCGGCAACGGCCGCGTCGAGGGCAAGGAGCAATGTGACGACGGCAACACCGTCGATGACGACAGCTGTACCAACCGGTGTACGACCGTCGATCACCAGGCCACCTGCGGCAACCGGGAGGTGGAGGTGGGCGAGGCGTGCGACGACGGCAACTCCATCAACGGGGATGGATGCCAGAACGACTGCAGCCTCACGCCGCCGGAGCAGGAGACGCTGGCCGTCTGTGGCAACAAGGTCCGGGAGATCTCCGAGGCCTGTGACGACGGCAACAAGGAGGACGGGGACGGGTGCGACAACAACTGTGAGATTTCCCGGCCCGCGCAGGAGCAGTGCGCCGCGCCGGCGAGCCTGCCGCAGCCGGAGGCCGGGGCCACCTGCAAGGTGATCGCCGGGACGGGCGGTGCGCGCCTCTACATAGGCGTGGTGCTGCTGGACGGCAAGACGCTCAATGGGGGCCAGGTGCTGGTGGATGCCCAGGGCATCATCACGTGCGCGGCGTGCGACTGCTCGGCGGAGGCCGGTGCGGCCGAGGCGACGAAGATCTCCTGCCCCGCGGGTGTCATCTCGCCGGGTCTCATCAACGCGCACGAGCACATGAACTTCCAGAAGGCGCCGGACCCGGGCCGTGAGGAGCGCTTCGAGCACCGCCACGACTGGCGCAAGGGCAACGATGGTCACAAGGCGGTCGATCAGGGCAGGAGCGCGGTGGATGACGCCCAGCGCTGGGCCGAGCTGCGCCAGGTGATGGCCGGTACCACGTCGAGCGCCGGAGCGGGCGGACAGGCGGGCCTTGTGCGCGATCTGGCCGCCTATGGCACGGACAAGGCCAGCCAGGAGGGTCTGCATGAGATGAACGTGAACTTCCAGACCTTCCCGTTCAACGACGACGACAAGGGCGAGGAGCTCGAGAGCGGGTGCGGCTATCCGTCCATCGACACGCCGAACGACATCCCGGGGCTCTCGGCCTACATGCCGCACGTGGCCGAGGGCATCGAGGAGTCGGCGCGCAACGAGTTCCGCTGCCTCTCCGGCCAGGGCGCCGGCAGCCAGGATCTGGTGACGGGGCGTACGGCCATCGTCCAGGGCATTGGCCTCACGGCGGCGGAGATCGGCAAGATTGCCGAGCGCGGCGCGAGCCTCGTCTGGTCGCCGCGCAGCAACGTGTCCCTGTACGGCGACACGGCCATGGTCACCGCGTACAAGCAGATGGGCGTGAACATCGCGCTGGGCACGGACTGGCTGCAGTCGGGCTCCATGAACATGCTGCGCGAGCTGAGGTGCGCGGACTACCTCAACCAGGTGCACTACTCGAAGACGTTCACCGACGAGCAGCTGTGGCGCATGGCCACCGCGGGCGCCGCGGACGCGACGGACACCTGGGAGAAGGTGGGCCGCATCGCTCCGGGCAAGGTGGCGGACCTGGCCATCTTCCGGTTGAACGCCAACGCGTTCTCTCCGCACCGCGCCGTCATCACCGCGAAGCCGGAGGACGTGGCCCTCACCGTGCGCGGCGGCAAGCCCCTCTACGGTGACCAGTCCCTGGTGACCGAGCTGACCAAGGGTGAGACGAAGGCCTGTGAAGTGGTGGACGTGTGCGGCGCCGCCAAGGCGGCGTGCGTGGAGTCCGATACGGGCAAGACCTTCGCCGCCCTGAAGGAAGCCAACGCCACCTCCTACGCGCTTTTCTTCTGTGGCGACCAGCCCCAGAACGAGCCCACCTGCGCCCCGCAGCGCACCGCCTCCACTCCGGTGGCGGCCTCGGTGAATGGCTCCAACACCTACAGCGGCACGCGCCGGCTCGCCGACTTCGATGGTGACGGCATCGCCAACGCGCAGGACAACTGCTCCATCGTCTTCAACCCCATCCGCCCGATGGACAACGGCAAGCAGGCGGACACCGACAACGATGGCATGGGTGATGCCTGCGACCCGTGCCCGCTCGATGCCAACAGCACGACCTGCAAGGCCGCCAACCCGGCCGACAGGGATGGCGACGGCATCGCCAGCCCCGCCGACAACTGCCCGGCCATGGCCAACAAGGACCAGGCGGACTCGGATGGTGATGGCAGGGGCGATGCGTGCGACCTCTGCGCCGCGAAGAATCCCGGCGACACGGTCTGCCCGGTCTCCATCTACGACATCAAGAAGCCGGTGAATGGTCTCCGCCCGTTCGTGGGCTACCCGGTCACCATCGCCAACGCGATGGTGACGGGCACGGCCGGTAGCAGTGGCTTCTTCATCCAGGTGGTGGACGAGGAGCGGACCGCCGGTCCGGACTGGTCCGGCATCTTCGTCTTCGGTTCCTCTTCCTCCTCCGGCCGCAAGGTCGGGGAGCGGATCACCGTCACCTCGGCCGTGGTGGATGACTACTTCGGTCAGATCGAGCTCACCGACGCCACCGTCGTTTCCCAGAACACCACCGCTACTCCGGTGCCCGTCTCCGTCACTCCCGCCGAGGTGCGGACGGGTGGCTCGCGGGCCGAGGCGCTCGAGGGCGTCCTGGTGGAGCTCACCGATGTCTTCGTGACGAAGCACGAGCCCACCCCGGGCTCGGGCGATAGCACCACCACCAACGAGTACGTCGTCGACATCAAGGCGGGTACGGATGGCGAGACCGTGGGCGTGCGCGTGGATGACCTCATGTACAAGCCCTCGGCGCTTCCAGCGGTGGGCACGGAGTACCACCGGTTGCGTGGCCTGCTGAACCTGCGCAACGGCAACTCCAAGGTGGAGCCGCGCAACTCGGGTGACTTCCTGGCGCCCGCGCCGCCGCTCGCCTCCCTCGGTCCCTCGGGCCTGTTCTCCCGTGTGGACTCCGCGTGCGAGACCGATGGGTGCCAGGCCATCGGTGGGCCGCTCCTGGTGACGCTGTCCGAGAAGTACGCCGAGGATGTCACGGTCACCATCACCTCCGCCGATTCGTCCAAGCTGGACATCGCCAACGGCGGCAAGGTGGTCATCCCCGCCGGAGAGACCAGCGCCGAGGTGAAGCTCATCCCCAGGGCCCAGGCCGCCAGCGTGAAGCTGACCGCCACGCTGCGGGCCTCGAGCGTGGAGACTACGGTGCGGGTGCTGGGTACCAACGAGCAGCCCACGCTCACGAAGCTCACGCCCGACACCGTCTACGTCGGGCAGGGCGGAGACGTGACGCTCACCGCCTGGGTGGACATCCCGGCTCCCGAGGGCACCACCATCGCCTTCAGCGTGCCGGCGGAGATTGGCACGGTGGATGCGACGGCGGTCTTCGGACTCAACGCCACCACGGCCACCTTCGTCTTCAAGGCCGCCGCTTCGCCCACCGTCACCACGGCGGAGATCGTGGCCACGCTGGGCAGCAGCACCGCGAAGGCGACGGTCAACATCGACCCCGATCCTCCGGAGATCGCCAGCCTCACCCCGGTGGGCCCGCTGAGCCTCGTGCGTGGCACCACCCAGGAGTTCACGGTGACGCTGAGCAAGGCGGGGAAGGGAGACACCCCGGTGAACATCTCGGCGGCGCCCGATGTGGCGGGCGCGGCTTTCGGGACGGTGCCTGCCGCCACGGTGACGGTGCCTAAGGGGCAGACCTCGGAGAAGTTCGTCTTCACCGCCACCAAGGGGCTGAGCGCGGACACCGTCATCGGGAACGTCACCGCGCGGCTCGGCGTGAAGCAGTTCTCCACTCGCGTCACGGTGCGCCCGTCGTTCCCCATGCCCGCTACCATCACCCCGGCCGACGTCCGGTTGCTGCCGGGTGCCACGCAGGTCTACACCGTGACGCTCGACAAGCCGGCCGAGAAGGATGGCCTCGTCATCAACTTCACCCTGGAGCCGGCCGCCGGGCTGGGCTCGCTCTCCCAGGCGAAGACGACCATCCCCGAGGGAGCCACCTCTGCACAGGTGACGTTCACCGCGGGTGGGTCGTTCAAGGTGGGCAAGGTGGTGGCTTCCAATCCCTACGGCAACTCGGTCTCGGCCAACGTGGCGGTCACGCCGAAGATCGTCATCAGTGAGATCTCCGCGCGTGGTCCCACGGACCCCAACAGCACCACCTTCAACACGAACGAGTATGTTGAGCTCTACAACCCGACGGACACCGCCGTGGACCTGAGTGGCTGGAAGGTCCAGTACAAGCCCGCCACCAACACCACGGGCTACTCGAGTACGGCTGTCATTCAGGACGGAAAGAGCATCCCCGCCCACGGCTACTTCCTGGTGGCCAACAAGGACTACGTGGGAGAGGTCACGGCGGACGCGCAGTACGGCTTCGACATGTCGGCCTCGGCGACGGGCGGTGGCCACGTCCGTATCGGGCCCGGCCTGATGGGCACCGGTATCGAGGACCTGTACGCCGTCGACAAGATCGGCTACGGCACCGCCAACTCGCCCGAGGGCTCCGCGGCTCCGGCCCATCCCTCGGCGGGTGGCAGCCTCGAGCGCAAGGCTCTCGCGACCTCGGACAGCGCCTCGATGGCCATCAACGGCGCCGACGAGAAGAAGGGCAACGGCCACGACACCGACAACAACTCGACGGACTGGGTGACCCGCGCCATCCGCGATCCGCAGAACTCGTCGAGCCCGGCCGAGAAGCCGTAATCCGGGCCGGTGCAGTCCTCACGCCCTCCGCGTCACCCATTCCAGGTGCCGCGGGGGGCGTCGTCGTTTTCGGGGAGACGAGGAGCGTGTGCCCCTCAGGTCTTCGTGGTGATGCCGTCCGCCGCCAGCCGCTCCAGCGTCGTGAGCATGGGGTCGTACGACACGGAGTCACGGAACAGGTTCTGGTTCAGCAGCGCGCCCATGAAACTGCCGAAGATGGTGTGCGCGGTGACGTGCGCATCCATGTCCGTGCGGAACTCCTTCGTCTTCGTCTGCCCGTAGCGGATGATGTTCTCCAGCGCCGCCACGTAGATGCCCAGCTTCTCCCGGATGGCCTCGGCCACCCGGTCGTTCGTGTACGCCGACTCCGCCGACACCATCGCGAAGAAGATGCCGTACTCGCGGTGGTAGCGCAGGAACTGCAGCGTCCGCTCGTAGAAGCCCTCGAACTGCTCGCGGGCCGACATCTTGCGCAGTTGGCCGAGGATCTCCTCGAACTCCTTGAGGTAGCGCTCGTGCAGCTCCTCGATGGTGGCCAGCAGCAGGTCCTCCTTCGTCGGAAAGTGCCAGTAGAGCGCCCCGGGCGTCATCCGGATGGCCTTGGCCAGCTCGGCCATCGTCGTCGCGAGGATTCCGCGACGCGCGAACAGCATGATGGCCGCCTCCATGATTTCCAATCGCGTCCGAGCCGCGCGCTCCTGCTTGATCTCCCGCTTCGCCGCTTCCTTCCGCATTTACGTCCGTATCCTACCCACCTCAGGCGAGCAGCGTCACCTTGACGATCTCCGGAGGTGCCGCCACGCGCAGCGGCGGGCCCCAGAAGCCCGTTCCCCGGCTCACGTACAGGTGGCTGTCTCCCTCGCGGAACAATCCGGCGGGGTGCTCCCAGATGGCGGACACCACCAGGTTGAAGGGGAAGAACTGTCCTCCATGCGTGTGTCCGGAGAGCTGCAGTCCCATGCCCGCCTTCTGCGCGAGCTCGCGCCAGCCGCTCGGCTGATGCGCCAGCAGCACCGCCGCGCGTGACGGGTCCCTCCCCGCCGTGGCCGCCGCCAGGTCATAGCTGCGCGCGCGCGGATAGCCCGAGCGCTGCGCTCCCCAGTCATCCACTCCCACCAGGTCGAACGAGGCGCCCGGCTCGCCGATGGGCACGTGGCGGTTGCGCAGCACCGTCATCCCCATGCGCGTGAGCGCCTCGGTCCACTCCTCGTCTCCCGAGTAGTACTCGTGGTTGCCCGTGCAGAAGTACGTGCCGTACCTCGAGCGCAGGTTCCTCAGCGCCCCCGCCGCGAAGCCCAGCTCCTCCACGCTGCCGTCCACCAGGTCCCCGGTGATGCACACCAGGTCTCCCTTCAACCCGTTGGTCTGCGCCACCACCGCGTCCATGAAGCGGCGCTGGATGAGGGGACCGACGTGCACGTCACTCAGCTGGACGATGGTGAAGCCGTCCAGCGCCTTGGGCAGCCCGGGCAGCCGCACCGCCACCTCGTTCACCACCGGTGGCGTGAAGGCGCGCCACACGCCGTAGCTGGCCATGCCTCCGGTGGCCGCCAGCGCCGCCCCCGCGCTCGCCCGCGCGAGGAACTGCCGCCGCTCCTCGGACACGGGGGCCGGCTCCACCTTCCCCGCCCGCCGCCGCTCCAGCCACCCGGAGAGCTTGCGCACGCCTCCCAGCGACAGCACCGCCAGCAGCAGGTAGGTGGCCGTCCCCATCCAGTACCAGCCCAGGTTGGCGAAGGCGAACGTCGGCGTCGAGGGGAAGAAGTGCGTCAGCACCCGCGAGCCGAGGATCGCCGAGGCCAGCACCGCCATCACCCCCACGCCGGCCCGGCGCCAGGCGCGGTGCGCCGCCGTGTCACGGAAGAGACGCCGGTA
This sequence comes from Archangium lipolyticum, assembly GCF_024623785.1. NCBI lineage: Bacteria > Pseudomonadati > Myxococcota > Myxococcia > Myxococcales > Archangiaceae > Archangium > Archangium lipolyticum. The sequence goes on from NZ_JANKBZ010000009.1 coordinate 105,842, forward strand.
GAGGTAGATGTGGCCGGACACCACCACCAGTGACAGCATGCCGAAGAAGATGACGAAGCGCAGCGGAACCATGGGGCCTTGGATACTCGGCGCTCCATGCGCCGCAACCCCATCGTATGTGAAGAAGCGTGAAGCCGCGCCTCACCCCACGAGCGACCGCAGCGTCTCCGGCAGCTCGGGGTGCTGGAAGCGGTAGCCGGACTCCAGCGCGAGCCTGGGCAGCACCCGCTGGCCTCCCAGCACCACCCGGGACATCTCCCCGAACGCCACCTTCAGCGCCAGCGAGGGCACCGGCAGCACGGCCGGCCGGCCCAGCGCCGCTCCCAGCGCCCGGGTGAAGTCCGCGTTCGTCACCGGCTCCGGCGCCGTCACGTTCATCGGCCCGCGCAGCTCCTCCTGCTCCAGCGCGAAGAGCAGCATCCCGAGCGTGTCGTCACGGTGCACCCAGCTCATGTACTGCCGTCCCGAGCCCATGCGCCCGCCCACGCCCAGGCGGAAGACGGGCAGCATCTGCTTCATCGCGCCGCCCTCCGGGTGCAGCACCACGCCGATGCGTGGCACCACCGTGCGGATGCCCGCCGTGTCCGCCTCCAGCGCCTCGGCCTCCCAGGCCCGGCACACCCTCGCGAGGAAGTCGTCCCCCAGCGAGCTGCTCTCCGTGAGTGGCTCCGCGCCCCGCTCGTCTCCGTAGACGCCGATGGCCGAGGCGGACACGAAGTGCCGCACCGTGCCCGCCGCCTTCATGGCCTCCACCAGCAGCCGCGTGCCCACCACGCGGCTGTCGTGGATGCGCTGGCGTGCGCTCTCCGTCCAACGTTGCGCCACCGGCTCGCCCGCCAGGTGCACCACCGCCTCGGCGCCTCCCAGTGCTTCCGGCGACAGCGGCGTGACCGCGTCGTAGAAGGAGCCGCTCACCCCCTCCGGCAGCCGCGCCAGCGCGCGCTTCACGTCCCGCGCGAGCACGTGCACCGTGTGGCCCTTCTCCAACAGCCGCCGCACGAGGTGGGGGCCGATGAAGCCGCTCGCCCCGGTGAGCGCCACCTTCACGGGTGTGCCTCCTGGGGAATCTCCCGGCCGAGCAGGGTGCTGAGCGCTTGGAAGAAGGTCTCCCGCTCCTGTTCATTCATACGGCCGGAGTATCGGTACACCACGGTGCCCGCGCCATCCATCAGCAGCACCGAGGATGTCTTCGTCGGCAGGTTCCACGGTGCCACGCCGAGCGTTCCCTTGAGGTCCACGAGAATGGGAATGCCCCACTTCTTCTCCTCCTCCCTCACGTGAGAGAGGGCGATTCCCCTCGCGGGGAAGAAGTCGAAGGACTCGAGATTGGCCACCGCCACCACCCACGCGGCGTCCAGCAAGCCGAGCGCCTGCCCCCGCGAGAAGAGGGCATCCTTGAGGCTTCCGTTGAGTGTCGTGGAGTGGCGATCCTCATAGAAGAGAATGACGGGTTTTCCCCGCCACCGCGACAGCGCCACTTCCTTTCCATCCGAACCCCGCAAGGTTGCGTCCATCGGTCCCGTCCGGGTCGTGGTGGCGAGCGCGGGGCTCGTGGCCAACAGGGCGATCGTCAGCATGCCAGCTATCCGTGTGGTCATTGGAAACTCCGTGGACAAACCTTGGACATACCTTGAACATAACCTTGACAAGGGCTGGACACAAAGATTACTTCCAGGGTCGAAGGTACCCATCGCCCTGGAGGACAGCTGTATGGGCCCCACGCCGTTCATCGCCGCTCAGCCCATGCCCGCTCCCTCGGTGGAGCAGGCGTGGCTGAAGCTGGTGCAGGCCCAGGTGCAGGGGTCCCTGGTGGAACTGCTCGAGCTGCCCGATGAGGCCGGGTTGGACATTCGTTGGACAGAAGCCCTTGGCCACGTCCGCGAGTTCGTGTTGCGCCCCTCGCGGCGGCTGCGTCCGGCGTTGCTGCTGGCCGGCTACTGCCTGGCACGGGGCTCGGCGGCGGCACCGGCGGGGCTGTGGCGCTTCGCGGCGGGGCTGGAGCTGCTGCACACCTGCCAGGTCATCCACGACGACGTGACGGAGGAGGCGGTGCTGCGGCGCGGAGGCCTGGCCATGCACTTCCTGCTGGCTCCGGGCCGCATCGGGCAGGATCTGGCGGTGGTGGTGGGGGATCATCTCTTCGCCCGCGCGCTGGAGACGATGCTGAGCGCGTCGCTGCCGGGCGCGGCGCAGGCCACGCAGTACTGCCTGCGCCTGTGCCGCTACACGGCGGTGGGGCAGTACGCGGCCCTGGAGCGCGGAGGCGTGTCGCCGGCCGACACGAGCGTGCGTCAGGCCCTGCGCGCGGTGCGCCTGAAGACGATGCGACAGGGCTTCTGCTCTCCGCTGGTGGGCGGGGCGATGCTGGCCGGCGCGGACGATGCGCTGCGGCTGCGGCTGGCGCGCGTGGGTTGCGACGTGGCGCTGGCCTGGCAGTTGCGAGAGGAGCTGATCGGCCTCTTCGGAGATGGTCGTGGCTCCGGCCGGGGCACGTCCTGCGACTTCACCCTGGGCCGGCGTACATTCCCGCTGGTGGCGGCCTGCTCGCGGGCCAGCCCGGAGGTTCGCCGGGAACTGGTGGCGCTGTGGGCGCTGCCCCCCGAGGCCAAGGATGACGCGGCGCTCGCGCGGGCGCGCCGGTTGGTGGAGGAGGCCGGGGGCCGGGTGGCCACGGAGCGCCTGGTGGCACGGGCCTCACGTGGCGCGGTGCGGGCGCTCGCGGCGCTGCCCAACCCCAATGGCCTGAGGGATTTGCTGCAGGCGCTCGTCGGCCAGTTGACCCACCGGATGGAATGAGAGGAGAAGCACCGTGAGCAGCGGCAAGCGACAGGCGGTGGTGGTGGGCGCGGGAGTGGGGGGACTCGCCGCGGCGGCGCGGCTGGCCCACCAGGGGTTCGACGTCCACCTCTTCGAGAAGACGGACGGCCCCGGTGGCCGCTGCAACCGGCTCCAGGTGGACGGCTTCACCTGGGACATCGGTCCCACCATCGTGCTCATGCCCGAGGTGTTCCAGGAGACGTTCGCCGCGCTCGGCCGGCGCCTGGAGGACTACCTCACGCTGCTGCGGTGCGATCCCAACTACCGCATCCACTACCGCGACGGCTCGGCCATCACCTTCACCTCCGAGCTGTGCACCATGGGGCAGGAGCTGGAGCGGATAGAGCCGGGCAGCTACGCGCGCTACCTCGCCTTCCTCGCGCAGGGCCGCACCCAGTACCGCACCAGCCTGGACCACCTGGTGGGCCGCAACTATTCGGGCATCAGCGACTACTTCGCGCCCTCGGTGCTCAAGAAGATCTTCCAGGTGCGCGCCCACCGCCGCATGTACGCGGACGTCAGCCGCTTCTTCCAGGACGAGCGGCTGCGCGCGGCGATGACCTTCCAGACGATGTACCTCGGGGTGTCGCCCTTCGCGTCGCCCGCGGTGTACGGGCTGTTGCCCTTCACCGAGCTGGGGGTGGGCGTGTGGTTCCCCAAGGGCGGGCTCTACGCCATTCCGCTCGCGCTGGAGAAGGTGGCGCGCGAGGAGGGCGTGCGGCTGCACTACGGCACGCCGGTGAAGCGCATCCTCACCGAGGGCTCGCGCGCCACGGGCGTGGAGCTCGAGAGCGGCGAGGTGGTGAAGGCGGACGTGGTGCTCTGTAATGCGGATCTCCCCTACGCGTACGAGAAGCTGTTGGATCCGGGCGTCACCCGGCTCAAGCGCGCGGAGAAGCTGCGCTTCACCTCCAGTGGCTACATGCTCTACCTGGGACTTCGCCGGCGCTATGACGGGTTGCACCACCACAACGTCGTTTTCGGCCACGACTACAAGGGCTCGTTCGAGGACCTCTTCGAGCGCTTCCGCGTGCCCGAGGATCCGAGCTTCTACGTGAATGCTCCGGCGCATACGGATCCGAGCCTGGCGCCTCCGGGCAAGGATGCCCTGTACGTCCTGGTGCCGGTGCCCCATCAGCACCCGGGCCTGGACTGGAAGGTGGAGGGCCCGAAGGTGCGCGCGAAGGTGCTGCGGCGCCTGGCGGAGCTGGGCTACCCGGAGCTGGAGCGGGACATCGAGGTGGAGCGTGTGTTCACGCCCGACGACTGGGCCTTCACCTTCAACCTGGCCCGGGGGAGCGCGTTCGGGCTGGCTCAAAACTTTATGCAGATTGGCCCCTTCCGACCCTCCAACCAGGATGCGCGGGTGCGGAACCTGTTCTTCGTGGGGGCCTCCACCCAGCCGGGGACCGGACTTCCCACGGTGCTCATCTCCGCGAGGCTGGTGGTGGAGCGTATCCTGGCCTGGTCGGGTGTGACGGATGTGGTGAAGGAGCCCCGGGGAGCCGGGCGCGGAGCAATCGAGGAGGCGGCATGAAGGCGCATGACAACACCCTGGTGGCACGTGGTTACGAGATGGCGGAGCGCGTGACTCGCAATCACGCCAAGAGCTTCTTCTTCGCCTCGTTCATGCTCTTCGGCATGCGGCGCAAGGCGGCCTTCGCGCTCTACGCGTACTGCCGGCGGCTGGATGACATGGTGGACGTGGCGGACGGGGCGGACCACGGCGCGGTGCCCGAGGGGTTGGGCGAGCGGCTGGTGCGCGCGCGCCGCGCGGTGGCCGAGCTCTTCCTGGAGACGCCGGAGCTGGCCGATCCACGCATGCCGCCGCCCGCCACGCGTGCCAGCGGTGGCGAGGGCCCGTGGGATGCGGCGGAGCTGGCCGCGCTGGTGGACTGCATCCGCCGCTTCCGCGTCCCCGAGCAGCCCATGCAGGACCTCATCTCCGGCATGGAGATGGACCTGACGAAGCGCCGCTACGACAGCTGGGCGGAGCTGGACCTGTACTGCTACCGGGTGGCGGGCGTGGTGGGGCTGATGATGGCGCCGATGCTGGGCTGCTCGGACGAGTGGGCGCTCGGGCCGGCGGCGGATCTGGGCCGCGCCATGCAGCTCACCAACATCCTCCGGGACGTGAAGGAGGACCTGGACCGCGACCGCGTCTACCTGCCGCTGGACGAGCTGGCCGCCTTCGAGCTGACGGTGGACGACCTGCGCCGGGGCGTGGTGGACGACCGCTGGCGCGGCTTCATGCGCTTCCAGATCGAACGGGCGCGCGCCTACTACGCGAGGGCGGCGGCGGGCATCCCCGCGCTCACCGGCTTCGGCTGCCAGCGCATGGTGAAGCTGATGGGCTCCATCTACGGGGACATCCTGCGCGTCATCGAGCAGAACGACTACGACGTCTTCAAGGGGCGGCTCTCGGTGCCGGGCTCGCGCAAGCTGGCGCTGGCCACCTCCATCCTCGTGCGGCCCTCGTCGGTGCTGCCCGCCCCACCGACTCCTGAAGTGAAGGTGCCGCTGCTGCCCACCGGCATCACCCCGGGAGTCAGTCCATGAGCGACGACAAGATACAGAAGCTGAAGGTGCGGCGCTCCTCGCGGCTGTCGGGCTTCTACCGTCAGTCGCCGGAGAGCCGCCGCACCCGGCTGGTGGAGTCGCGCTGGCTGGAGCCGGAGGATGCCGAGGCGTGCGCGGGCCTGGGCGGTTTCGACGAGGCCTGCGCGGACGCCATGGTGGAGAACGTCATCGGCCTGCACGGCCTGCCGCTGGGCCTGGCGCTCAACTTCGTGGTGAACGGGCAGGACCGGCTGGTGCCCATGTCGGTGGAGGAGCCCTCCATCATCGCCGCGGCCAGCTACGCCGCGCGCCTGTGCGCCGAGGGCGGCGGCTTCACCGTGACGGCGGATGAGCCCATCACCACCGCGCAGGTGCAGCTGCTGGACGTGCCCTCGCTGGCCGAGGCGGAGACGGTGCTGCGCACGCGGGCGCCCGAGCTGTTGGCCGAGGCCAATGGCCTGCTGGGGGCCATGTGCGCCCGGGGTGGAGGGGCGCGCGAGCTGGAGGTGCGCGTGCTGGACGCCACCACGCTCGTCGTCCACCTGCACGTGGACACCCGCGATGCCATGGGGGCCAACCTCGTCAACGGGCTGGCCGAGAAGATGGCACCTCGGCTCGCGGCCCTCACGCGAAGCCGGGCGGGGCTGAAGATCCTCACCAACCTGGCGGATCGCCGGAAGGTGTACGTGCGGACACGGGTTCCGGCGGCGGCGCTGGCCTTCGAGGGCTTCCCCGATGGCCAGGCGGTGCGGGATGCCATCCTGGAGGCGCACCTCTTCGCGGAGTTGGATCCGTACCGGGCCGTCACCCACAACAAGGGGGTGATGAACGGGGTGGACGCGGTGCTGGTGGCGTGCGGCAACGACTGGCGCGCGGTGGAGGCGGGAGCGCACGCGTACGCGGCCCGCTCGGGCGTGTACCGGCCACTCACGTCGTGGAGGAAGGGGCCCGAGGGCGAGCTGGAGGGGCAGCTGGTGATGCCGCTGGCCACCTCGACGGTGGGCGGAGCGGCGCGCACGCATCCGGGCGTGCGGCGGGCGCTGAAGCTGGCCTGCGTGAAGAGCGCGGTGGACCTGGCGTGCGTGGCGGCGGCGGCGGGACTGGCCACCAACCTGTCGGCCCTCAAGGCGCTGTCCACCGAGGGCATCCAGAAGGGACACATGGCGCTGCACGCGCGGCGCGTGGCGGCGGAGGTGGGGGCGGAGGGAGAGCTGGTGGAGATCGTCGCCGAGCGGCTGGCGCGCGAGCGCGTCTACCGGCCGGAGCGTGCGCGGGAGATCCTCGCCGAGGAGGTACGTCGGAAGGGGGCTTCGCGATGAAGACGATGCGTGTCGCGGTGGTGGGCGGCGGAATCGGAGGGCTGACGGCCGCCGGGCTCCTGGCGAAGGAGGGCCACGACGTCACGCTCTTCGAGGGAGGCCCTACCCTCGGGGGAAAGGCGCAGTGCGTGAAGGCGGACGGGCTCGTGTTCGACACCGGGCCCACGCTGCTCACGCTGCCGGAGGTGGTGAAGGGGCTGTTCGAGCGGCTGGGCGCGGCGGAGCTGCTGCCGCCCGTGACGGAGCTGGAGCCGCAGTGCACCTACCGCTTCGCGGACGGGTGCGGCTTCGTGGCGTACAAGGACCTCGAGCGCACCGCGGAGAGCGCGGGCGGGCTGCGCCCGAGCGAGCGGCACGGGGTGCATGGCTTCTATGAGGAGGCGGAGGCCATCTGGCGCGCCGCGGGCGAGCCATACCTGGAGGCCCCCTTCGAGGGCATGGCGGGCTTCATGGCGCGCGTGGCCCGGCGGGGCGTGGTGGCGATGGCCCGGGGCATGAGGCTGGCGACGTTGGACGATCTGGCGCGGGCGCACTTCAAGACGGACCACATGCGGCAGTTCGTGGGCCGCTTCGCCACGTACGCGGGGGCGTCGCCCTACGAGGTGAGCGCGGCGTATGCCCTCATCCCGCATATCGAGCGCGCGTACGGCGTGCACCACATGCGGGGAGGGATCGGCGCGCTGGTGGATGCGCTCGGGGCGGCGGTGAAGCGCCAGGGGGTGAAGGTGCATCTCCAGACGCGAGCCCGCTACACGCGCGATGCGCGGGGCTACCGGGTGGGGCCCGAGGGAGGCGAGGAGTACTTCGACTCGGTGGTGGTGAACGCGGACCCGCTGGACAAGTTGGGGCGGGGGAGCGAGCCGCTGTCGCTGTCGGGCTACGTGCTGCTGCTGGAGGTGGACGGCCGTCCGGCGCTTCCGCACCACACCGTGCTCTTCAGCCGCGACTACCGCCGCGAGTTCGACGAGCTCTTCGGTGGCCAGCTGGCCAATGACCCGACGGTGTACTTCTGCAACCCCTCGGCGACGGACCCGACGATGGCGCCCCCCGACAAGACGGGCCTCTTCGTCATGGTGAACGCTCCGGCGCTGCCGCGCGAGCCGGGCGCCAGTGAGCGGGCGGCGGCCGCGTGGGAGCTGCAGGCCGAGCGGGTGAAGGCGCAGATGTTCGACAAGCTGTTGCAGCACTACCCGGAGCTGCGGGGACGCATGCGGGTGGTGGGGCAGCGCACGCCGGTGGACCTGGCGGCGCTGGGTGCCCCGGGTGGCTCCATCTACGGCTTCCTGCCGCACGGGAAGTTCGGTCCCTTCCGCCGGCCGCGCATCCGGGGCTGCTCGCCGGGGCTCTTCTTCGCGGGCGGAGGCACGCATCCGGGAGGCGGGGTGCCGCTGGTGATGCTCTCGGGCCGCTTCGCCGCGGAGATGGCGTCCGCGCACCTGCGGAGGAGCGCATGAGGCTGTTGGACTCTTCATCGGCTCCGCCGAGGCGCTCGCATGGGTATGGCTGGCTGGATGCATTGCCGGCACTGCCGGACACGTCGGGGGCCTACCGCTGGTTCTACGCGGACGTGACGGCGGGCGAGTACAGCGCGGTGTTCATCTTCATGGTGGGCTCGCTCTTCTCCGCGCGCTACTCGGCGGGAGTGAAGCGTGGGGCCCTGCCGCTCGAGCACAGCGCGGTGAACTTCGCGCTCTATCACCAGGGCCGGCGCCAGTGCTGGGTGTTGAGCGAGTACCCGGAGGCCTCGGTGCGGCACGAGGGCCGGGCGCTGCGCATCGGCCGCTCGCTGCTGGAGTACGCGCTGGACGGCACGGTGCGCCTGGAGGTGGACGAGCGGTGCGCGCCTTTCGGCAGGGCGGTGCGGGCCAGCCTTGTGTTGGAGCCCCAGGTGCCGGCGGCGGAGGAGTTGCAACTGGTGCCGGGATTGCCGCACTACTGGAGGGCCCTGGCGCTCCGGGCGAAGGCACGGCTGGAGGTGGCCTCGGACGGCGTGGTGTCGGAGGGCCTGGGCTACCACGACAGCAACCACGGCGCGGAGCTGCTGGGCGCGAGGCTGCCGGGGTGGCACTGGGCGCGCGTGCACGGGCCGGAGGAGACGGTGGTGGACTACCACCTGCCGGGCGGAGTGGCGCCGCTGCGGGTGTCGGCGGGCGCGATGGGGACGAAGTCCGAGCGCAGGCCCCTGCTGGCCGAGGCGCGGCCGACGAGCCTGACGGGCTGGGGCCTGCGGGTGCCGGCGCAACTGCATGCGGGCAACACGGTGGTGGGCGTGCCGAAGCTGCTGGAGTCCTCGCCCTTCTACGCCCGGGTGGAGGCGCGGAGGAACGGGCTGGACGTGATGGGGGAGGTGGCGGACTTCCGCCGCTTCCACTCGCCCTACATCCGCTGGATGGCGCACTTCCGCACGCGCGTGGAGCGTGGGACATGAACCCGCTGGTGGTGCTGGGCCTGGGCTGGACGGTGCTGGCCGGGGGCTTCAGCGCGGTGGCGCTGGGGCGGTTGTTGCGGCGGCGGCGCCCGGTGGAGCCCACGCGGGTACCGGTGCTGTTGCTGCGCCCGGTGGACGAGCCCACGGCGCGGGAGCTGGAGAACCTGTCGCGGCCCATCGACTACGCGGGGCCGCTGGAGCACGTGGTGCTGTCGCCGAGGGAGCCGCGTCTGCCCGAGGGCGTGAGGTGGCTGCGGAGCGACCCGTCGACGCCGAACCGGAAGGTGGGCCACGTGCTGTTCGCGCTGGAGACGCTGCCGAGGGAGGGACGGGTGGTGTTGGTGGTGGACGCGGACGTGGCGGTGACGGGGGCGCTGGTGGAGGGCCTGGCATCACCGGTGGCGGCGGGGGCGGCGCTGAGCACGGCGGTGCCGACGCCGGTGGGCGAGGCTGGCCTGGCGGACCGGGCGGTGGCGGGGCTGCTGAGACGTACACACCACAGCTTCCGGGCGTTGCACGTGATGAGCGCGGGAGCGAAGTCGGTGTGCGGCAAGGCGCTGGGGCTGAGCGAGCGGGCGATGGAGGAGCTGGCGGGGCTGGCGGACCACATCGGGGAGGACCTGGAGCTGTCGAAGCGGTTGCACGCGCGGGGGCTGGACGTGGAGCTGTGCGAGGTGCCGGCGGTGGTGCCATTGGCATCGGGCACATGGAGCGCGGCGCTGGCGCGCTTCACGAGGTGGATGCAGGTGCTGGAGAGTCACCGGCCGGGCCTCTATCCGACGGTGCCGCTGCTCTTCACGCCGACGTGGCCGTTGCTGGTGCTGGGAGCACTGATGGGTTCTCTGTGGCTGGCGATGGCGGTAGGGGGTCTGCTGTGCGTGAGAACCCTGTTGTCCTGGCGTCTGACGGTGCTCAGCACCCCTCTCCCCCTGGGAGAGGGACGGGGTGAGGGTATAGGCCCCCCCGTGCACCACGTGGCACTGGACTGGCTGTTGGGCGAAGCGCTGTTGCTGAGCGCCTTTCTGCATTCCCTCGTGCACCCGCCGCGGGTGACGTGGAGGGGGCGCACCTACGCGTTGCACACGGGGGGACGCATGTCACCGGTGTGGACGGAGCTGAGTGGAGGCCGGGGATGACCTACGGACGCTTCCTGGGATTGTTCGTCGTGCTGCCCATCCTCTTCCTGCTGGTGCGCTACCGGCGGACGCTGACGTGGAGAGGGCTGGCGCCGATGGGGATACTGCTGGTGGTGGTGTACGCGGCGACGTCGCCGTGGGACAACCTGGCGGTGAAGTGGGGGCTGTGGGGCTTCGACCCGGAGCGCATCTGGGGAATCAAGCTGGGCTACCTGCCGCTGGAGGAGTACCTCTTCTTCGGGCTGCAGACGTTGCTGGTGGGGCTCTGGGCGCGCGAGCGGCTGCGCCGGGTGCTGGAAGAGGCCCCCGCGGAGGAGAAGAAGGAGCCGGCCGGATCCACGAAGGCCCGCGAGCCGAGGCTGGACGCGGAGGAGGTGGCGTCATGATGGAGTCGCGCTGGGCGTACCTCATCCACCTGATGGCGTGGGCGGTGCCCTTCATCGTGTTGCAGCTGGGGCTGCTGGTGCACCACTTCCGGGGCCGCTCGTGGGCGGTGCTGAAGGCGGTGTTGCCTCCGGCGCTGGTGGTGGGCACGTACCTGGTGGTGGCGGATCACCTGGCCATCCGCGTGGGCATCTGGAACTTCGGCGAGGGAAAGCACCTGGGCGTGTACGTGGCGGGGGTGCCGCTGGAGGAGATCCTCTTCTTCCTGCTGACGAGCGTGATGGTGTCCCTGGGGTTGACGCTCTTCACTGCGCTCCTCTCGCGGCGGGAGGCGCGTGTGCCGTGATTCGCGCGGCGAAGGGCGGACTCCTCGGGTGGGTGCTCGATGGCTACGTCGGGTGGAAGTTCCGCTCGGCGTTCCGTGGCCTGTGGGTGCGCGGAGGGCTGCCGGGAGGGGAGGGCTCGCGCCTGGTGTACGCCAACCATTGCAACTGGTGGGACGGCTTCGTGCTGCACCAGGTGGGGAAGGCGGCGGGGTGGGACGCGTACTGCGTCATGGAGGAGCACAACCTGGAGCGCTACCGTTTCCTGTCCCGGCTGGGGGCGTTCAGCATCCGCCGGGGCGAGTGGGCCTCGTCGCTGGAGACGCTGCGGTACGCGGGCCAGTTGTTGCGTGGACCCCGGGCGGCGGTGTGCCTGTTTCCGGAGGGGGAGCTGAGGCCCTTCGGGGTGCTGCCGCTGCGGCTGGAGCGCGGGGTGGAGCTGCTGGCGCGGGTGGGGAAGGTGGAGTGCGTACCGCTCGCCATCCGCTATGCCTTCTTCGAGCACGAGCGGCCGGACGTGCTGGTGGAGGTGGGGACGCCGCACGCGGCGGGGTCGCTGTCGCGCTTCCAGGCGGAGCTGGAGGGGGCGGTGCGGCGGCTGGCGGAGGCGACGAGCCTGGAGGGCTTCACGCGGGTGGTGTCCGGGGGCATGGGGGTGGCGGAGCGTTGGGACGTGGTGCGGGGGAGGGCGCCTTCGGCATGACGCTGCGCATCCGGACCATCGCCCGGCTGACGGGCATCCGCGAGGCCACGCTGCGGGCCTGGGAGCGGCGCTATGGCTTCCCGCGCCCCCACCGCAACGAGAGCAACTACCGGGTGTACTCGCGCGACGAGGTGGAGAACATCCGCCGGGTGGCGAAGCTCATCTCCGAGGGCCTGGCGGTGAGCGAGGCGATCGCCCAGGTGCGGACGACGCCGGTGGGCGAGCTGCCGGTGGGTGAGCGGCTGGAGGAGCGCTTCTGGTCGGCGGTGATGATGCTGGACGGGGACGAGGCGGACCGGGTGCTGGGCGAGGCGCGGGCCACGATGGACGCGCAGGCCTACTGTGACTCCTTCCTCATGCCGCTGCTGCGGGAGATGGGGATGCGGCTGGACATCGCGCGGGAGCACATGGCCTCGGCGCTCATCCGCCAGCGGCTGCGCGCCCTGCTGCTGGCCGAGGACTCGCGCCCGGAGGGCCCCCGGGTGCTGCTGGCCTGTCCGGAGCGGGACATGCACGAGGGCGGACTGCTGGCGCTGGGACTGCACTTGAAGCGGAAGGGCTGGAGGGTGACGCTGCTGGGGGCGGATACGCCGGCGGAGGCGTTGCGCTCGGCCTGCCAGCAGGTGCACCCGGATCTGGTGGCGCTCTCCTGCGTGCGGAGGAGGGAGCCAGGGGAGCTGCAACAGGTGCTGAGCGCCTCGGTCGAGGCGTGTGCTCCGACGCTGGTGGTGGTAGGAGGGCCGGGCGCGCGTGAGCACCTGAAGGCCATCTTCAGCGCGGGGGCGCAGTACGCCGAGACCGCGGAGGAGCTGGTGCTCCTCTGGCAGCAGGCGCGCGGCGAGTCGAACCGTACCTGAGACAAGAGGGTGCGGAGGGGTAGGGGAAGCCATGGCCGAGCGCACCTACAGAATCCATGTCGCCGCCGAGCTGTCCGGGGTGAGGGTAGAGCTCATCCGGGCCTGGGAGCGGCGCTACGGTGTGCTGGCGCCGAGGCGCACGCCCTCGGGCTACCGGGTGTACACGGACCGGGACGTGGCGCTGCTGCGGCGGCTCAAGCAACTCACCGAGGAGGGGGTGTCCATCAGCGAGGCGGCGACGATGTTGCCGCAGTTGCTGAGGGAGATGGACGCGGCGCGGCCCGCCGTGGAGCCAGACTCCTCGAGCGTGCGGGCGTGGATGGACGATGCGCTCGCGGCGGCGGAGGCGCTGGACCAGGCGCGGATCTCGGCGGTGCTGGACGAGGTGCTGGCGGCGCTGTCGCCGCTGAGGGCGTATGACGAGGTGCTGGTGCCCCTGCAGCGGGAGGTGGGGGAGCGCTGGCATGAGGGCACGTTCTCGGTGGGGCAGGAGCACCTGGTGACGCAGGAGGTGCGCGCACGGCTCATCGGCCTGCTGCACGCGGCACCGGGCCAGGGGAACCGGCGCGTGGTGCTGGCGTGCTTTCCGACGGAGGAGCACGAGATTGGACTGTTGGGCGCGGCGCTGAGGCTCCGGCACGCGGGGATGTCGGTGACGCTGTTGGGGCAGCGGACGCCAGCGGCGGAGGTGGGGCGGGTGGCGCACGCGCTGAAGGCGGAGCTCGTGGGGCTGTCGGCGGTGACGGACGAGGGGGCCCGGGTGTTCGAGGACACGCTGTCCCGAATCCTGGAGGGCATTCCCCAGGGGACGCCGGTCTGGGTGGGGGGTCCTGGGGCGCTGTTGCACCGCGAGGTGGGCGAGCGGCTGGGGGTGCACGTCTTCGAGAGCGGGGACGACTGGGCGCGGCTGCTGGGCGCGTGAGCCCCGCGGGCCGGGCGCCTCAGTGCACCCCGCCCATCATCCGCCGGAGCGGGCGGACGAAGACGGCCAGCACCAGGCCCGCGCCAACGGCCACGGCCGCCACCGCGCCGAAGAGCTGGGGCAGGGGCATGGCCTCGAACTGTCCCGCCACGCGCCCGGCGATGAGGTTGCCCAGCGACATGGACATGAACCACACGCCCATCATCTGCCCCACCGTCCGCTGCGGGGACAGCTTCGTCACCGTGCTCAGGCCCACCGGGCTGAGGCTCAGCTCGCCGAAGGTGTGCAGCAGGTAGGTGAGCACCAGCCACATGGGGCTCACCTTGTTCCCTCCCGCTGTCGCCAGCGAGGCCGCCACCATCACCACGAAGCCCGTGCCCAGAAGCACCAGCCCCAGGGAGAACTTGGCCGGGCTGCTCGGCTCGTTCTCGCGCTTGTTGAGCCACACCCACAGCCAGGCGAACACCGGCGCGAAGCCGATGATGAGCAGCGAGTTGATGGACTGGAGGAAGCTCGATGGCATCTCCCAGCCCAACACCTTCCGGTCCGTCAGCTCCCGGGCGAAGAGGTTGAGCGAGGAGCCCGCCTGCTCGAAGCCGGCCCAGAAGATGGCCGAGCAGATGAAGAAGACGCCGATGACGCCCAGCCGCCGCTTCTCCGCGGCGTCCAGCCCGCCAGCCGTGAACATGTAGGAGAAGAACGCGAGCGCCAGCGTCACGATGATGAAGCCGCCCGCGTTGGCCAGGCCCACCGGCGTCGTCAGGTCCACCACGCCCAGCAGCTGCAACACCACCAGCAGTCCCACCAGCACGCCCGCCAACGCGAGCCCCACCGTGCGCGAGGAGCCCCGCTTCGGCTGCCCTGGCCCCTGGGTGTCCTCGCTCCTGGGCTTCTGTCCCACCTCGCCCAGGTGCTTGCCGCCCACCAGGTACTGGATGATGCCGAGCACCATGCCGATGCCCGCGGCGCCGAAGCCGAGGTGCCAGTCCACCTGCTCGCCCAGGTAGCCCACCACCAGCGGCGCGATGAAGCCGCCGATGTTGATGCCCATGTAGAAGATGGAGAAGCCCGCGTCGCGCCGTGCTCCGCCCTCGGGGTAGAGGCCACCCACCATGGCGCTGATGTTGGGCTTGAGCAGTCCCGTGCCCAGCACGATGAGCAGCAGGCCCAGGTAGAAGAAGAACACCCCCTGCAGCGCCATGCTGAAGTGGCCCAGGGCGATGATGATGCCGCCGAAGAGCACCGCGCGCCGCTGGCCGATGAGCCGGTCCGCCAGCCACCCTCCCGGCATGGCGGTGAGGTACACGCCCGCGCCATAGAGCCCGTAGATGGCGCTCGCCTTCTGTGCATCGAAGCCCAGGCCCCCCTTCTCCACGGCCGCCGTCATGAAGAGGATGAGCAGCGCCCGCATGCCGTAGAAGCTGAAGCGCTCCCACATCTCGGTGAAGAAGAGCGTGGCGAGCCCTCGCGGGTGGCCGAAGAAGCCTCGCTGCTCCAGCCCCGGTGAGGGCGGGCCTCCAGGTGGGCCAGGGGGAAGGGCCGAGTCGCTGGCGGACCGCGTGGCGGGTGTCTGGGTCATTCGGGGCTCCAGGGGGGCCGGGGGCTTCCGTGTCCACCCCGTCCCGAACTGTACCCGCGAATGGGCGAGTCTGGCGCCAGGTGCTTCCCGGAGGTGCTCAGCCCTCCTTGGGGGCCGAGGCGACGGCGGCGAACCGGTCCCCGTACGGCGGCACCTCGCGGTAGTCGATGCGGGCCACGATGACCTGCGGCCGGCGCTCCTCGTCCGCGCGCCGGAGCACCTCGGGCAGCAGCCGCGCGAGCTGGCCCGGCCGTGTCACCTCGTAGGCTCGCGCCCCGAGCGACTCGGAGAACTTCACCAGGTCCGGGTCCCCCAGGCTGAAGAAGGCGTCGTCCAGCGCGTACTCGCCCTTCGCCTGCGAGTGCTCTCCGTGATTCACCATCCCCAGGTAGTTGTCATTGAGGACGAGGTACACGGCGCCCACCTGGTAGCGCACCGCGGTGACGAGCTCCGTCCCATTCATCAGGAACGAGCCATCTCCCGTGAGCGCGATGGCCGTGTTCTCCGGGCGGCCCACCTTCCCGCCGATGACCGCGCCCATCGACCAGCCCATGGAAGACAGGCCGCAGGGATAGAAGACGCGCGCGGGCGGGGCGATGCGCAGGCAGTGCGTGGCCCAGCCGGTGCAGTTGCCCATGTCCACGTACAGGTCCGTGTTCCCGCGCAGGTGCGGGTTGAGCTCCGCCATGACGTGCTGGGGCTTGAGCGGGCCGTCCTCGGGCAGCACCGCCGCCGCCGCCCGGTGGGCGAGGTTCAGCTCGTTGAGGTGCTGCCGGCGCTCGCGCACCAGCGCCTCGCTGCCCGGCGCGGAGCCGTGGCCGAACTCCACCAGGCCTCCCACCACCGAGCTCACGTCCGCGACGATGGGCAGGTTCACCTGGAGGAACTGGCCGATGACGGACGGGGTGGCGTCCACCTGGATGACGGTGCTCGCCATCTGGAAGAGCGAGGAGAAGCTCTTGCTGGCCCACTCCCCCAGGCGGCTGCCCAGCACCATCAGCACGTCCACGCCCTCGCGCAGGTACTGCTCGGCGCGCTTGCTGCCGGCGATGCCCAGCACGCCCAGCGACAGCGCATCCTCCTCGGAGAAGAGCCCCTTGCCGCGCAGGCTGGTGGCCACGGGCAGGCAGTAGCGGCGCACGAAGGCGGTGAACTCCGCGCCCCGGCCCTCCAGCGCCTCGCGCGCGCCCGAGCCCAGGTACAGCAGGGGCCGCTTCGCCTGGCGCAGCAGCTCGAAGGCCGTGTACACCTCGGAGGCCGGCGCCGCGGACAGCGTGCCCTTCCACGCGCCCGGCGCCGTGGGCACGCTCACCTTCTCCAGCTTCTGCCGGGCGATGTTGGTGGGCACGCTCAGGTGCACCGCCCCGTACGGCACCGCCTGCGCCGTCTTCAGCGCCCGCTCCAGCAGCCGGGGGAAGCTCTTCGCGTCCACGATGGTGCTGCTCGAGGCCGTGCAGTGCCGGAACATCTCCGCCGTGTTGATGCCGCCCTCGTCGGTGCTCTCCTGGATGGCGGCCAGGCCGAAGCGCTCGGTGGACACCTGTCCGCTGAGGGTCAGCACCGGCACCTGATCCAGGTGCGCCGAGGCCACGCCCGTCATCGCGTTGGTGGCCCCGGGGCCGGCCGTCACCGCGCACACGCCCAGCTTGCCGGTGGCGCGCGCGTACCCGTCCGCCATGAAGGCCGTGCCGCCCTCGTGGCTGCCGATGATGAAGCGGATGCGCGACTGGCGGCGCAGCGCCTGCACCAGGGGCGCGATGTTGCCTCCGGGGATGCCGAACACCGTGTCCACCCGCTCCGCCTCCAGGTGCGCCAGCAGGGCCTCCACCACCGTCACGTCCTCCAGCGTCCGGAAGGAGCGCAGCCGCGCCGGGGCCGCCGGCTCCTGCGGGCGGGTCTGCGGCTCGGCCGGGGTCACCCCTTCCCTCGTGGGAGGGAGGAACAGCGCGGGGGCGGACTCACCGCGGCTCAGAGGACTCGACGTGACCTTGGCGAGGGCGGGCTGGGACACAGGCTCCCCTTTCTTCTGTGAGGAATGCGTGCGCGCGGCGCGGTGTGCCGGGCCAACGATGTCGCACGATGTACCTCAGTTCCCTTCCTTTTGGAACAGCTAAATCAAATTTTTTCAGACACGACGGATGGGAGATGTGGTAGGGGGCGCGCGCTACCCGACACAGGGAGGAGAGGATGTCCGTCCCACGGAACTTCGTCACGGAGTACGGCTTTCGGGTTCACGCTCCCGGGTTCATCACCCCGGAGGACGCGAGTGCCTGGCTGGAGGACCTGAAGCTCCAGGTGGAAGCCCGGGAGGGGAGGCCCTTCGGGCTGCTGGTGGACTCGAGGACGCAGAGGGCCAACCCGGTGGCGACCCAGGAGCTCATCCAGGAGTCGATGGTGTGGTTGCGCGACCATGGGATGGAGCGCTCCGCGGTGGTGTTGGACAGCACCGTGACGCTGCTCCAGGTCCTCGGTCTGGCGAAGGCCACGGGCGTGTACGTCCATGAGCGGTACGTGGACTCGCTGAAGGATCCGGACTGGGAGGCGAGGGCGCTGGATTGGATCCTCCGGGCCATCGAGCCGGCCGAGAACGGGGAGGGTGCTCACTCCACGGGCGCGGTGCGCGGAGTGCCGAGCAGTTGCAGCGTGCGCATCGCGACATCCACGAGCGTCTGCGCACACGGGTAGCATCCCCCGCCGCAGCATAGGGGCCACTCGCCCTCGGGCTCTCGCAGGAGCGGGTACACGCATCCTCGGTAGGAGAGGGGCAGCCCGAGCTCGTCACACGCCTGGCGGAGCGCGTCCTGCACACGGGGGTCTCTCACGTCGGTCACCTGGAGGTTGTAACCGCTCGGCTCCCGGCTCGCCGCGCGGGGATGGAGATGCCTGGCGAGGGACCGGGCATCCGATGACCCGGTGACGCAGGGGCTCGGGTTAGCCTGTGGGCTCCATCTCGCCCGGGAGTCGCTCGATGACGTTGTACCGCCGTGCCGTTCTCTGCTTGTTGCTCGCGCTGAATGTGGCTTGTGCCACGGCGCGCCCCGGTGCAACGGAGACGCGGGTGGTCCGGTTGCCGAGTGGTTCCGAGCAGCTCGCCCTGCGCGAGTCCTGGCTCGCCAGGCGCCATGAGCTGCTCCTGCCGATGATGCGCCGCCACGGTGTGGGCATGTGGATCATCGTGAACGAGGAGTTCCATGACGATCCGCTCACCCCCTGTGTCGCACCGCCGCGTCCCTACATGGGGAATCGGGACCTCTTCGTCTTCATCGACGCGGGCGAGCAGGGGTTGAAGAAGTACGCGCTGACGGACTACGTGGAGGAGAACGTCGCGCGCTTCTTCGAGTCGCTGGATGCGGGTGGGCAGCAGGAGGCGCTGGCCGTGCTCTACAAGCAGTACCGGCCGAAGACGATCGCGCTGGGCATCGGCGGCAAGCGTGGGGTGACACGCAGCCTGACGCGGGACTCGTACACGTTCCTCGTGGAGTCGCTGGGGTCCGAGGCGGAGGCGCGCTTCATGAGCGCGGCGCCCCTCATCGAGGAGTACCTGGACACGCGCCTCCCGGAGGAGCTGGAGCACTACCGGGCGATGGTGGTTCTCACGGAGGAGCTGGTACGGCGGGCGCTCTCCGCCGAAGTGGTGAAGCCGGGCGTCACGCGGGTGGGGGACGTACGCCGCTGGTTGTATGACGAGCTGTGGCGGCTGGGCCTGGTGACCTGGTTCCAACCGGATCTGCGCGTGCAGCGCAGGGGGCAGGGCAATGGGTCCTCGAGGGGATTTCTCGCGGTGGCCCGGGAGGACGTGCTCATCCAGCGGGGCGACCTGCTGCACGTGGACTTCGGCCTCAGCTTCCTGGGTCTGCACACCGACTGGCAGAAGATGGCGTACGTGCTGCGCGAGGGCGAGAGGGACGCCCCCGAGGGGCTGAAGCGGGCGCTGGCGAACACGAACGTGCTCCAGGACGCGCTGGTGAGGCTCTCGCGTCCGGGGCGCTCGTCCGCCGAGGTGTACGAGGCGGTGATGGCCGAGATGAAGCAGAAGGGGATTCAGGCGCAGGTGTACTCGCACCCGTTGGGCAATCAGGGTCATGCATTGGGGGCGTCCATCGACTTCCGCTCGGCCAGCCGGAAGCAGGAGCCCAAGCCGCTGCGGGAGGGCTCGTACATCGCCATCGAGCTCAACACGCGCACCGCGGTGCCCGAGTGGGATGGCCAGGAGGTCTACGCGATGGAGGAGGATCCCGCGTACCTCACCCGCGAGGGCTGGCGCTTCTTCGTGCCTCGGCAGGAGGCGTACTACCTCATTCCGTAGGCCGTGGTTCGTGACGTGCAATCCACCCCCCTCCGGGAGTGTTCAGTACGCGTAACGGCCTGTACTCCAGGGCATGGCGCACGCTCTCCCGCTCACCCGATGTGGCCTCTTGTGCCGTGCGCGGGTCCAGGCGCGGGAGGTTTCACATGCGACGACTTGTGGCGGTACTGGTGGCCCTGAGCCTGGTGGGATGCGGCGATGACCCGCCCCCGGCGACGGGCCGATTTGGTGAGGTGACGAGCGCGGTGGTGGTGGTCAACCCGGTCATCAATCAGGGCTCCACCACGACGCTGGTGCCGGGCTCCGCGCGCTCGGGGGTTGAGTTCAAGGCGGCCGACCTCGAGCCGGTGAGGACGGATTCCACGGGGCTGGCGGTGGTGGAGGACCTGCCCACGGGCACGGTGCAGCTGGACTTCGATCCCGGCACGTACTCCTTCCAGGTGGCGCAGGAGAAGGAGCTCTATGACGTGGTGCTGTCGTACCGGGATGGGACGGTGCAGCCCCTGTTCCCGCCCGTGCGCTACCCCCTTGGGGGCGCGGTGGTGGAGGTGGAGCCGGGGGGCAACATCGCCCAGGCGGCGGCCAGCGACAACACCATCATCGTGCTGAAGCCGGGCAACTACCCGGGCAACTTCGACCTGCGCGCCGCGGGCGTGCTCATCTTCGGCGCCTGGTCTCCCACGGAGGGGCCGCTGTCCATCATCGACGGCAACGTCACGGTGCTCGGCGGCAGCAACCGGATGCGCGGCGTGAAGATCAACGGCCGGCTGACGAGCAACGCCAACGGCCTCTCGGTGGCGTTCTCGGACATCGCGAGCGCCACCATCACCGGCAACGGCGTGTCGCTGCTGCGCAACCGCTTCACGGCGGGACAGGCCTCGGTGCCCAGCTCCAACGCGGTGCTGGTGGACAACGCGGGGATCCCCTGATGCGAGCGAATACCCTGGTCCTGCTGGGACTCGCGCTGGTGGCCTCGGGCTGCCGCATCTACATGCACGACGATTGGCCGCGCCGTCCGCCCCCTCCTCGCGGGGAGCCGTATCCAGACTCGCGGCCACCCCCACCACCGCAACCGCGTGACGTGCTGCGGGCCAAGGAGATCAAGGCCGGACGTGTCTACGCGCGCGTCATCTACGCCAAGGAGGTGAAGGCGCGAGATGGCCGGGTGGGCCGCGTCTACTCCGGCGAGGGCGGAAAGGGAGGCAAGGGGGGTTGGGGCGGCGGTGAGGTGAAGTCCCCGGAGGTCTCGGCGGAGATCATCTACGCCAAGGAGATCAAGGCCGACTGGATCGAAGCGGACGAAATCCACGCCAAGGAAGTGAAGATCGGCCGGTAGTCCCATCAGGGCCGTCCCGCTCACCCAGGGGGACGGCTCACACCTGCTGGCGCCCCACGGACCAGATGAAGCCGTCGTACCAGAAGTGCATGAGCGAGACGACGACGGTGAGCGCCCACAGGCTCTCCAGGTCCGGATCCAGCAGCTCCGCGGCCACGCCGTAGGCGAGCACCGAGCCGAGGAAGAACGCGGCCGCCACCGGCAGGCTGGCCCGCCACCGGCCGAGCCGCAGCCGCTCCCGGATGCGCTCCTGCTCGGTGGCCCACACCAGGGCCAGGTACTGCACGGCGTGCAGGAGATTCATGATGAAGAAGGCCTCGCCCCAGCTGTCGAAGCCCCACGTGTAGATGGAGCAGGCTCCCGTGGTGACGAGCAGGAAGACCTTCTGGAGCGAGATCCGGTGGCCCTTGCGGTACAGGTGCCAGCTGGCGAGCAGGTAGAAGGCGAGGAAGGCGGAGCCGGCGATGAGCACCCCGAGCGTCCACGCGCGGTGGGTGGCCGACATGAAGGCCGGGACGGTGGTGAAGAACGGCATCCCCACGTCTCCGAGCGATTCGAAGGCCCGGAAGTGGTCCAGCATGGTGGCCCCCGCGAGGATGGGGCCGGCGTAGAGCAGGTGGTTGAGCCAGAAGTCGAGCCGCCGGGCCAGGGCGGGCGGGTTGCCGCCGTTGCGGTCGTAGATGCGCGCGAAGCCGAACGTCTGGAGCCCCGAGTGCCACACGTCCCAGAAGGTGGCGAGCACGGTGGCCGCGGCCGCCACCGCGTGGGAGCCCCGGATGAGCGCCCAGGCCAGCACCGGCACCAGCAGGAAGCGCAGCGGATACCGCCGCCGGATCGCCGGGTTGCCATGGCTGCGGAAGAAGACGGCCACCAGGTGTGCGTGGATGAGGGCGCCCACGAGCAGCCCGGCCCGCGTCGTCTCCCGGCCCCAGAGCACGAGCGGCTCTCCGCTGAACGGGGTGCCCGAGATGGCCACCCCCAGCGCGAGCGCCGCGAGCGGCGGCAACAGGAAGAAGGCCCAGTCGTAGACCGGTCCCACGATGTAGGGCGACGGCTTGTCCACGGGAGCGGTCATGGCACGCGCGCTCGCGCCTCCAGGTACTCCACCAGCGCCGCGAGGAAGAGACTCGCGCCCAACAGCTCGAGCGCCTCCTCCACGTGGTCGATGAGTGCGTAGACGAGGTTGTCGTTGCCGTGCAGCTCCGTCCAGTAGCCCAGCGGCAGCTCCATGCAGAGCGCGCCGGTCACGTAGAGCGCGCCGGCGAGGAGGAACTGACGGCGGGGCCTCCCGGGCAGGTGCGCGAGGAAGGGCAGGTACGTCAGCGCGAGCGCCAGGACGGCCGCCCCCGCCGGTACCACCCAGCCGAAGTACAGCACGCCGTGCAGGTGCACCCAATCACCGAGGTGCTCGTGCAGGCCCACCGCCTCGTCCAGCGACAGGTAGAGGAAGGCCGCGGCGAGCCCCCACCAGTGGCGGCGGCGGGGGGCCCCGGTGAGCGCCGCGTCCCGGGCGATGGCCGCGAGCGCCAGCGCACAGCAGAGCAGCAACCCCGACGCGTACCAGGTGGGCAGGTTCTGCTCGTAGCTGAGCGACAGGAACTCCAGCACCGGCCCCAGCCCAGGCTGGCGCCAACGGGCGTACGCGAGCTCGACGGACAGGCCCAGCCCGGTGATGAGCCCGACGAGCCGCAGCAGGAGACGGCGCAGCCAGGTATGTGTGACGAGGGAGTCCATCGGGCGCGGGGTGCATCCTGGAGCGAGGCGGGCGCCGTGTGAACACCGTCGAAGTGTCCGCTCCCGCGCATGCCGTACAGCCGGGCGGGCGTACGTGCAGCGACGCTGCAACCCCGGGCGCCGGGGACCACCGGGCGTCTCTTCTCCTTCACTCCATCCGTCGTAGTCTGCGCGCCCCACGGAGGTTGAGATGGCACGGATGGATTCGATGGGCTGGGCGCTCCTGCTGGCGCTCGTCAGCGCGGGGGTGAGCGAGGCGAAGCCGGTGAAGTACGCGGGGCTGCACCCGCGAACTGGCCAGCCGGAGGGTGGGCTCTGCCACATCCAGGCGGTGCACGTGCACAACGCCACACCGGTGCACGCGCAGGTGCTCTACCGGCAGCACGGCGACGTGTACTTCTTCATCGGCGACCCGGTGCCCTTCGGGTACGAGGGGCCGCGCCACTCGTATTACGGGCACCACCCCGTGGTCATCAACATCATCCTCGAGGAGGACACCGACGAGGACGACGTAGAGTACTGCTACCACGACGGGCCGCACCACCATTACTACCCGCCGCCTCCGAGGCACGACTTCGATGAGCAGGAGGACGTGTACTACTACGCGGACGAGTTCCCGGAGGCGTACCGGCGCGACAGCCCGAGGCTGGTGCAGGTGAACGTCATCTACCGCCCGTGGCGCTACCCGCGTCCGGTGGTGGTGAGGCCGCCGCCGCCCTCGTACCGGGGCCCGGTGGTGAACGTGAACGTGAACGTGGACGTCGATGTGAAGGTGAACGCGGCGCCGGTGCGTCACGAGGTCATCGTCGTGGAGGAGCCCGATCACGGGAAGCACAAGCACAAGAAGCACAAGCACAAGAAGTTCAAGGACAGGGATTGAGCATGCAACGCAAGCTCTCGTGCCTGGGGTTGCTGCTGCTGGCCGCGTGCGGCAGCGGCACCGAGGACGTGCTCGCCGCGTGGCGCAAGGCGGGCCAGCCGCCGGGTGAGTTCAAGGACGTGGGCGAGAAGCTGCCCGGAGGCAAGTGCTTCGCGGGCAAGGTGGCCGGCCTGGACGCCACGCTGTGCGACTTCAAGGATGTGGAGCTGGCCCGGAAGGCGGAGGACGCGGGCTGGGAGCTGGTGGGCAACGCCGTCGGCTCGTCCATCGCCTCGGGAAAGGTGCTGCTGGTCATCGCGGATCCTCGCAAGGAGGACCCGAGCGGCCGGCGGCTCAACGAGCTCATCCAGACGTTCCGCCAGACGACGCGTTAGGCCGGCCCGAGGAGGAGGGCGCACCCGGGCCTCTCCTCCTCCGTGCCCCGGCTCAGCGCGCGTAGATGCGCTTGTGGTCGCGCGTGCCCAGGTAGCGGAAGCCCTGGCCCGGCGTCTCCTCGGTCGGCTTCTCGTCCAGCTTCTCGCGGGCGGCCATGATCTGCTCGTACTCGGGGATGCTCAGCGCGCGGCGCTTCTCCAGCAGGTTCTCCAGGCCCAGCGCCTTCACGCGCGCCTGCGCCTCGGGCTGCACCACGCCGCTGAAGAACTCCGCGCACGAGCCGCTGCCGTACGAGAACAGGCCCACGCGCTTGCCCGTGAGGTCTTCCCTCGCGCTCGACAGCAGGCTCGCCAGCGCCAGGTACATGGAGCCCGTGTAGATGTTGCCCACCTGCGAGGGCAGCACGAGGCTGGGGCCCACCAGCTTGTCGAAGCTCGCGTCCGCGTCCTTGTCCCCGTCCAGCGTGCGCACGTGGCGGTGCGCCTTGCGCGACATCTTCCCGTACGGCACGTGGTACACGAGCGCGGCGAACCGGTCGCTGTAGAGGCCCTCGCCCCCCGCGTCACCCACGGCCTCCTGGTACCCCTTGTACGCGCCCTCCAGCGCGTCCAGGTAGCACTGCACCGAGTAGTGCCCGTCCACTACCGCGTCCTTCGAGTAGAGCGGACGCCAGAAGTCCATCACGTCGTTGGCGTACACGCCCGTCTTCCCGGCCTCGAGCGCCAGCAGCTTCGGCTTGTCGGACACCAGCAGCGCCACCGCGCCCGCGCCCTGCGTGGGCTCGCCCGGCGTCCCCACCCCGTAGCGGGCGATGTCCGAGCAGATGATGAGCGCCTTCTTCCCCTTCGCGCTGCCCGAGCGCACCCAGTCCAGCGCCAGCTGCAGCGCCGCCGTGCCGCCGTAGCACGCGTGCTTCGTCTCGAAGACGCGGCAGCGCGTGCTCAGCCCCAGCAGGCCCTGCACGTACGAGGACACCGGCTTGGAGTGGTCCACCGCCGTCTCGGTGCCCACCACCAGCATGGCCACGTCCTCGGCCGAGCACCCGGCCGCGTCCAGCGCCATCCGCGCCGCGCGCGCCGCCAGCGTCACCGTGTCCTCGTCCACCTGAGGCACGGCCATCCGGGTCACTCCCAGGCCGTCCACATACTTGCCCGGCGCCACTCCGCGCGCCTTGGCCAGCTCCGCCAGCTCCACGTACGTCGACGGCACCGCGATCCCGATGCTCTCCAGGCCAGCCTGCATCCGGTACTCCTTCAATTCTTCAGTAGGGGTCCACTGAGTGTGGGGAACGAGAACAGTCTGGACCATTCGCCGGGTGCCCTTCTACCCCCCCTGGGTCACATTTACGGTATGTGTGGGTAGGTAAACGTAATCGCGGTCGGCATGCGCCAGACGGGGTTATGAATCCCTCGCAGCCCGTTCTGGAGGCCCACCGTGTCCGAGCGTCCCGCCGAGTCCGCCCCACCCGCAGAGCCGGAGATCGACCGCATCGGCCCGACGCGCCGGCCGGACGAGCGGCCGGTGATGTACCAGCGCTGGAAGCACCTGCTGTTCCTCCACTGGTCGCTGCCGCCGGAGGTGGTGGCGCCGCTGCTGCCACCGGGGCTGACGCTGGACACGTTCGACGGCCGGGCGTGGGTGGGCCTGGTGCCCTTCACCATGCGCGGCGTCCGCCCGAGGGGTCTGCCCGCGGTGGGCTTCCTGTCGGACTTCCACGAGACCAACGTGCGCACGTACGTGCACTTCCAGGGGAAGGACCCGGGTGTCTGGTTCTTCAGCCTGGAGGCCGCCAACGCCATCGCCGTGCGGCTCGCGCGGGCGTGGTTCAAGCTGCCGTACCACTACGCGGGCATGGAGCTCACCGCCGGGCCCCAGGGCTCGTCCTATGCCTACCGCTCCGAGCGCCGCTGGCCCGGGCCCACGCCGGCCCGGTGCGCCGTGCGGTGCACGCCCAAGGGCACCGTCTCCAACTCCACCCCGGGCACGCTCCAGCACTTCCTCGTCGAGCGCTACTTCCTCTATTCCACCGCCCACGGGCAGCTCTTCCGGGGCCAGGTGCACCACACGCCCTACCAGGTGCGGGGCGCCGACGTGGAGGGCCTGGACGAGACGCTCCTGGCGGCCGCCGGCATTCCCCGTCCCTCCGAGCCGCCCATGGCCCTCTTCTCGGAGGGAGTCGATGTCGACGTGTTCCGGCTCAGGTGCGTGGAGGGCTAGCAGGTGCCGCAGTCGGCGGCGCAGCTGGAGGGCGTGGTGCCCGTGCCGCACTTCTCCGTGGCCTGGCACACGCCGTCCCCACAGGTGTAGATGTCCGCCGGCTTCATGCGCGTGGTGAGGGGACGGTAGGTGACGCCGTTGTAGGTGCAGGACGTGTAGAAGGTGTTCGTCGCGTCGGGGGTGCAGTACGTCGAGCAGTTGCCCACGTACACCATGGGCGAGCACTGCGAGCCGGCGAGGCCACACACGCGTGGGCTGCTCTGGCTGCTGGTCAGCGACAGTCCGTCATTGCCGCCGAAGGTGCCCGTGGAGCCGTCGAAGAGGTTGCCGAAGAAGCACGCCTCCCGGGTGGTGTAGTCCGCCGCTTCCTGGGTCGTGGTGGGGATGGTGCCACCGGCCCCGTTCAGCCCGCGCAGCGAGATGGTGGCGTGGATGCCGTGCTTGTTGGCATGTGCCGCCATGCAGGCGGACACCACCTGCAGCTCCGTCGTGGTGGCCGCGTTGCCACTGGCCCAGCTCGTGGCCAGCCCCAGCGAACCGTTCCACGTATAGGTCGTGTACGTGCTCGAGTCGGTATAGGTCCGGCTCTGGCCCAGCGGCACCGCGCAGGCCACCACGTACTTCATGACCTCGTTGCGCACCGTCCGGTCCGCCTGGAACCAGGAGTTGAAGCTGCTCGTCGACAGGCCGTTGAGGCTCAGGCCATTGAGGCTCAGGCCGTTGAGGCTCAGGCCGTTGAGGCTCAGGCCATTGAGGCTCAGGCCGTTGTCCACGAGCACCTCCTGGGAGGTGCTCCCCAGCTCCTCCTCCGCCTCCCCGGGGACTCCTCCCGCCGGTCCGCATCCGATGGCGCAGGTCAGTGTGAATGTCACCAACCAACCCCACCTCGCCGGACGAAGCTCCCAACCACTGCGCCGAGACTCGAAAGTCTTCAACAGCATGGGCCACCCCCCTGGGAATGGTGTCGCGGGATATTTCTGTCTGCTTGGAACTCCCCCTGGTGGAGCAGCTCGGAGTAAGGCCCCGACAATCTGAACTCCACGCCACAATTGTGAACTCAGTCAGAGATGAAAAAAAGGACACCCCCGGGAGAGCCGTCTAAACGGTTCAGATTGAAACAACAGATTCCCCGAAAGTGAGAATCGGAACAGGTGGGTTGTCGGGCAGTGGAAGACCTTTCACGTCCAATGGAGGAGACGTGAGAGGTCCACCGTGAGGCGGAAGAAGGAGTCCGGTCAGCCCGTCAGCGGCAGGGAGCAGGCGCGCGTGGCCGAGGGGGTGACACCGAGACCGCTCGCGTCGCGCACCACCCAGCCGGCGATGTCCGCCAGGGGACCGCCGGTGACCTCGAGGCCGTCCGGGCCGCGCCGCGCATCCACCTGGCCCACGTGGACGCAGGCGTGCACGCTCACGCGTGTCCCGGCCGCGCGCTCCCGGGCGCGCCGGTGGAGCTCGCGTGCCGTCTCCAGCAACTCCCAGGGCTCCGCGCGCGAGGGCTCCTCCAGCATCCGCACGCCCAGCAGCGCCATGCCCGTCTGCACGGCGAGCACGAAGCCCGCGGCGCGCAGGTCCTGCTCCAGCGCATCCAGCACCTCGGAGACGGTGACGTAGGCCTCGTCGTCCTCGGCGCCCTCCTCGAGCACCACCTCCGCGTGGAGGGCGAAGGCGCGCAGGCTCCGGCCCAGGGCCGTCACCCGCTCGGTGGACGAGGGCTGCACCGCCTCCCGCAGCGCCTCGCGGAAGGAGGCCACGTCCGGGTAGCGCCGGTCCGCCTCCTTCTCCAGGCAGCGCAACACCACCGCGTCCACCGCTGGAGGCACGGACGTCTCGGTGCTCGGCCGGGGCGGTGGGGCCTCCAGGTGCATCCGCTCCACCTCCAGCCGGTCCTCGGACTGGAAGGGGTAGTGGCCCACCAGCAGTTGGTACAGCAGCACGCCCAGGGCGTAGATGTCCGTGGCCGGGCCGATGGCGCCGCCGCGGAACTGCTCGGGCGCCATGGCCTGCGAGGTGCCCAGCCGCTGGCCCGCCACCGTCAGGCCCTCCTGCCCCGGCTCGGGGTGGATGAACTTGGCGATGCCGAAGTCCAACAGCTTCACCACGGGGGGGTCCGCCTCGGACACCACGGCCACGTTGCTCGCCTTGAGGTCGCGGTGCACCACGCCCGCCAGGTGGGCCGCCTCCAGCGCGGCGCACACCGGCTCCAGGAAGGCCAGGGCCCGCTGCGGTGACAGCCTTCCCCGCTCCTGCAGGAGCTGGCCGAGCGTGCGTCCCGGCAGCAGCTCCATCACATAGTAGGGGCTGCCATCCGGCAGCATTCCGAAGTCGTAGACGTCGACGATGTTGGGGTGGCGGATCTGATTGACGACCCGCGCCTCGCGCACGAAGCGCTGCAACATTTCACCCTGATCGGTCAGGTGCGGGTGCAGCACCTTCACCGCGGCGCGCCGGCCGAGGATGCGGTGTTCAGCTTCGTACACCGCGCCATGTCCGCCAGAGGCGAGCACGGCCTTGAGCATGTACTCACCGGCGAGCACTCCCGGGGCGAGCTTCACGCGGGCCGGGGCGTCTTTGGGGGAAGTCCGCTCGTTGCGCGGGAGGATGTGGAAGGTGCTGTCCGTGTCCGCCATCACTTCAAGATTATCACCAGGGCAGGAGCTGCTCCGAGCCGGGGGGGGGCTCTGTCGAGAGGGTGGCACTTCGGCTAGCCTCCGAGGGCTGGGTGTCCAGTGGCGGATGAATGAGCGCGTGGACCCACGACCAGGTGGCGTGCTGGGAACCCCGAGTCTGCTGGATACTCTCATGACTCAAGAACTCCTGCCTTCGGGAAGAGCATGCCCATGAAGATGGTGGACGATCTCACGATGTGTGGAGGGCCCGCGCAGCCGCTCCCGTCCTCCGAGAGCGCGTGCCTCATCCTCACCAGCACCACGACGCCCGCGGCGATCGGAAAGGTCTTCCGCCTCGAGGCGGCGGAGCACGTGCTCGGTCGAGGCGCGGACGCGGGATTTCAGATCAACGACCATGGCGTGTCGCGCCGGCACGCGCGCATCACCCGGACGGCCGAGGGGGGCTTCCACCTGGCGGACCTGGGCTCGACCAACGGCACCTACGTCAACGGGGTGCGGATCGCCTCGGCGGAGCTGCACGAGGGGGACCGGGTGCAGATCGGCACCGTGACGGTGCTGCGCTTCTCCATGCGCGAGCTGGTGGAGCAGGGCGAGGAGCAGCTGCGCCAGGCGCTGAGCGCGGCGCGCGTGGGCATCTGGGATTGGAACGCCGTCACCGGCGCGGTGACGTGGTCCGAGCAGGTGGACCGGCTGCTGGACCTGCCGGTGGGCTCGCTGTCGGGCCGGCCCACGGACCTGTCCGAGGTGGTGCACCCGGGAGACCTGGCGCGCGTGCGCGAGGGGCTGTCCTCGGCCATCACCCAGCGCACGCACCTGGACGTGGAGTACCGCATCGAGGTGGCGGGGGCGCGCGGCCGGTGGTTGTCCTGCAAGGGCGACGTGCTGTGCGACGAGACGGGCACCCCGGTGCGGATTACCGGCACGGTGATGGACATCACCGAGCGCAAGGTGGCCGAACAGGAGCTGCGCCGCCAGGCCCTCATCTTCGAGAGCCTGTGCGAGGGCGTGGTGGTCACCGACCGCAACGGGCGCATCATCGACTGGAACGCGAGCGCGGAGAAGATGTTCGGCCGGGGCAAGGCGGAGGCGCTCGGGCGGACGCTCTTCTCGCTGCTGCACCCGGGCGAGGAGGACAAGCGCACCGGGGAGGTGCTCTCGGCGCTGGAGCGCGACGGCCGGTGGACGGGCGAGATGGACTTCAAGCGGACCGACGGCACGCAGAGCTACTGCGAGTCCGTGGTGGCCCCGCTGCGGGACGCGGAGGGGCGGACCATCGCCCACATCATGGTGCACCGTGACACCACCGAGCGCCGCCTGCTCCAGGCGAAGCTGCAGATGGCGGACCGGCTGGCCTCGGTGGGCACGCTGGGCGCGGGCGTGGCCCATGAAATCAACAACCCGCTGGCCTACATGCTCGTCAACCTGCACCTCGTGTCCGAGGGGCTGGAGCGGCTGAGGGGCTCGCCGGTGGCGCACGACGTGGAGCCGTTGCACCAGGTGGTGCGCGAGACGGTGGAGGGGGCCGAGCGCATCGCCTCCATCGTGAGGGACCTGAAGACGTTCGCCCGGGGCCAGCAGGAGGACAGGCTGGGGCCGGTGGAGGTGAGCAAGGCGGTGGAGCTGGCGTGCAAGATGGCGGACAACGTCATCAAGCACCGGGCCCGGCTGGTGACGCAGTTCGAGCCCGTGCCCTCGGTGCAGGGCAGCGAGTCGCGCCTGTGTCAGGTGTTCCTCAACCTGCTGCTCAACGCGGCGCATGCCATCCCCGAGGGAGACGCGAGGGACCACGAAATCCGCGTCGTCATCCGCGAGGGGAGCGCGGGCGATGTGGTGGTGGAGGTGCGGGACACGGGCAGCGGCATGTCACCGGAGGTGCAGGCGCGCATCTTCGACCCCTTCTTCACCACCAAGGCGGTGGGCGAGGGCACGGGGCTGGGGCTGTCCATCTGCCATGGCATCATCGACTCCATGGGAGGCCGCATCGCCGTGGAGAGCACGCTCGGCAAGGGGAGCACCTTCCGGGTGCACCTGGGCGTGGCGGGCGTCCCGGTGGAGAAGCGGGTGGAGCCGGCGCCGGTGCCCGCCGTGGGACGCGCGCGCATCCTGGTGGTGGACGACGAGCCCTATGTGACCCGGGCGCTCCAGCGCTCGCTGACACCCGAGCACGAGGTGGCCACCGTCAACGGCGCCCGGGCCGCGCTCAAGATGCTGGATGGGGGCAGCCGCTTCGACCTCATCCTCTGTGACGTGATGATGCCGGGCATGACGGGCATGGACCTGTACGCCGAGCTCAACCGCTTCGCGCCGGACCAGGCGCAGCGGGTCGTCTTCATGACCGGTGGAGCCTTCACCCCGCGCGCGTTGAGCTTCCTGCAGGAGGTGCCCAACGCGAAGCTCAGCAAGCCGCTCGACCTGCGCCAGCTCCGGGCGCTGGTGGGCCGCTCGGCCCAGAACGCCGCCGCGTCCGCGCCGTCCGCGCCCGTGCCGCTCGCCCTCGGCGGTGCGAGATGAGAAAGGTGCCGGCGGGACGCGCGGGGGTGGCTCCCGCCCCCCTTCCGGAAGAGTCCGCGTCCCGCTCGCTGCATGCCGTCTCCGGGACGCCTTCCCCCCTGCCGCCGGCCCCGCGTGAGCTGACGGTACGCGCGCTGGTGATGGGCGGCCTCATCGGCTCGGTGCTGGCCGTCACCAACGTCTACACGGGCTTGAAGACGGGCCTCTGGGAGTCGGGGTGCGTGCTGTCCTCGCTGCTGGCCTTCGGGGGCTTGTCGGTGCTCGCCCGGCGGAGCGATTCCCCCTCTCCGCTGGAGACCAACCTCGCCCAGACGACGGCCGTCTCGGTGGGCGCGATGCCCGCCAGCGCGGGGCTGCTGGGCGCCGTGCCCGCGCTCACGCTCCTGGGGACGCAGCCGCCCGGCTGGGCCGTGGCCCTGTGGGGCGTGGGCCTGGGGACGCTCGGCGTGCTCTTCGCCTTCTCGCTGCGGCGGCGCCTGCTCGAGGACGAGGCCCTGCCGTTCCCCACCGGCGAGGCCGCCGCGCGGCTCATCTCCACGCTGCACTCCACGGGCTCCGCCTATGCCGCGCGCGCGCGTGGCCTATGGACGAGTGGTCTCCTCTCCGGGGTGCTCACCTGGCTGAGGGACTCGAGCCAGCTCGTCCCCCCGATGTCCCTGCTGCCCGCGACGACACGGGTGGGCGGGATGGGGCCGGAGACCCTGTTGTTGGGCATGGCGTGGAACCCGATGCTGCTGGGCATCGGCGTGCTGGTGGGGCTCCAGGCGGGGTTGAGCATCCTGCTGGGCTCGCTCGTGGCGTGGTTGGGGCTGGCGCCCTGGCTGGTGCGCGAGGGGATGGCGACGGGGGCCAACCCGGACGCCCTGCGCGAGTCCCTCTCCGCGTGGCTGCTCTGGCCCGGCGTGGGGTTGATGGTGGGCGCGGCGGCCACGTCCATCGCCTCCCAGGTGCGTGCCCTCCCGGCGGTGCTCGCGGACTTGAAGGGACTGGGACGGTACGGTGAGGGCTGGGAGGCCACGGCCAGCCAGTGGGTGGCGAGGGCGGTGCTCCCGGCCATCCTCCTCACCGGGGCCATGGGGTGGTTCGCCTTCCAGCTGAGCCCGCTCTACTTCCTCCTGGCGCTGGTGCTGGCCCTGCCGTTGTGCGCGGTGTGTGCCCGCGCGACGGGCCAGACGGACATCGCGCCCATCAGCCCCGTGGGACAGTTCGCGCAGGGGGCCTTCGGCATGCTGGCGCCGCCGCTGCCGGGCCTCAACGTCTCGGCCGGCGCGGTGGTGTCCGGTGCCGCCTCGCACGCCAGCGGCAGCCTCTGGTCGCTCCAGGCCGGGCGCCTGCTGGGGACGAGCGCCTCCCGGCAGCTCCTCGTGCAGCTCTCCGGCCTGCTGCTGGGCGCCGCCGTGGCCCTGCCCACCTACCACCTGCTGGTGTCCGCGCACGGGCTGGACTCCCAGGCGCTGCCCGTGCCCACGGCGCGCCAGTTCAAGGCCGTGGCGGAGCTCCTCACCTCGCGAGGGCTGGAGGGGCTGCCCCGCTCCTCCACGCTGGCCACCGGGGTGGCCTTCGCCCTCGGTGTCGCGTTGTCGGCGGCGGCCCGCGGGCGGCTGGCGCGCCTGCTGCCCTCGGCGGCGGCCATGGGCCTTGGCTTCCTCCTGCCCGTCTCCTACGTGGTGACGCTCTGCCTGGGCACGCTGCTGGCCGCGCTCGTGGGGTGGCTGCGGCCCTCCACCGCCCAGACGGTGCAGTCCGCGGCCGCGGGCGCCATCGTCGGCGAGTCCCTCGTGGGCGTGCTCGTCTCGGCGTTGAGCCTCATGCGGCAGGGCTGAAGCGAGCCCGCTCCAGGCTGCGCTGGATCCGTCCCCGCATGACGTTGGGGATGGTGTCGGCGCGGCGCAGTGCCTCCTCCAGCATGCGCACGGCCGCCGTCCGCTCTCCCCTGCGCAGCCAGGCGAGCCCCCGCAGCTCCAGCACCTCCAGCGGCTCCTGCTCCACCGAGCACTCGGCGGAGCGGGCCAGCAGCGCGTCCCACTCCTCGGGCGTGGCGGCACGCGTGGCCAGCTCCACGGCGGAGAAGATGACCTCCTCCGAGGGGCTGAACTCCGCGCCGCTCTGCTTGAGCGTCTGGCGGATGTCCGTCAGCAGCTCGCGCGCCCGCTCGTCCTGCCCGAGGTAGGCCAGCGCACGCGCCTGCAGCAGCAGCGCCCAGGGCCGTGGCGCCATCTCCGGGTGGTGCCGCTCCAGCTCGATGGCGCGGGCGATGTGGGGCGCCGCCGCCTCCGCGTCTCCCGCCTGGTAGAGCAGCTCGCCCATGTTGTGCTCGGCGAAGTACTCCCAGCCCACCATGCCCAGCTCGCGCCCCAGGTGCATGAAGCGCACCTGGTCCCGCATGGCGCCCTGGAAGTCATTGCGCGCCACCCACAGGTTGCGGCGGTTGTTGATGGCGCTGCCCAGGTGCAGCCGGTCTCCGCGCTCGGTGCACTCGGCGATGACCTCCTCGAAGATGCGCTCCGCCTCGTCGATGCGGCCCAGGTTGGGCAGGATGACGCCGAGCAGCAGCTGGGCCACCACCAGCGATTCGTACCCCGCGTCACCCAGCTTGCGCGCGCGCTCGGCCGCCTCCTGCAGGGGCTCGCAGCACTCCTCCCACTGGCCGTTGCGGAACTGCGCGCGTCCCAGGCCCAGCAGCAGCCGGACCTGGAGCAGCGGCGACTTCAGGTTCCTGGCGAAGGCCAGCTCCTGGGCCGCGTACACCCGCTCCTCGGAGCGGCCGTAGTCGTTGATCCAGTCATAGGCCATGGCCTCGTCCAGCAGCAGGTCCACCTCGTCGTTGAGGGTCTCGAGCTGCTTCGCCAGCTCGCGCGCCGCGGCGAAGTCCGCCAGCGAGTCCTCGTAGCGCCCCACGCGGTAGCGCATGAGTCCGCGTCCCCGGAGCACGGTGAGACGGCGCCGCCAGTCCTCGGCGTCCAGCAGCTCCAGCGCGCGGGTATAGGTGGACTCGGCCTCGAGGTACGCGTGCCGGCCGCGCGCGGACTCGGCCAGGTCGATGTAGAGGGCGGCGGCCTCGTCGCGCAGGCCCGCGGCGGCGGCGTGCAGGGCCAGGCGCGGCAGGCGCTGGCGCTCGGCGGCACCGGCGTCGCTCAGGTAGAAGCGGAAGGCGGCGCGGTGGATGCGCACCCGGTCTCCCTCGGGCAACGCGCGCTCCACCGTGGCGCGCAGCAGCTCGTTGCGGAAGCTGATGCCTTCCTGGCGGTGCGACACCAGCAGGCCCAGGTCCAACAGCCGGCGCGTGGCGTGCCGGGGGTCCAACGGGAAGTCCGCCGCGCCCCCGTCCTCCTCCAGCGCGTGCACCACGCCCTCGGCCTCGGCGGCGGTGAAGTCCGGGCCGAGCAGCGCGCACAGCCGGGCATGCGCCGCCAGCTCCACCGGCAGCGCGCCCAGCTCGCGGTCCGCCAGCCAGTCCACCAGCTGCATCTCCGGCATGCGGTCCAGCTCGTCCGTGGCGAGGTACCAGCTGCCGCCGCTGGCGCGCTGGCGCACGAGCCCCAGGCGCTTGAGGCCCCGCACCAGCTCCACGAGGAAGAGGGGGACGTGCTGGGCCCGCTCGGTGATGCGCTCGAGCGCGGCGGCGGGGATGTTCTCCGCGGGGCGCAGCAGCGTGCGGCACAGCTCCATCGCGCTGGGAGGGGACAGGGGCCCCAGGGGCATCACGTGGCGGCGGGCGGCGCGCGTGCCCCAGGAGGGACGCAGGCGTTCGAAGCCCGGACGCGCGAGCACGCACACCCAGAGGGGGATGCGGGACTCGGCGAGCGCGGCGTACTCCAGCGCGTCCAGCGCCGTCTCCTCGGCGTGGTGCGCGTCGTCGAGGAGGAGGCACAGGTGCTGGCGGCGGGCGCGCGCGGCCAGCAGCTCACCCGCGGCGCGCATGGCCAGCGAGCGGAGGGCGCCAGGTGCCGCGGCCCAGCTCTGCAACTCGGCGGCACCGGGGGCGAGCCACCCCAGGGTGGAGGCCACGCCGGGCCACAGCTCGGTGGCCAGCTGGGAGCCCAGCAGCTCGAAGCAGGCGGCGCGGCCCTCCTCCTCGGAGCCCGTCTGGTCCGATTCGCCGCGGAAGTCGTACAGCGCGCCGCGCAGCACCATGCGCAACGTGCCCTCGGGGTCACCCTGCACCGGCTCGCGGGCGCGCCAGGCGGCCACGCGCGTGTGGGGCAGGGCCACCTGGAGCTGCTGCGCGAGGGCGGCGCTCAGGTGCGTCTTGCCGTGGCCCCGGTCCCCCAGCACCGTCACCAGCGTGGGCGCGCCCTCCACCAGCGCCAGGCCCGCGCTCTCCATCAGCTCGGCCAGCTCGTTGCCGCGGCCCACCAGCACCGCGCTGCCGTGCTGGAGGATGGTGACGTCCTCGCGCCCGGTGGCGGTGGGCGCGCGCCGGAGGATGCCCTCGCGGCCCGAGAGCGGCTCGCACGGGAGCTCCGGCAGCGCCTCCGCCGCCGCGGTGGTGAGCAGCAGGGTGGAGGGGTCATCGTCCGTGGGGTAGCGATCCTTCCGGGCGAAGATGGGGCCGAGGTAGCGCGCGGGGCCGCCGGGGCGGCGCTGCACCATCACCGAGGCCACGTCCACCAGCGCGGCGGACGCGAGGTTCTGCGCGGCGAGGCCCTCGGCGGCCTGCCGGGCGCGCTGCACGGGGTTCTCCCCGACGTCCGGGTCGAAGGCGCCGGCGAAGCGCGTGCCCTCGTGGAAGGCCATCTGCCCGCCGAAGCTGGCGAGCGTCTTCTGCACGGTGACGGGGTTGGCACCGGAGCGGAAGAAGAGCACCGCGACGGAGCGCCGCACGGGCGCGGCCGGCGGAGCCTTCTCCTGTGCGCGCGGGAGGGGGGCGGCGGAGGGCTGGGCGCTGGCCAGGGCCTCCTGGAGCGCGAGCCGCAGCGCGTCCACGGTGTCGTAGCGGCGGGCGCGCTCCTTGGTGAGACAGCGCAGCACCACCTGCTCGAGCGCGGCGGGCACGGGCGCCAGCTCCGAGGGGCGCAGGGGCCGGCGCGCCAGGTGCGCGTGGATGACGTCGGCCGGGGTGCCGAAGAAGGGCGGCCGGCCGGTGAGCATCTCGTAGAAGAGGACACCCAGGGAGTAGATGTCCGAGCGCACGTCCAGGCCGGAGTCGCCCGAGCACTGCTCCGGGGACATGTACTCGGCGGTGCCCGCGAAGGAGTCACCGATGGGGGGCGTGGGCTCCTCGGCGGAGGAGGGAGCGGGAGCGCTCACGGGCCGCGAGAGACCGAAGTCGAAGAAGCCGGCGGCGCGCGCGGAGTCGTCGAGGAAGACGTTCTCCGGCTTGAGGTCGCCGTGGAGGAAGCCGCGGGCGTGCACCACCGCGAGCGCGTCCAGCAGCACCTGGGCGCGCGAGGCGTACTCCGCCACGGGCATGGGGCCGGACAGCCGGGCCAGACGCTGCGCCAGGGTGGGGTGCGCGATGAACTGCATGACGAGGTACGGCGCGCCCTCGGGCAGGACGCCCGTCCCGTGCACGGCGGGCACGGTGGGCGGGCCGATGATGCGCAACACCTCGGTCTCGCGGGCCAGCTGGGTGCGCGCCAGGGGCACCTCGGGGTGGGCCACCTTGATGGCCACGTGCAGGCCGTCGCTCTCGCGCCGCGCGGAGTAGAGGATGCCGAAGCCGCCACGCGCCACCTCGCTCTCCAGCGTGTAGCCGGGAATGGCGAGGGCTGGAGTCATCCTCTCGCGCCCCGCGGACGGGGCGTCGGTGGGGGTGGCTCCTCGGGGACAGTGCGCGTGGGTCCCCTCCCAACGCTGCCCGCATGTCACACAACGCGGCACGTTCACAATCTATCGCAACCCCAGCGGGTTTCCCCTACACGACCCGACTTCCATGCGTCCGGGCACGCGCGCCTGGGGAACTTTCCAGTGGAGGGGACCGGCAGGCGGGCAGGCACGCCGGAGAACCCGGGTTTTTCCGGGGGCACGAGGAGGGAGAAGGTGTGCTCCGTGCCCAGGTGTAGGCAGGCAGGCGAGACACCTTGCACCGGGCGGGGGGCGGCTCCACCTACAGGAGGTCGGACCCTTCGTTGTCCAACGTCTGGAGGAGTCCTCGTGAAGCTTCCTTTCTCCCCGTTCCTCCTGGGTTACGGCGCGGGGGCCTGCACGGTGTTGCTCGGCAAGCGGCTGCGTCCCCTGCTGCTGGAGCTGGCCACCGTCCTCTACCGCCTCACGGATGCGGTGGTGGTGAAGGCGACGATGAAGCAGGAGGACCTGGCGAACCTGCTGGCCGAGGCCCGGGTGCGCGCGCGCCACACCTCCGAGCCGGCGGCTCGCGGATAGTTTTTTTGACCCGAAAAAAAGACTTCTTGCCTCTAGCCCTCCTAAACCGGGAAAGCTCTCGAATTCCCGAAAATGGAGCCGGCTCGTGGCCCTCGATTCATCTTCGCTCGCGGCATGGAAGCGCCTGACGACGTCCGCCCTGACACTCGGGGTGCTCGTCGCCGGGACGGTCACCTCGGCCGCGCCGAGCGCGCAGGTCATCTGGAGCTCCGAGAAGGACCCGGGCAGCGGCAGCTGGTTCGGAGGTCCTCAGTCCATTCCCTACGCGCTGAGCCAGCAGCTCAACATCGCCCTGACGAGCCCGACGACCACGGCGGCCACGACGCTGGCGGTGGACCCCACGGTGCAACACCAGACCATGCTAGGCATCGGCACGTCGATGGAGGAGTCGACGGTCTTCAACCTCTCCCGCATGTCGCTGGCGAAGCGCACGGAGGTGCTGAAGCGGCTGGTGGATCCCTCCACCGGGGCGGGCATCAACCTGCTGCGCATCACCTTCGGTGCCTCGGACTTCACCAGCCGGCAGTTCTACACGTACGACGACAGGCCGGCGGGGCAGACGGATCCCAACCTCACGTACTTCTCCATCCAGAAGGACATTGATTACAACATCGTCTCCACGCTCAAGCAGGCGCTGGCGCTCAACCCGAACCTGAAGATCTTCGCCAGCCCGTGGAGCCCGCCCGCCTGGATGAAGGACAACGGCAGCCTGATCGGCGGCAAGCTGCTGTCGCAATACATCCCGAACCTGGCGGTGTACTACCGCAAGGCCATCCAGGCCTACCAGGCGCAGGGCATCCCCATCTACGCGCTGACGGTCCAGAACGAGCCCCTGTACACGGCGCCGGACTATCCCAGCGCGTCCGTGGATCCGGCGCAGGAGAAGCAGCTCATCCTCGCCCTGAAGAACGAGCTGAACGCTCACGGCCTGAGCACCCGCATCTGGGCGTATGACCACAACTTCGATTCGGCGTGGTCCTACGTCCCCACCATCCTGGACGACGCCACGTCGAACGCGGCGGTGGAGGGCGTGGCCTTCCACGACTACGCGGGTGACCCCAGCATCATGACGCAGGTGCGCAACGCCTACCCGAGCAAGAACATCTACCTGACCGAGCGTTCGGTCTGGGGGACGAGCGGGGCGGACCGGATGGCGCAGTACTTCCGCAACTGGGCGGCTGGCTACAACGCCTGGGTGACGATGCTGGACAGCAACATCCAGCCCGAGAAATGGACCGGAACGCCCGGCCCCACGATGCTCATCCAGAGCGCCTCCACCCATGACACGTACTGGGCGCTCCCCGAGTACTACCTGATCGCCCAGTACTCCAAGTACGTGAAGCCGGGCGCGAAGCGCATCTCCAGCAGCTACGGCTCGGCCAGCACGGTGACGAACGTGTCCTTCCTCAACCCGGACAACACCGTCGTGTCCGTCGTCATCAACCAGACCGCCTCGAGCCAGAGGTTCAAGCTCTCTTCCGAGGGCTGGGAGCTGCTCGCCACGCTGCCGGCGAAGACCGTGGGCACCTATACGTGGCTGCGCGAGAGCTCCGGCACGGCGCCGAACCTGCTCGCCAACCCCGGGCTCGAGGCCGACGGAACCCTCACCGGCTGGAACGCCGAGTGGCACAGCGGCGAGCTGGCGCACAAGGTGGACACGGACTACCCGTACACGGGCAATTACAAGCTCACCCACTACGCGCCCTCGGCCTATCAGCAGATCACCGGTCAGGGATTGAACGTGGCGAACGGCACCTACCGGGCCAGTGTCTGGGTTCGCTCCAGCGGTGGCCAGCGGGTGCTGCGCCTGTACGCGAAGAGCCATGGCTCGGCGGAGGTGACCGCGGAGATCGGCTCGGGCGTCGTCTCGGGCTGGACGAAGTACACCATCAACAGCATCCAGGTCACCTCCGGCTACATCGAGGTGGGCGTCTACAGCGATGCCCAGGCCCAGAACTGGGCGGCCTTCGATCAATTCGAGCTCGTCAAGCAGTGAATCCCGGTTACCGGTGAAAGGAACGTCGTATGGATTTGAACTTCAAGAAGGCGATCGGAAGCCGTTGGTTGTTGATGGCTGGAATGGGCGGCCTGCTGCTGGGCGCGCCCGCGTGCTCGCACGACGCGGCGCCCGCTCCGGAAGCGGCGGCGGAGGTGACGCAGTCGCTGGCGGCCCCCATCGGGCAGACGATCTCGCTGAAGGCCTGTCTGAACGGGAAGTTCGTCTCGGCGGATGGGAACCTCGGGGCGACGGCCCCGCTGGTGGCGGACCGCGCGGCGGCGGCGGGCTGGGAGCTGTTCCAGATCGTCGATGCCGGTAGCGGCACCATCGCGCTGCGCGTGAGCGAGACCGGCAAGTACGTGTCGGCCGACACGAACCTCGGCGGCCAGCTCGTCGCCGACCGGACCTCCATCGGCGACTGGGAGCGGTTCCAGTGGGTCGACTTCGGCAACGGCACCATCGGGCTGATCGCCAGGAGCACCGGCAAGTACGTGTCGACGGATTCGAACCGCGGCGCGAACGCGCCCCTGTACGCGGACCGTGCCAGCGCTGGCTGCTGGGAGTCCTTCTCCGTCCAGATCTCCGGCGGTGGGGGTGGTGGCTGGAAGCAGATCTGGAGCGACGAGTTCGACGGCACCAGCGTGAACGCGGCGAACTGGAGCTACATCACCAACATCCACGTCAACAACGAGCAGCAGCAGTACACGACCTCGCCCAACAACGTGCAGGTGAGCAACGGCACGCTGAAGCTCATCGCCCGCCGCGAGTGGAACAACGGCTACCCGTTCACCTCGGGCCGTCTGGAGAGCGCGGGCAAGCAGGAGTTCCGCCACGGCGCCATCGAGGCGCGGCTCAAGATGCCCGTGGGCCCTGGCCTGTGGCCGGCGTTCTGGCTGCTGGGCAACGACATCAACCAGCCGGGGGTGGGTTGGCCGGCGTGCGGCGAGCTCGACATCATGGAGAACGTCGGCTACGCCGATTGGATCTCGGGCGCCCTGCATGGCCCGGGTTACTCGGGCAACACGCCCATCAACGGCCGCTTCTACCCGAACTCCTCGGTCGCCAACTGGCACACGTACCGCACCGAGTACTCGCCCAACGACATCAAGTGGTTCATCGACGGCGTCCTGGTGAAGACCACGCTGAAGTCGGAAGTCACCCGGTACGGAAACTGGGTGTATGACAAGCCCATGTTCATCATCCTGAACCTGGCGGTTGGTGGCGACTACCCGGCTGGCGTCAACGGGGCCAGCCAGCCGTACCACGGGGTGCCGCAGTCCACGGCGGACCTCATCGGCCGGACGCCGCAGGTGTTCGAGGTCGACTGGGTGCGCGCCTATCAGTGGCAGCAGTAGACGGGTGATCGCACGCGGCGGGTGGGTGGAGGAGTCCCTCCCCTCCCGCCGCGGGTCCCTCCCTCAGGGCCGGTACTCCCAGTGCCAGGGCTCGGAGGGCACGGTGCGGGCGAAGCCGAAGCGGCTCGCGTTGTTGGCCAGCCACCGGTAGGTGGCGGAGCTGGTGGCGCCGACGTTGATGTCCACGGCGATGCCGCCCTGGTGGTTGGAGTAGCCGGGCTTGGCGGCGAGGTTGCCGGTGCCGTTGAGGTACTTCTGATAGAGGATGCGCTGCTCCTCCATGGAGCGGAAGCCGCTGTTGACGTGCAGGTTGATGCCGGCGGCGCGGGCGGCGGCGTGCATGCGGTTGAAGGCGGCCGCGGCGTCCGAGCGCATCTCCTTGCCGTTGGGGATGGAGGAGAGGGTGATCTTCCGGGGCACGCCGTTGACGTAGCCGGTGACGGTGCGGCCGCCGCCGGGGGCGGGGGTGGTGGGGCCCTGCACCTTGATGCCGAGCTTGTCCCACGTCTTGGGGCCCACGACGCCATCGGCGGTGAGGCCGCGGGACTTCTGGAAGGCCTTCACGGCGGCGAGCGTCTTGTCACCGAAGACGCCGTCGGCGCCGCCCGCGTTGAAGCCGAGCGCGTTGAGGCGGTTCTGCAGGGCGCGCACGGGCTCGCCCCGGGCGCCATGGCGCAGCGTGGGTCCGGAGCCGCCCGAGGATGCGGGGGGAGGCGGCTTGGGGGCGGTGGCCTTGTTGAGGGCGTTCCACGTCTTGGGGCCCACGACACCATCGGCGGCGAGGCCGCGGGACTTCTGGAAGGCCTTCACGGCGGCGAGCGTCTTCGGGCCGAAGGCTCCATCGGCGGCGCCGGGGTCGAAGCCCGCGGCCTTCAGCTTCTTCTGGAGGGTGACGACGGAGGGCCCGCGAGAATCCAACCGGAGCGTGGGGGGGGCGGAGCTCGCGGCGACTCGGGGGGCGAGGGCGGTGGAACGGGCGATAGCGACCATGGGGGGGACTCGCTGTTCGAGAATTGGGGAAACCTGGTCCTATTTTCGTAGGAGCCACAAAGAAGTTTCCTCCCCCGGGTCGATTGGGGCCCTCAGATGGGAGGGGCGGACTGGCCGTAGGTCTTCCGGCGGAGTTGCCACTGCTCATACAGGCTGTCGGTGGGGGTGATGTGCCAGTCCTTCATCAACCCGCCGTGTTCATCCCACCGCTTCTCGGTGATGGGGATCCCGAACTCACCCCTCCTTTCGGAGCGGAGGCGCCCCTGCTCGTCCCAGACACGCTCATATCCGTGGAGACCTCCGTTCCAGAGGTTCGCTTCTTCCATGAGCTTCCCCGAGGGGAACCATTCGCGTTTGGGTCCATTCTCGATCCCGTCGACATGGTGCACCTCGCTCTGGAGGGTACCGTCCGGGAAGAACTCGACGGCAAAGCCCGTGAAGGGCTGGCCCTTCCAGTACAAGTAGTACCCATCACGGACCACGAGCTCGAGCTCATCGAAGTGGACGCGAGGAATGTCTGTCATGGCAG
Source organism: Archangium lipolyticum (assembly GCF_024623785.1). Lineage (NCBI taxonomy): Bacteria > Pseudomonadati > Myxococcota > Myxococcia > Myxococcales > Archangiaceae > Archangium > Archangium lipolyticum. Next base: position 148,052 of record NZ_JANKBZ010000009.1, read on the forward strand.
AAGCCTGATTTGCGAGGGGAGGATTGCTTCGCAGTTGGGGCAGGGCGGGGGAATCCCCTCGACCCGGGTCGTGCCTCGAAGAGAGCGGTTGTGGAGGACGAACGAGGAGAGCTCCTGGGGTTCTACCGGGCGGCCCATCATCGCTTCCCGTTCATACAGGGCCTTGTTCAATGCGACGATCTCGGAGTGTGCGCCTGGCACTCCCGCTCGCGGCGGTGTGACACCGCCCGTTGCGGCGCGATAGGCCGTGAGGCTCTTCGTGAGAAGCGGATGAAGGTTGGCGGGAGGGTTCTCGTGGTTGGTTCCAAAGAACGTCCTCCCAGTCCGCGTATCGAGAACGCCCGTCAGGACGGGCCCGCGCTCATTGTTCGAAAGCATCTCGACCATGTGGGCGGCGCGCAGGCGGACCGTCTCGACGAAGGCTCTCTCCACCTCGGGTGTCAGATAGGGGGTGGAACCACCTCTTCCGGTGGGCGGATGGGCCAGTCCCAACGCCTTCTCCACCGCCACCCCGACCGCCAGCGCCGAGAGGAACTCCGCCGCGGCACCGAGCCGGGAGGCGTCCTGCTTCGTGAACATCTCCTTGCCGCGGCCCACCTGCCAGCCCCGCTCCAGTGCGAAGTGGAGCGGGTTGGAGTCCCTGGCCAACCCATACAGGCCCAGTTGGAGCCGGAGGGTGGCGGGATGCGTCAACACGTAGTGGGCGACAATCCTCCGTCTGTTCTCGAAGTGGGCGTACCTCTCCACGGCTACCGCGCCCGTGCCCATGAGCTGTTCCGCTTCTCGTGCTTCCTCGGCGGACAGGTTTCCGGGCTCGACCGGTGGCCGCATGCGCAAGGGCGCGGGAACGGTCGGAGATGCCATGGCCTCGGCATACTCGCGCTCCCAACGTGAGAGCGGGTGGAACCACTGGACGGGATGGGCCCTGGGCTCCGAGGCCCACCAGGCCGCGATGTCCCCTGGCTTCTCCAGCAGGAGGAGTTTCTGGACGACGTCACGTCCGTTGAAGACGCGGATGCCCTCGGAGGCCGGTGCTTCGAGCTGGGTGGAGCCGCCCGTTCCTCCGATTTCGCACTCCCGGACCGTGCCCGGCTCCTTCTGGGAAGAGCCCGGTCCCGCGCAAGCGGTCAGCAAGCCGCACAACAACAGTCCCAAGTACCGCATGAGGCCGCTCGTCTAGCCCTGGTCAGACCCGAAGCGCGAGCGGAACATGGGCGGGGCTCTCCCCGCCAGCACCCATGGCGGGAGGGGAGAGCCCACAGCGGACCGTGGGGGTTCCAGACCCCACGTGCTGGTTCAGCGCCGCGGCGAGCGCGGTGCGCGGGCGGGCACCAGCTTGCGCCGGCCGAGCAGGGCGAGCACGGTCAGGCCAACGACGGTGAGCAGGGGCGCGCCGCCGGTCGAGGAGGCACCGCAGCCCGCGGGAGGCATGCCCGTGCCGAGCGTCGTCGGATCTCCCGGGACGATGCCGTCGGAGCCCGGAGAATCATCGGAGCCCGGAGGGGTCTGGGAGATGGGATCGGAATCCCGGGGCACATCGGCCGTGGGGGGGGAGCCCGCATCGGACGAGGGTCCGGACACGGAGCCGGGAGCATTGGTGCTCGGGGGCGCGGGGGTGGGGGGGTTGGGCGTCGCGTCGACGACGGGCGCGGGCAGCACGTCCGCCAGAGTGGTGGCCATGGCGAAGCCGTCGTGGAAGACGATGCCCGTCGGCGCGATGGAGGAATCGCGGTACAGGCCCATCTTGAGGTAGTTGCGCTGGCCCGAGTACTGGGTGGCCACCTTCGTCTTCGGCAGGACGACCTTGCCGTCGTGGTACAGCTCGACGAAGCCGGTGTTCGCGTCGGGGGACCACTTCACGTGCAGGATGAAATCGTTCCAGTGCTCGCGTTGTACAGGGGCCCGCCAGACGATCTTCCCATTCTGGCCACCCATGCGCAGATTGATCTGGTCATCCACCACGTAGAACTCGAGCGGTGGAGAGCCGCCGTTTCCGTCGTGGTGCCACTGGGTGAAGAGCGCCCACTTCGAAGAGCGGGGGAAGCTCTTGGGGAAGAGCGTGCTCCACTTGTAGAAGTACTCGGTGCCGGGCGCCGCTCTATCCAGGTACAGCAGCTCGTTGCGGTTGCCGCTGGCGTTGATGGGGTCATCGCCCTGGTGAACGGTGACCTTCAGCGCGTAGCGGCCCTCTCGCACCGGCGAGTTGACCACCAGCAGGCGATTCGAGGCGACACTCTGCTCGCGGTCCCATTGCGAGAGGTTTCCGGTCTCGAAATCTCCCTTCCAGACGACGGAAGCAGAGGCAAGGGTGGGCAGCAGCAGGGCGAAGGGGGCAAGTCTCAGCGAACGCTTCAATCTCGGTCCTTTCGTTCCGGTTGGGCCCCCACGGACAAATGAGAACCCTTCCCACTTCCCGGCGTGCTCCCCTGTCAGCCCTCCTTCCAGTCGGAGTTCTTCCGCCTCGCGGAGGTCCTTCCAGGCACACGAGCGCCGCGAGGGAGGCCCGTGCGACGAGCGGGCACGGGCCTCCTCTCATTTCAGGCGGTTAGCGCCGCCGCGTGGTGCCGGAGGTGGTCCTCCATGAAGGTCGAGACGAAGTAGTAGCCGTGGTCGTAGCCGTCCTGGAACCGGAGTGTCAGGGGCTGCCCCGACTGCTCGCAGGCCTCGCGGAGGAGCTCGGGTTTGAGCTGCTCCACGAGGAACTTGTCGCTCGTGCCCTGATCCACCAGCAGCGGCGGGAGGCGCGCGCCGGAGCGCAGCAGCTCCGTGGTGTCCCAGGCCCGTCCGGCGTCCGCATCCGCCCCCAGATAGGTACGGAAGGCCTTCTGTCCCCAGGGGCAGCGCAGGGGGGCGCTGATGGGGGCGAAGGCGGAGACGGAGCGGTAGCGGCCCGGTTGGCGCAGGGCGCAGACGAGGGCGCCATGGCCTCCCATGGAGTGGCCGAAGATGCCCTCCCTGTCCATGCGAGCCGGGAAGCTCCTGCCCACGAGCTCGGGCAGCTCGCGGGTGACGTAGCTGAACATGCGGAAGCGCGGCGCCCAGGGGGCCTGGGTGGCGTCCAGGTAGAAGCCGGCGGCGGTGCCCACCTCCCAGTCGGCGTTCTCGTTGGGGATGCCGGTGTCGCGCGGGCTGGTGTCGGGCACCACGAGCATCACTCCCAGCTCGGCGGCGAGCCGATGCGCGCCCGCCTTGATCTGGAAGGTCTCCTCCGTGCAGGTGAGGCCCGAGAGGTAATAGAGGACGGGCACCTTGCCCGCCTTCGCCTGCGGGGGCACGAAGACGGAGAAGCGCATCTCGCCGCCGCACACGTCCGAGTCGTGGCGGTAGTAGGCGACGGTGCCTCCGAAGCAGCGGTGCTCGGTGGCGAGCCGGAGGGTCGGCGTGGCCATCAGTACTTCACCACCGTGCGGATGGACTCGCCCCGGTGCATCAGGTCGAAGCCCTCGTTGATGCGCTCCAGGGGGAGGGTATGGGTGACGAGGTCATCCACGTTGATCTTCCCCTCCATGTACCAGTCGACGATGCGGGGCACGTCCGTGCGGCCGCGGGCTCCGCCGAAGGCGCTGCCCTTCCACACGCGCCCGGTGACGAGCTGGAAGGGACGGGTGCGGATCTCCTCACCGGCGGCGGCCACGCCGATGATGATGCTCTCGCCCCAGCCGCGGTGGCAGCACTCGAGCGCCTGGCGCATGGTGTTCACGTTGCCGATGCACTCGAAGCTGTAGTCGGCGCCGCCCTGGGTGAGGTTGACGAGGTAGGGCACCAGGTCCGCGCCCACCTCGGCCGGGTTGACGAAGTGGGTGAGGCCGAACTTCTCGGCCATGGCGCGCCGGTTGGGGTTGAGGTCCACGCCGACGATCTGATCCGCGCCCACCATGCGGCAGGCCTGCACCACGTTGAGGCCGATGCCGCCCAGGCCGAAGACGACCACGCGGGCGCCGGCCTCCACCTTCGCGGTGTAGACGACGGCGCCGATGCCCGTGGTCACCCCGCAGCCGATGTAGCAGACCTTGTCGAAGGGCGCGTCCTCGCGGATCTTCGCCACGGCGATCTCCGGCAGCACCGTGTAGCGCGAGAAGGTGGACGTCCCCATGTAGTGGAAGACGGGCTCCTTGCCGAGCCGGAAGCGGCTGGTGCCGTCCGGCATGAGGCCCTTGCCCTGCGTGGCGCGGATGGCCGTACAGAGGTTCGTCTTGCGCGACAGGCAGGACTTACACTGGCGGCACTCGGGCGTGTAGAGCGGGATGACGTGGTCGCCCTTCTTCACCGAGGTGACGCCGGGGCCCGTGTCCACGATGATGCCCGCGCCCTCGTGGCCGAGGATGGAGGGGAAGAGGCCCTCGGGGTCCTTGCCCGACAGCGTGTACGCGTCGGTGTGGCAGATGCCCGTGGCCTTCAGCTCGACGAGCACTTCACCTGCCTTGGGTCCTTCGAGGTGCACCGTCTCGATGCTCAGGGGCTTGCCCGGTCCGATGGCCACCGCTGCCTGGACGTCCATGTTCGATTCCTCCGGTTGTGGGATGTAGCGAGGCGATGCGGAGGGTAGCGGGTGCCCCGGTTCCTGGCACTTGTCGAGTCGAAGAATTGCGCTTCCCCGGAGTCGCGGTAACACATGAGGGAATCTGCTGGTCATCGAGTAGCACCGGACGAAGCGCATGAGACGAGGAGCCGACAGAGCGGGAGCGGTCGTGCGTCCCGGCGGGGCAGGTGTCCTGCTGGCGTCGCTGCTGCTCGTCGTGTCGGCTTCCGGATGCGGCCAGCTGGAAGACTCTCTGGATTCTCTTGCCCTCCAGTTGGAGGACAGCGTCCCGCACCGGCACGACACCGCCGGTGACTCCGGACGGGGCACCCCTTCCCCGCACCCCGCGCTGGGGCGGGAGCAGGTGGTGCCCAACCCGCGTTCCGCCCGTATCAGGGGGACGCTCATCGCGGGCCTCGCGGTCAGCCGCGCGGAAACCCCGCCAGCAGCGGGTACCGGGCTCCAACGGTACACGCCAGGACAGGAGCCAGCTCCTGTCGCTCGCCGAGCAGTCCTTGGAGCACCGCGGCGGGAGTCCCCAGCCAGCCGCGGCCGTGAGGTGTTGCTGGGCTTCGCACGAGGCACACCCCTGCTGAGTCGAGGTGTGCTGCCAGACACTGCCCGTTCGCGGCCCGGCACGCTGCCCGTGCGGGCACTTGAAGCCGCGACGCCTCATCCCCAACTCGTTGCGCATCTCGATGCCGCCAGAGCACCCCAGCCGGCGGCGGATGGCGACAGGCGGAGGAGGCGCTCTCATGAAGAGGGGAGTCGTGTGTCGGGCCACCAGGACGTGGTTGCTCGCGGGAGCGGTGTGTCTTCCCGCGGGCGCGTGGGCGGACAGCCACAACCTGTCCTATCCGGTGGTGCTGCCGGAAGGCGCTGGCTTGTCGCTGCGAGCGGGGCTGACGGCCCCCCGCCTCGAGGGCCACTGGTGGTACGGCTGGACGCAGGGCGACACCCCGGTGGTCTGCGCCCCGAGCACCTGCACGCCTCCGCCAGGCGTGGACGTGTGGCGCGTGTACCCCCAGGACCAGGGTGGGCACTGGCAGGCGGGCGTCTTGAATGGGACGCCGGGCGCCATCGTGGGCGCGTCCGAGGTGGACTGGAGCGACGCGCTCGAGAACACCACCTGGAGCACCGCGTCCGCCATCCGCGTGGAGACGACGCTCTACACCCCGCTCGCCGAGCCCTTGCCGGCCTACGAGATGCTCCATCTCCATGGTCAGGGAGCCCGGGAGATGCAGGGCGTGGTGGCGTCGGACACGGACCCGGCCATCCCCTCGCTCTCCGAGACCGGGGACGCCACGGTGGTGACGCCGTGCGCGCGGCTCACCATCCAGAAGCTGGAGCCCTCCGACTCGGCCTCACGGCCGCGGGAGGAGCGTTTCCAGTGGAACGCCGCCACGGGAGAGTGGAATGGCGCGGCGTACACGCTCGTCAACAGCGCGGTCTGGGAAAAGGGTGACCAGGGCCGGGCCAGGGGCCTGTCCTCCGTGGTGGATGTGCGTGGCAAGGCGCTCTTCCGGTACGACTGGGAGCTGTGGCGCGCCGTGTTGCCTTCGCACGTCAGCGCGGCGGGCTGGTACCGCCTGACCTTCAGCCTGGACGGGAGCGCCGCGGGCGGCAAGCGCTGCGGCGGGTACGCGCTCAACACCTCCATCGCGGAAGCGGACGTGGAGGTGGGGGAGAAGTACCCGGCCGTGGTCGACGTCGTGTGGAACCTGTCCTACGTGGACATCTACGTGCGCCAGAAGGACTGACCGGGAGTGTCGGGCCGTGGATTCTCGCGGCTCCTTCTCCATCCAGGCGTGTACCGCCCTGGCATGGGCATTCTTTTTACCTCGCCAGGGGTGGCCTCATGGGAACGTGATGCCCAGCTTGCTTGCCACCCTTGATGGAGGCTTTTTCGCGTGGAGACGAAGGGCGCCCAGCCCGAATCTGGACAGAGCCAGCCCAGGCGCCGAGGGCCCTCGCTCTTCGCCTGGCTCAGCCTGGGCGCGAGCGTCGTCATCGGGGTGGCGGCCGGAATCGGCGGCTTCACCTTCGCCTACGCGAAGGGCGGCTCCTACATGACGGACAACCCGGCGGCGTGCGCCAACTGTCACATCATGCAGGACCAGTACGCCGGGTGGAGCAAGTCCAGCCACCATGCCGTGGCCGTCTGCAATGATTGCCACACGCCTCCCAGCTTCGTCGGCAAGTACGTCGCGAAGGCGCGCAATGGCTGGCACCACTCGGTGGCCTTCACCTCCGGCGACTTCCACGAGCCCATCCAAATCACCCCGCACAACCGGGACATCACCGAGCAGCGCTGCCGCTCGTGCCACCAGCCCATCGTGCAGGCCATCGACGCGCACGCGGCCTCCACGAGAGCCGAGGGTGATGACGGCTCCATCTCCTGCATCCGCTGTCACAACGACGTCGGACACGCTCCCTGACCTCTCCTGGATCCGAACCGTATGGAAGCTTCTCGCACTCGCCGCAGAATCGCTCTCCTCGTCGCCGCCATGGTGCTCGCCGCTGGCGCCGCCGCTGGCGCCGCCGCGCTCGCGGTGAACATCATGGAGCGCAAGCAGGAGTCCCGGAATCCCTTCTACCGGGTCGTCGAGCTCAACGACGAGACGGTGGATCCCGCCGTCTGGGGCAAGAACTTCCCCCTGCAATACGACGACTACAAGCGCACGGTGGACATGGCGCGCACGAAGTACGGCGGCAGTGACGGCGTGCCGCGCGCGCCCACCGCCAACGACCCGCGCGAGGTGACGGCCCAGTCGCGCCTGGAGGAGGACCCGCGCCTGAAGACCTTCTGGGCGGGTTATGCCTTCGCGGTGGACTTCCGCGAGGAGCGCGGCCACGCGTACATGCTGGACGACCAGACCTTCACCGAGCGGCAGGTGGTGACGAAGCAGCCGGGCACGTGCATGCACTGTCACGCCTCGGTGTACGTGCCCTACAAGAAGCTGGGCGGGGGAGACCTCATCAAGGGCTTCGAGCAGATGAACCACATGCCCTACATGGAGGCGCGCAAGCTGGTGGAGCACCCGGTGGCGTGCATCGACTGCCATGACCCGGGCACGATGCAGCTGCGGGTGACGCGGCCGGGCTTCCTCGAGGGCATCCGCGCGCTCAAGGCCAGCCAGGGCGTGCAGAACTACGACGTGAACACGATGGCCACCCGCCAGGAGATGCGCACGTACGTGTGCGGCCAGTGCCACGTCGAGTACTACTTCAAGGGCCCGGAAAAGCGGCTGACCTATCCCTGGTCCAAGGGCATCAAGATCGAGAACATCCTCTCGTACTACGACGAGAACCCGCACAAGGACTGGACGCACGCGGAGACGGGCGCGCCGGTGCTCAAGGCGCAGCACCCCGAGTTCGAGATGTACAACCAGGGCATCCACGCGCGCTCGGGTGTCTCGTGCGCGGACTGCCACATGCCCTACAAGCGCGAGGGCGCGCTGAAGATTTCGGACCACCACGTGCGCAGCCCGCTGCTCAACGTGAACCGCGCCTGCCAGACGTGCCACAACTGGACGGAGGAGGAGCTGACGCAGCGGGTGAACACCATCCAGGACCGCACCTTCGAGCTGCGCAACCGGGCGCTGGACGCGATGGTGGCGCTCATCGGTGACATGAAGGCCGCGCGCGCGGCGGGCAAGACGGACGCGGACCTGAAGACGGCGATGGACCTGCAACGCCGCGCCCAGTTCATGGTGGACTTCGTGGAGGCGGAGAACTCCATGGGCTTCCACGCGCCCGAGGAGGCCGCGCGCATCCTGGGCATCGCCATGGACCTGGCCCGGCAGGGACAGCTCGCCGTGCGTCAGCCGGACTACCAGCCCATCAGCTTCCCCGCGCCTCCCAATGTGAAGCCCACGCCGCGCGAGGTGACGCCGCCCCCGGGTTCCAGCACCGGGGGCAGCGGGCACTGAGTCACGCCAGGTTGTGGAAGACGCGCTGGACGTCCTCGTCCTGTTCCAGCGCGTCCACGAGCGCGAGCACCTCGTTCGCCTTGTCCTCGGGTAGCTCGATGAGGTTCTGGGCGATGTACTCGGACTCCGAGGAGAGGGGCGTGAGCCCCCGGGCCTCGATGGCCGCCTGGAGCTGACCGAAGTCGTTGAAGGCGCAGCGGATGATGATCTGCTTCTCGCCCTTCTCGCCGGTCCCTTCGCCCATCTCCTGCAGGCCGTGGTCGATGAGATCCAACTCGAGCGCCTCGAGGTCCAACCCCTCGGGAGCGAGCCGGAAGACGCCCATGCGCTGGAAGAGGTAGGCGACGCTGCCGGTGGTGCCCATGTTGCCGCCGTTGTCCTTGAAGTGCATGCGGACGTTGGCCACGGTGCGCACCACGTTGTCGGTCGCGGTCTCCACGAGGACGGCGATGCCGTGCGGCCCGTAGCCCTCGTAGAGGACGACCTCGTAGTCCTTGGCGTCCTGGCCGCTGGCGCGCTTGATGGCGGCCTCGACCTTGTCCTTGGGCATGTTGCCCAGGCGGGCGTTCTGGAGCGCCCGGCGGAGGGCCGGGTTGTTGTCCGGGCTGGGGCCGCCAGCCTTCACTGCGATGGCGATGTCCTTGCTGATCCGCGTGAACAGCTTCGCCATCTTGTTCCAGCGGGCGAACATCGTGGTCTTGCGGGTTTCGAAGATGCGTCCCATGGTGGCCGGAGAATGCTCAAGCCCTCGGGTCTTCCACAAGGCCCGTCAGCGCCCGGACGCACCCGAAGTCACACCGGGGCCCGCTTCCCGTACAGCCGCCCGGCCGTTCCCTCAGGCTGCCGCCGGGGTGCTCCGCGGCACCGCGGGCAGGACCAGGACGAAGCGGGCGCCCCCCTCGGAGCGGTTCTCCGCCACGAGTGAGCCCCCCACCCGCGACACGTACTCGCGGCACAGGGCCAGTCCCAGCCCCGTCCCGTCCCCGGGCTGCTTGGTGGTGAAGAAGGGCTCGAAGACTCGCGGCAACACCTCCGGAGCCAGCCCCGGGCCGTTGTCCTCCACCTCCAACCGCACCCCGCTCTCCACCTGTCGCGCCTTCATCAGGATGTGGGCCCGGCGCGCGGGCACCGCCACCTCCACCGCGTCCGCCGCGTTCAGCAACAGGTTCACCAACACCTGCACCAGCTGCCGCTGCCCCAGCCGCACCCCCGGCAGCTCCGGTGGAATCTCCAGCACCACCTCGCCCAGGCTGCGCAGGCGCACCGAGGCCAGCCGCTGCGCCTCCTGGATCGCCTCCTCCGGCCGCCCCTCCGCCTCGCCGCCGTTGCCCTCGCGCGAGAAGCGCCTCAGGTCCCGGACGATCTGCTGGATGCGAAGCACTCCATCCTGCGTCTCGGCGAGCACGTCGCGCAGCTCCGCGCGGTCCAGCGGTCCGTCCTCGTCCATCAGCTCCTGCTGGATGAAGCACAGGTTGGACTTCACGAAGGCCAGCGGGTTGTTCACCTCGTGGGCCACCCCGGCGGCCAGCTGTCCCACCAGCACCAGGCGCTCCACCTCGGCGCGCTCCGCCTCGGCGCGTCTGCGCAGCCGCTCGCTCTCCGCGAGCTGCTCCAGCGCCACCAGCATCTGCTGCTGCGCCGCCTTCTCCGCGTCCCGCATGCGCTGGTACGACTGCACCCCGAAGAGGGCCACCGTTCCGATCATTCCGAAGCCCGACACCTGCAGCATCATCTCCCGCGGCGCGATACCAGCCATCAGGTCCAGCGCCACCACCATCGCCATCACGCCTCCGAGGGTCAGCACCGTGAGCACGCGGCTGTCCGGGGTGGTGACGGCAACGACGAGCGGCAGGGCGCCGAGCATCGGGAAGTAGGGGCTGTGCGGCCCTCCGGTCAGGTGGATGAGGGCCGTCGCCCCCACGAGGCTGATGAACCCCGTCAATGCTCCCACCCACCTCACGGGGATCCACCCACCCCCGAACACCGTTCCGATCACCCCGAAGCCCGCGCTCCACCCGACGAGGGTCAGTGTGATCTCCTGGCGGAAGGTCCCCGACACCAGGCCATGGGCGACCCATCCCACGAGCAGAAGGGCCGCGCAGACGAAGCAGTTCCTCCTCTTCGTCCGAAGAAGGGCCCGTAGTTCGGGGGAGTCAGCCGTCATGGGGCACTCAGTGTAACATTTCAATCAGATGCGCGAGGGACTCATGCGTGTTGCTCCGGTTCAAGGGGCATGGGGGCGGGAGCCTCGTGCGCCACGGGCACGACGAAGCAGAAGGTGCTTCCCCGGCCGGGCTCGCTCTCCACCCAGATGCGGCCCCCGTGTGCCTCGACGAGCCCCTTGGCGATGGACAGCCCGAGCCCGGCTCCGCGGCGGTCTCCATGCCGCATCTGCCAGAAGCGGTCGAAGAGGTGCTCGAGGGCCTCGGGAGGAATCCCCGGGCCGGTATCGCTCACCCAGAAGCGCACCACCGGCCCCTCGCATCTGGCACCGAGCGTCACCCGCCCTCCCGGGGGGGTGAACTTCAGGGCGTTGCCGATCAGGTTGGAGAAGACCTGGAGGAGCCGCTCCCGGTCCGCGCGCACCCAGGGCAATGCCTCGCGCACCTCGGTGCTCAGTTGGAACTGCGAGGCCAGCGGGAGCGCCGCCTCGAGGGCCTCCTGGAGGATGTCCTCGGCGGGCTCCGGGTGGGTCTCCACGGCCATCCTGCCGGCCTCCATGCGGCTCACGTTCAGCAGATCCTGGATCAACCGGTTCATGCGGTCCACGGAGCCGCGGATGGCGCGCAAGGGGACCTGGAGCCGCGCATCGCCAGCGTTGGCCTGCTGCCGCAACAGGGTCTGGGCACTGATCGAAATGGTGTTCAGCGGATTGCGCAGGTCATGCGCCACCACGGCCAGGACGTCGTCACGTGCCTGGGCTGCCTCCCGGGCGGTCCGGTAGAGCCGGGCGCTCTGGAGCGCGAGCGCGGCCCGGTGGGCCAGCTCCTCCCCCAGCCGCAGGTCCTCCTCTCCATACGCGCGCCGGGGCGCGGCGCGGACGAGGACGAGCACTCCCAGGAAGCGTCCATGGATCAGGAGTGGCAGGCCCATGAGTGACCGCGGCTTCAGCTCCCGCAGGAGCTGGAGGTACTCCTTGTTCCGGGCGATGGACTCGAGGTTCCCGAAGGACACCTTCGACATCACCCAGGGCCGCCGCGTCTCCATCACGGTCGTGACGAAGGGCGGGCTCCGTTTCTCCAGCACCGCCCGCTCCAGGGCCTCGGCCAGGTAGGCCTTGTCCGGCTCACGGTGCACGACCTTCAGCCGCCGCTCCTGCCAGTCCTCCTCCTCCAGGGCGAGGATGCCACAGTCCGCCAGGGAGCGGACCGCCAGCCGCGTGATGTTCGTGAGGGTCTGCTCGTAGTCCAGCGTCGACGCGAGGAGATCGCCCACCTCGGTGAGGAAGCGTGCCTCCTGCTCCTGCCTCTCCCTCTCGGTGATGTCGTGCAGGACGAGCGTGAAGAGCCGGGAGCCATCGACCTCCCGCTTGGAGAGGGTGATCTCCACGGGGAACGTGTCACCCCCCTTGCGCTGGCCAACGAGACCCGGGCCGTGCTCGCCCAGCCGCTGCGCCTCGCCCGGCGAGGCCACGAAGGCTCGCACGTGCTGCACTTGCGCGAGGCGAAGAGCTTCGGGGAAGAGGAACTCCAGGGGCTGGTCGAGCACCTCGTCGCTGGAGTATCCGAACATCCGCTCGGCGGCCCGATTGAAGAGGATGATCCGCTCCGCCTCGTCGAGGCAGAGGATGGCGTCTCCGGCGATGGCGATGATGCACGAGAGCCGGGCCTCGGAGACGCGAAGCGCCTGCACGGTGGTCTCGAGCCGCGCGCGGCTCCACTCCGAGGCCTCCCGCTGCTCGAACCAGAGATGGACTCCCAGGGTCAGTGCCAGCACCACCAGCACCGCACGTGGGAGGGTCCAGCCTACCGGGTGCTCCCAGGTCATCAGGGCCTGCACCAGGGTGAGGGCCCCCAGGGCCAGGAGTCCCGAGAGCTTCACCCTTCCCGTCGTCCCGGAGAGGCGCCAGTGCATGTCCCTTGCATTTCCCCCCGGTTCAACTTGTGGCGGGGGTGCGGCCCTTCCAATCCCGAAGCACGCGAGGGACGGAGGCAGGCAGGGCGACGCCAGGGTGTCCTCCATCCCGGTGAAGGCGAGCGCGCTGACTATCCTTGCTCAGGAGGAGGCGTGCGCGCCGGAGAACCATGGAGCGAGGCCAGCCACCGGAAATCGACTTCCCTCGTCTGCTCGCGTCCTATGGCGCGGTCCAGCTGGCGGGGAACCTTCGAGGCGTCCTGCGCCTCCTCGACGAGGCGCTGGAGAAGGGGGCCTCCGTCACCGAGTTGCAGTGCCACGTCATCCAGGTGGCCCAGCGGGAACTGGGGAGGCTCTGGCAGGGCAATCTCATTGGCATCGCCCAGGAGCACCGGGCCACCGCCATCTCCCAGGTGGCACTCGCCCATCTCTTCTCACGCGCCCAACCCGCGCCGCCCCAGGGCGTGAGCGTGGCGGTCGCCTGCGTCGAGGGCGAGCTGCACGAGATGGCCGCCCGCCTGTTGTCCGACTTCCTGGAGCTGGCCGGCTTCACCGTGATGTACCTTGGAGCCAACCTGCCCACCGACAGCCTGCTATCGCTCCTCGAGCAGGAGCCGCCAGACGTGCTGGCCCTCTCGGTGACGATGGTCTTCAACATCCCGGCCCTTCGCCGGGCCGTCGCGGAGGTTCGCGGTCGGCTGGGCCCCGGCCTTCCCATCCTCATAGGAGGTCCCGCCATCGACGACATCCCCGGACTGGTGGCCGAGCTGGGCGTGGGGAGCTCGGGCCCGGCTCCAGCCCAGCTGGAGGCCGCCGTCCTGCGCGCGGTGGAGCAGCGCCTCCACTGAGTGAGGCGCCAGCGGCTCAGGCCGAGGGTTTGCCCTCTCCTCTGCCCTCGCCGAGGAACCGGGCCCGCAGCGCGTGGACCACCTCGGCGTCCCAGCGCGTGGAGAACACCTCCACCACCGTGCGGCGGTAGCGCAGCGCGCACGCGAGGCACAGCGTGGTGACCGTCATTCCAATGAGGCTGTTCTGCCAGGAGGCCAGGTCCCACTGCCCATCCCAGAACCACTCGGTCCGGCTGGTGGGCCAGAAGTACCAGATGGGCCAGCCCGGGCCGCTGCCGGCGAGATCGCACAGCAGGTGGAGGTGGAAGGCCAGCAGGGCCAGCGCCGCCACCCGGAGCCGCTGCCGGGCCATCATCGCGCACACCAGCGCCGTCAACAGCGCGCCCACGTACCCGTGGAAGAGGAGGTGGTGGTAGGTCGAGTACATCTCCACCCCACCCAGGAGGCTCAGTCCATCCAGGTCCGGCGCCAGCCCCGCGCAGACGACGAGCACTCGGTCCCGCCGCGCCTCCAGGCGCTGCGTCATCAACCAGGACAGTTCGGCGTGGACGATGGGGTTCATGCGAGGGGCTCGGCGCTCAGGTGTCCGCGGGCGCGTCGTAGTTGGGCGTCAGGTCGATCACGTACGCGGTGAGCAGGTGGTAGATGATGACGTTGCTCACCCAGAAGAACATGGCGGGGAAGCTCACGTACACCATGGCGGAGCCCGGCCACACGTGGAGGGGCTGTCCGGTGAGCTGCACCGCGAGGAAGCCTCCCACCCACTCGCCCACCCAGCACACCCCCGTGGCGATGGCCACGCGCGTCCAGATCTTCATCCCCTTGGGGTGGAACCAGTAGTAGTGCAGCGTCCACATCAGGAAGACGGAGCCCGCCCAGAGCACCATGCTGCCGAAGGAGAACCAGCCGTAGGGCGAGGCCGGGTACACCCAGCCGTACGTCCCGTTCACCGCCTTCCAGGCCTGGTTCTGGCTCAGCTCCAGGAGCCACAGCAGCGGCGCGACGTAGAGAATCTGGGTGGCGAGCACCCGCGCGTAGACGCCGAACGGGCGGCGCTGGGCCTCGGCGGACAGAGCAATCGTGTTCATCAGGTCCCCCCTGTGATGATGGAATGTCGTGGTTCGACCGTTGGTGATGCCCCACTCCGCACCCGTGCCGCTTCCCTCAGGCCGTCAACCACTTCCATTCTGGCGCCAAAACCCGGCGTTTTGCCAGGGGCCGGCCACTCCTTGCCGGTCCAACCGTGCCAAGCTCACCCCGTTCCCCCTCAGGAGCCAGTCATCATGTCCACACCCACACCGCGCAACATGACTGACTACGAGGCCACCTACCGCGGTTTCCGGTGGGAGCGCCCCGAGTATTTCAACTTCGCCACGGACGTCATCGACCGCTGGGCCGCCGAGCGCCCCGATGCCCCCGCGCTGCAGTGGAGCGACGAGGCGGGGCAGGCCCGCGTCTTCACGTGGAAGGACGTGAAGCAGCGCTCGCTTCACGCGGCGCAGTTCCTCACCAGCCAGGGCCTGCACAAGGGCGACCGCGTCTTCGTGATGATGCCGAGGATTCCGGAGTGGTGGTTCCTCGTCCTGGGGTGCATCCGCGCCGGCATCGTCTTCATGCCGGGCACGCCGATGCTCACCCCCAAGGACATCCGCTACCGCCTGCTGGCGGCGGACGCCAACGGCGTCATCGCGGACGCGAGCTGCCTGGACAGGTTCGAGGGCCTGGTGGGCACGGGCCGGGTCGAGACCTGGGTGGCCGTGGGCCAGGCGCCCTCGCCCTGGGTGCGGTACGAGCCCGGTGGGTCGGGCACCGGCTCGCATGGTGCGCAGTTCGAGCGCACCCGGGCGGATGACCCGATGCTCATCTACTTCACCTCGGGCACCACGGGCATGCCGAAGATGGTGCAGCACACGCAGGCCAGCTATGGCCTGGGACACCAGATTACGGGCCGCTACTGGCTGGACCTGACGCCGGAGGACCGGCACCTGACGCTGTCGGACACGGGCTGGGCCAAGTGCGCGTGGGGCAAGCTGTTCGGTCCGTGGAGCCAGGGCGCGTGCAACGTGGTGTTCGACTTCCGGGGCCGCTTCGACGCGGCGCGGGTGCTGCGGGTGCTCGAGCGGCAGAGGGTGACGACGTTCTGCGCGCCGCCCACGGCGTGGCGGGCCATCGTGCTGCAGGACCTGTCGCAGTACGACCTGTCCTCGGTGCGGCACGCGCTGAGCGCGGGCGAGCCGCTCAACCCCGAGGTCATCGACACGTGGAAGCAGGCCACGGGGCTGCACATCCGCGAGGGCTACGGGCAGACGGAGTCGGTGGTCATCGTGGGGATGTTCTCCGCGCTGGAGCCGAAGGCGGGCTCCATGGGCAAGCCGTCCCCGGGCTTCGAGGTGGCGATCATCGACGGGGAGGGGAAGGAGGTGCCGGTGGGGCAGGAGGGCGACATCGCGGTGAAGGTGAAGCCGGAGTGGCCGGTGGGGCTGTTCCGGGGCTACCTCAACGACGACTCGGCCAACCGGGTGGCCTTCCGGGGCGACTGGTACGTGACGGGTGACCGGGCGGTGAGGGACGCGGAGGGGTACTTCTGGTTCGTGGGGCGCAGCGATGACGTCATCAAGACTTCGGGCTACCGGGTAGGGCCCTTCGAGGTGGAGTCGGCGCTGCTGGAGCACGCGGCGGTGGCGGAGTCGGCCGTGGTGGGCGTGCCCGACGAGCGGATCGGCCAGCGCATCAAGGCGTACGTGGTGCTGGCGCCGGGCTTCAAGGGCTCGACCCAGCTCGCCGAGGAGCTCCAGGAGTACGTGAAGAAGACGACAGCCCCCTACAAGTACCCAAGGGAGATCGAGTTCGTGACGGAGCTGCCCAAGACGGTGAGCGGGAAGATCCGCCGCACGGACCTGCGGGCCCTGGCGCAGCAGAAAAAGGACTGAACCCCGGGCGGGAGGATTTCCGAACCGACCTGTATTTTTTCCGGGCTTGCTTGATTTCCTCGTCCATACCGGGAGATATGGAAGGTGTAATTTTCCACTCCCCGTGCGAGGAGAAGCAGCGATGTCCAGACGCCCGTTGGCCTTGTTGTCGGCTGTCCTGTTGTCCCAGGCGTGTAACCCGGTGACGGAGGAGTCGCCCGCGCCCGCCCCCGAGGCGGCCACTGCCGTCGAGCAGCCCCTGGCGGTCGCGGGCTTCGCCGAGCTGCACCACCACATGTTCGCCGAGGAGGCGTTCGGCGGTGGCTGGTTCCACGGCAGCCACACCGGCACGCTGGTGAGCTGTGACGGTGGCGAGCCGGAGAGCGATCACGCCCGCGTGCGCATGGACCTGAGCAACCTGCTCAACGTGTGCCCCAACGCGGGAGGCGTGGACCTGTCCTCCACGCCGGTGTTGGCGCAGCTGTTCGGCATTGGCGGGGCGGTGGGCTCGGAGTTCATCGGGAAGATCGAGGGGACGGAGGGCGACACGGGCCTGCACCTCGGGCGCAAGCAGGTGCCCACCCAGTGGCCGCGCTGGGACACCATCGCCCACCAGCAGGCATGGGAAGGCTGGCTGAAGCAGGCGAAGGACGGTGGCCTGTCGCTGGTGACGGTGTCGCTGGTGAGCAACGGCTTCCTGTGCAGCGCGCTGCCCTACCAGAACCTCAATCGCCCCTGCGACGAGATGGCGGACATCGAGTTGCAGCTGCAGATGGCGCGTGACTTCGACGCGCGCACGGACTGGGCGGAGATCGCCCTGTCGCCCGCGCATGCCCGGCAGATCATCGGGGCGGGCAAGCTGGCGATGGTGCTCTCCATCGAGACGAGCAAGCTGTTCGGCACCAAGGACTGGCGCGCGGAGCTCAACCGCTTCCACTCGCTGGGCGTGCGCTCCATCCAGCCGGTGCACCAGCTGGACAACCGCTTCGGTGGCGCGGCGCTGCACAACGCCATCTTCCAGGCCGCGCAGTTCCTGGAGAACTGCCACATCGACACGGACTGTGGCGTGACCGGCAATGGCTTCACGCTGGGCTTCGACGTGGACGCCAACTGCCGCAACGTGAAGGGCCTCACGGCCGATGGTCGCGCCCTGGTGCAGGAGATGATGGCCAAGGGCATGCTCATCGACGTGGCGCACATGTCCGAGCGCAGCGTGCGGGACACCTTCGCGGTGTCCCAGGCCAACAGCTACTACCCGCTCTACGTCTCCCACGGCCACTTCCGCGAGGTGATGAACCCGAAGCTGGCGGAGAACGAGAAGACGACGCCGGCGTGGGTGGTGAAGCAGCTGCGGCAGACGGGCGGCATGTTCGGCCTGCGCACGGCGCATGACGAGACACGGGCGTATACGCGCACGGCCGTGGCCAACAGCTGCCAGGGCTCGACGCGCTCGCTGGCCCAGGCGTACGAGTTCGGCCGCCAGGGCCTGAAGGTGCCCATGGCGTTCGGCGCGGACCTCAACGGCTTCATCCAGCAGACGCGGCCGCGCTTCGGCTCGTACGGGGCGTGCTCGGCGGGCTTCAAGGCCGAGGCGGACGCGCAGGCCGCCCAGCAGCGCATCTCCGGTCCGGCGCGCCTGGGCACGGACTTCGACGTGTACGGCCTGGCGCACGTGGGCCTGCTGCCGGACGTGGTGCGTGACCTCAAGCAGCTGGGCGTCAACACCACGGGCCTGGAGAACTCGGCGGAGACGTTCATCCGCATGTGGGAGCGCGCGCAGTCCACGCGCACGGGCATGGCGGACGCCGCGGCGGACATCGACACCAGCGGCGTGGCGCCGTACGTGGAGAAGGCCACCCGCGAGGCGCAGTACCCCCAGGTGTGCGGCAAGGCCTACGCGCCCAACTCCAAGGTGCTCGGCGAGACGTGCCGCTTCAACGAGGAGTGCGTCAGCGCGAAGTGCACCTCGCTGGACTGCGGCAACATCACCGGTACCTGCATCTGCGACGGTGACAACGACTGCGCCACCAGCCAGTACTGCGGCTGGGGCCTCAACACCGGCATCTGCCAGAACAAGAAGGCGCGCGGTGCCCTCTGCTCGGAGAACCGCGAGTGCCTCTCGAACAACTGCCGCTGGACGTTCACCTGCGGCTGAGCCCCTGAGTCACTGAGCCGTCGAGCGGGGGAGGTTCCAGGCACCGTGCCGGGACCTCCCCCGTGTCTCATTCGCGGCAGACCCGGGCGTAGCGGCAGGCCACCACCGAGGGTTGTTCCACCGGGTAGCCGGCCTGGATGGACCAGGCCAGGCGCACGAACTGGGCATGCGACCAGACGAGGGGCGTGGCGGAGAACGTCCCCTCGCCGGGAACGAAGCCGGGCTCTCCGGACGGAGGACGGCCATCCCATACCTGCTCGGGCAGCATGTACCCGTCGTTGCCCGAGCGGGCCATCGCGGCGAGGAAGCCGTCCGCGGGCTGTCCCACGAGGAGCGCGTACTCGCCCCGCTCGCCCGCGAAGATGGGCCAGGCCCTCCCGAGCGTCAGCCCGGTGTCGGGCTCGCTGATGTCCCACGGGGCGCCCTCGCGCGTCTCGCCATACCCGTCGAAGTCGTACCGGCGCCAGAAGGGACCGTTGGGCGTCTCCACCCGCAGCTGCGCGTCCACCACGGGCAGCGTTCGCACGATGGCCGGGTCATCCGCCGGCTTCACGCCCAGCCGCACCAGCTCGAGGAAGCTCGGGTCCACCACCCGGCGCTGGTCCACGGCGGACGGGCCTCCATCTCCCACGCTGTAGGTCGTTCCCGCGTTGGGATTCCCGTCCTTCGTCAGCCGCAGGTAGTACGGGTGCTGCGCCAGCGGCCCGTTGGCCGTCACCGTCCAGCCCTCCACCTGACGCTGCCAGGCGTCCGCGGTCGCCTCGTAGCGCTCGGCGGAGGCGGTGTCTCCGTTGCGGCGCGCGAGGTCCGCGGCGCAGATGAGCCCCGCCACCTCCGCGGCGATCGTCCCAGGTGAATAGCCCCCCTGGTTCTCCCAGCGCTCCTGCGGCGTGATGGGGCCGTTGGCCACCAGGAAGTCCGCCGCCTTGCGGATGTGCTCGGTGTACGTCCGCGCATCGGCCCGGCCGAGCTGCCAGGCCAGGACGATGGGGAGGGCGACTTCGTCGAGCTGGAGGCTGGTCCAGCGCGGGGTTCCATCCACCTCGGCGTTCTGCGGGAAGGAGCCGTCCGGCTTCTGCTGCACCTGGAAGAGGTGGTCGAGCGAGCGCTCCGCTCCTGCCCGGTCTCCGGCGGCCAGCAGCGCGGTGGCGACCTGATACAGGTCGCGCGACCACACGAGGTGGTAGGGCCCGGACGGGTTCTCCAGCTTCCGGGTGCCCCACACCCACGGCATGCTGGGCGAGGCGATGTAGGCGCCCCGGTAGGTCTTGTCCTCGGAGGCCGCCATCACCATCACCGACACGTCATAGGTGGTGCGCCAGGCCTGGGCGCTGGCCGGCGCGGGAGACAGCGAGTCCAGGTAGGCGTGCCAGCCGGCGGCGTACCGCTGGGCGAGCTCCTGGAAGCCCGTCTCCAGCGAGCCTCGTGCCGTCCGCTGGGCCTCGCGCGCCGTGGGGCCGAAGCCGAGCGCGAGCGTCACCTGCTGGCGGGAGCGCCCGTCCACCGCCAGCCGGGCCGTCTGCACCACGTTGCCCTCGGACGCCGAGCCGTAGCTCCAGCTCAGCGTGTAGTCCTCCCGGAGGTCGGTCCAGCCATCGCTCACGCCCAGGAAGCCGCTCGAGGTCCGCGTGAAGGCGGGCCGGGCCATCAGGGCGCTCGCGGCCTTCGCGTCGGTGGCGAGCAGCACGCCGTCATGGCTCGTGCCCGAGTCGTCCATGCCATCGTTGGACAGTGACGGGTCATACACCACGTAGAGCGCATACGGCTCACCGGAGAGGGACTCGAAGCGCACGTCGACGAGCAGCGCATCCCTGCCCGGGTCCGTCACGTACGTCTTGGTGAGACGGTAGCGGCCGGAGCGGGCGGTGTTCACCTGGCGGTAGGTGAGGCTGCGCGGCTCCACCAGCTCGACACGGTGCTCGGTGGCGTCCTGCTCCGACTCGGCGAAGGTGCGGCCATCGGAGACCACGAAGCGCAGGTCCCTCACGCTCGGAGTGCCGAGCGTGGGGTAGTAGACCTCCGTCAGCTCTCCGCTGGCGCCGAGCGTGTACCAGACGTGACTCGACTCCCCGTGCGCGGTGCCGAACCCCACCTTGTTCGCGGGCGTCCAGATGGCGAGCGAGCCAGGGCGGCCGGGCGCCGGAGGCCCCGCGCAGCCGGACAGCAGCAGCAGACCCGTTACGAGCGCCAGCCAGCCATGCGGCCGGAGGATGGGTTGCCTGGCGCTCGGATGATTGTCCCCTGCGTGAATGAAAGACATACGGGGTTCCTCGCCTTTGGACTCCGACAAGGGAGTACACGGGCGGGGGAACGCGCAACGGGCCCTTTGGGAGGGCCGTCAGTCATTGAATGGTACGGATGTCTACTTCACGCCGCGCGTGGAGTCCGAGGTGGGCGGAGACTCCTGGGCGGGGTGGGCATCCAACTCCTCGCGATCGAGCGAGGCGGGGAGGAGCGCGTTGGCCAGGATGCCCACGAGCGCGGCCAGGGCCATGCCGTGCAGCTCCAGGTGGACCCCGCCGAACGTGAGCGGCACCTTGGCGCCACCCAGGCCGAGCACGAGGATGAGGCTGACCACGATGAGGTTGCGGCTGTGGGCGAAGTCGATGCGCGCCTCGGAGAGGGTGCGGATGCCGACGGAGGCGATCATCCCGAAGAGCAGGATGCTCACGCCGCCGAGCACGCCGGCCGGGAGGCTCTGGAACACGGCGGCCAGCTTGGGCGAGAGGCCGAAGAGCATGGCGAAGCCGGCGGCGATGCGCAGCACGGCGGGGTCGTAGACGCGGGTGACGGCGAGCACGCCGGTGTTCTCCGCGTACGTGGTGGCGGCGGGGCCTCCGAGCGCGGCGGAGACCATGTTGGCGATGCCATCGGCGAAGAGGGTGCGCGGCAGGCCGGGGCGCTCGAGGAAGTTCTTCCCCACCACGCGGCCGTTCACGATGACGTCGCCGATGTGCTCGATGAAGGTGACCACGGCCACCGGGGCGAGCACGAAGATGGCCGTCCACGAGAAGGCCGGGGCGTGGAAGGCAGGCAGGCCCACCCAGGCGGCATCCCGGATGGCATCGAGCTTCGCGGGCTCCACCGCGCCGAGCACCAGCGACGTCACGTAGCCGGCGATGACGGCGATGAGGATGGGAATCATCTTGAAGAGACCCCGGGCGAAGACGCTGGTGATGATGGCGGCCAGCAGCGTGACGAGCGCCAGCCCCCAGTGACTCTGGGCCTGGTTGACGGCGACGTTGGCGAGGCCGAGCCCGATGACGATGATGACGGGGCCGGTGACGATGGGCGGGAAGATCTGCTGGATGCGCTGTATGCCGACGGCCTTCACCAGGGCGGAGAAGACGATGTACATGGCGCCGGCGGCGAGGAGCCCGCCACCGACGGCGGCGGGGCCCTCGGCCTTGAGCACGGCGATGATGGGGGCGATGAAGGCGAAGCTGCTGCCCAGGAAGATGGGCACGCCGAGCCCGGTGAGCACGTGGAAGAGGAGGGTGGCGAGCCCGGCGCCGAAGAGGGCGACGCTGGGGTTGAGGCCGGTGAGGAGCGGCACCAGCACGGTGGCGCCGAACATGGCGATGGTGTGCTGGAGGCCCAGCACGACCTTCTTCTGGAGCGGGAGGGGCGGCTGCATGGTGCGCGCTTACTCCACCGGTGACCTTGCCGGGTACTGACTTCTTGTTCGGGTGGGAGCGGGCGGTCGGAGGTGGAGAAGACGCTCGCGGCCATCCGCGAGCTGGCGTGAGCCACCGCCCCCATTCCGGCCTCACCCCAGCCGCAGGGGCAGGCTCCGCAGGCGCTTCCCGGTGAGGGTGAAGACGGCATTGGCCACGGCGGCCGCCACGGGTCCCATCGGCGGCTCGCCCATGCCGTGCGGCGTGTCGCCTTCGCCCACCAGCACCGTCTCGACGTCCGGGGCGTCCGCCATCGTCAGCAGCGGGTAGTCGTGGAAGTTCTCCGCCTCCACCTGCCCCTGCTTCACGGTGATCCGCTCGGACAGGGTGGAGCTCAACCCCATCATCACCGCGCCCTCCACCTGGGCCATGGCTCCGTCCGGGTTGATGACCAGGCCGCAGTCCACGGCGCTCGTGAAGCGGTGCACACGCACCCGGCCGCCCTCGACGGAGACCTCGGCCACCTGGGCCACCAGGGTCTTCACGTCCATGGAGCACGCGATGCCTCGGGCGCGGCCCTCGGGCGCGGCCGTTCCCCAGCCCGCGCGCGAGGCCGCCGCCTCCAGCACCTTGCGCCAGCGGCGGCCCAGCTCGTCTTCCGGCAGGTGCTTCAACCGGAAGGCCAGCGGATCCTCCCCGGCCGCGTGGGCCAGCTCGTCCATGAAGCTCTCCAGCGCGAACGTGTTGGCCAGTAGGCCCAGGCCGCGCCAGGTGCCGGTGGGCACGGGCAGCTTCACGCGCTGGGCCCGCGCCTGACGGTGGGCCACGGCGTAACGGATGGAGCCTCCCCGCCAGGCGCCGAGATCCGCCCCCAGCACCGCGGCCGCGACCTCCGGTATCAGCGAGAAGATGACGTCGCCGCTGGCCTGCTGGTGCTCGAACGCCAGCACCCGGCCGGACTCGTCCAGCGAGGCCCTCAGCTGGTGGTGCGTGGGCGGACGGAAGAATCCCTGGCGGAACTCCTCGGTGCGGTTCCACCCCACGTGCACCGGCCGGCCCGTGGCCCGCGAGAGCCTCGCGGCCTCGATGGCGGGCCGCGCGTCCAGGCGCCGTCCGAAGCCTCCTCCCAGGTAGGTGGGGAGGAGCTCGACGCTCTCCTCCTCGCGGTCCAGTGCCTTGGCCACCTGCTTGCGGATGCTCCCGGGCACCTGGGTGGCCATCCACACCCGCACCCGCTCCGGCTTCACCTCCACCAGCGCGGCCTGCGGCTCCAGGTGCGCGTGCGCCGCGATGGGCGTGCGGTACTCGGCGCTCAGGGGCTTGCCCCGTCCCAGGTGCGCCGGTGCGTCGCCCTCGTCCTGGACGATTACCCCCTCGCCCTCCTTCACGGTCGTCAGCGCCTCGATGTCCGCCTGCTGGAGGGACTCGCCCTCGGACCACTCCAGCTCCAGGTGGGCCAGGGCGGCATAGGCCTGCGCGCGGGACTCGGCGGCCACCGCGGCGAAGTCACCTTCCACCACCACCGCCACCACGCCCGGCTGCTGGGGCGCCTGGCCCTCGCGGGCACTGCGCAGCGTGCTCCCGAGTCTCGGCGGCCGGGCCACGGCGCCGTACAACATGCCGGGCAATCGCTGGTCATACGCGTACACCGGCTGGCCGGTGAGCTTGGCCTCCATGTCCACGCGCGGCATCGACTGGCCGATGAGCTGGAAGTCCTTCGCGGGCTTGAGGGCCGGAGCCTGCTCGGGCACCTCCCACGTGCCCGTGTGCTTCGCCACCACCTCGCCGTAGCGCAGCTTCCGCTCGGGCTGGTCTCGCACGCTGAACGTCCCGGCCGCCGCCACGAGCGACGCGGCCGGCACGCTCAACTGGCGGGCAGCCTCGGCGCGCAGCATCTCCCGGAGGGTGGCGGCCACCTCGCGCAGCGGGGTGAACAGGCCGACCACGGTCTGGCTGCCCGAGGTGCCTTGCGAATCCACCGGCCCACGGGAGGTGCTGGCGTGCACCACCTCCAACTGCTCCCAGGGGACCTCCAGCTCCTCGGCGGCGATCTGCGCCAGCGCGGTGTGGACGCCCTGGCCCATCTCCACCTTGGGCAGGTGCAGACGCACGCGGTCATCCGGGAAGAGCTCGAACCAGACGGTGGGATCCAGCTTGCCTTTCGGGGTGGGCATGTCGCCCTTGTCGAACCACTCCGCCACTCCCAGGCGCAGGGCGGGCAGACCCAGGGCCACGGCTCCGGTACCGCCTACGCCCAGGCCGAGCAGGAACTGCCGGCGCGTGGGACGCCAGCCCTTCTTCGGGAGCGAGTCGCTCATGGCTCCGTCTCCTCGGCCAGCTGGCTCGCCGCCGCGAGCACGGCCTTCTTGATGCGGGGGTAGGTGCCGCAGCGGCAGTAGTTGTGGCTCATGGCCTCCACCACCTGCTCGGGCGAGGGGCTCGGGTTCTTCTCCAGGAGGGCGGCGGCGGTCATCATCTGACCGCTCATGCACCAGCCGCACTGGGGGGCCTGGACCTGGAGGAAGGCCCGCTGCACGGGGTGCAGCCGCGGCTTGCCATCGGGGCCCGGGCGGGACAGGCCCTCCACGGTGCGGATGCGCTTGCCGGCCAGCAGGGAGATGGGCGAGATGCACGCGCGGGTGGCGACGCCATCCACGTGGACCGTGCAGGCGCCGCAGATGCCGGCACCGCAGCTGAAGCGGGTGCCCACGAGGCCCAGCTCGTCCCGAAGCACCCACAGCAGTACGCGGTGGGGGTTCTCGTCGGAGACCTCGTGTTCCTTGCCGTTGATGTCGAGCTTCATGGGGGCTCCCCGTCCTTCCAGCGGAGGTCCGCAGTCTGCGGAGGGTCGCCCGAAATATCCAGGAACGGTTGTGCTGGCCTGCCTGCCTGGCGTCCAGCTCAAAGGGGCCGAATGGAAGAGGAGGGTTACCGGCCCAGCAGCTTGACGGACGCACTCGCATTTCCTTGTGGTCCTGGGTGCGGCTGTCAGGCCATACAGCATCTGGGGAGGTGTGCCGAGGTGAGTGCCGCGAGGAGAGTGACATGACGCGCTACTTCAGGCTCACCGACGACATGACCAGCTCGGGGCGCTGGGAGTTGGGCACTCCCGTCAACGACCAAGGCCAGGAATGTGGGTCGCGGCTGTTCATGGCGGGAGAACCGGCTCATGTTGACGGCCTGCTTCGGGTTCCCGTCGATCATCCGGGCGAAGTGCTCGACTTCTCCCTCGCGGATGCTGGGGGATTCCCCGTCGTCACCAAGAGAGTGGCGAATGTCTTGTCCGAAATGGCTCCGGGGGATGTTCAGATCTTCCCCGTGGAGGTGGGCTCACAGCGCGAGCCGTACTTCCTGGTCAATGTCGTGCGGACTGTGAAGTGCATCGATGACGAGGCCTCCGAAGAGGTGCAGTACTGGAAGCTGGAGGATGGGGAGCCGGACAGAATCGGGGAGTACCGTGTCGTCGCCGGGATGCGCATCGACCCCTCCAAAGCAGGTGACGCCAGGGTGTTTCGCCCCTGGGGGTGGAAAGTCGTCCTCGTCGTATCCGAAGAGATCAAAGAGGCCCTCGAGCGCACAGGCGCAACGGGTATGGAGTTCACGGAGGTATTTGAAACTCGTCCTCGAAAACTGATGAGCCCGTAAAGGATGTCGAGTGGTGCTGGACCTTCTTGGTCCTCCAACGTGGCTGGGTGGTTCGGTTGGAATACGCTTACGGGAACGCCACGCCGTCGAGGAACTCGACCCTGGTGCCGCCTTCCTGGCCCCACAGCTTCAGGGTGAACGTGCCGCGCGCCTCGTTCTCCGTCGTCTCCAACTCCACCACGACGAGCAGCTTCCTCCCAGGGGGAGTCGTCTCCAGCGGCCAGAAGCTGAGGGGCTCCAACTCCACGTGATTGGAGCCCGCCAGCACCGCACCGGCGGGCGTCCAGGCCCGTGTCCCCGTGTTCTCGACCTTCATCTTCACGGCCAGGCGCACCACCTTCTGCCCTCTCTCCGTGCGCGCGGTGAGGGAGCGGTAACTGCGCGCTGACAGGAGTTGGATCGTGTTGCCTGGTCGTGCGGTGACGGCGTCACTGATGTCCTTGTATGCAACGCCCCCTTCGCCCATGAGCTCGTGGGCGATGAGACCCGTGAGCCCCACCTGCCCGGCGCACTCGGCCTGGATACGAGCTTTCTCCTCCCGGCATTGCCGCGCTTCGGCCCGCGCCTGCTGCTCACCCTGCCGATAGGACGCGAGCGTGCGCGATTGGCGAGTCACCTCCACCAGTTGTTCGGCCTGGGAGGGGTGCACCACCAGCCAGAAGGTCGCGCTCGCGGGGGCCGCGCCGTCCTCGAAGTAGACTGTCACCGGCACACGGTCCCCATCGGTCAATGCTTCCGAGGGGATGAGCGTCAGGGACACCGTTCCCGCATCCACCACCTGGAAACGTTCCGGCCTGGCCAGTTCCACGCGCGCCACTCGCGAGTCGAAGACAAGGGTGGTGGATATCCCAGGGTGGATGCACACCTCTCCCTGATTGTTTGGGGCTTCCGCTGTCAGCCCCAGGTGGCGCGTGCCCATCTCGCAGACAGGGAGTGGCGACTGTGCGGCGGCATGGGTGGGGGCCGCGAGCAGAGCCCATCCCACGAGGGCGGTGGAAGGCAGTACCAACACGGAGCGAGGACCTCCAGAGCGAGCGGACGAAACTGGAAAAGTTGGCCTCTATCACACTTCCTGCCCGGTAGTGTATAGGGTGCACTTGTCGCTCGGTGCGCTCCGCGCGTGGGCGCACAATAGGAGGAGGACCTTCCGGTCGCGCGCCGCACGAACTGGTCCGACCATCGGACCAGTTTCTCCCAAGCGCGCCCGGGAGCTCCCCTGGACAGGACCTACCCCACCTGACTCAGTCGAAGTGGTCCACCACCCGCACCTGTGCAACGGGGCTGACCAGCACATTTCCTGGTGGCTCGCTACCGGGCTTGAGGGCGAGGCCGACATTGTCACTCGTATCCAGCAGCTCCATGCACACCCGGTACGTCTCCCCGCTGGGCGTGTGGGCCGTGGTGAAGCGGCCGTACACGCGATTCTCCCCGAAGAAGAGCCGCCCGGAGAGTCGGGTGTTGGTCGGTAGAGCGATCTGTCCCTGGGCGTTTACCCAGTGGCCACCAACACGGACCGGCGTGTCTTCGCGCACGGGGACGGGCCTGCCCCGCACTTTGGACCAGTCGACCTCCGTTCTTTCTCCGATGTGCAGGCCCAGTATCTCGGTCATGATCTTCACGGCGCCCGCCGGGCACTCCTGGGGTAGAGGTTCCTGGCGCACCGGCGGCACCTGCTGCTGCGCGCTGAGACAGGCCTGCAGGGCGGCTCCAGCCAAACCCAGACATACGTTGCGCGCGGCGGTCCCCGCGCTGCTGGGCTGTGTGTCCCGCTGGGGGTCATTCGTCTTCTTTTGTTTCTTCTTCACGGGAGCTGTGTCCTTTCCGGACGCGGCGGCCGCGGGGAGTGGCTCCACCGGCGGCGGAGCCGCGGCCCGTGCAGATTCCGGCGGCGTCTCCGGGGGCGCCACTTCCTGGCCAGCACTGGCCTCTGGCGTTGGCTGCACGGCGGGGGACGTGACGGGTGAGGACCCGGTGGCCACCTCGCGCCCAGTCCTCCATTGTGCCGCGAGCCATGCACCGCCCAACACCAGCCCCAACCCCAATCCCACGCCCGCCCAGGTCGCTGCGTGTCGCGGCGTCATTCTCGCCCGCCTGTTGCCAGCCAACTCCGCCCTGCCGCTCAGTGGTACCTTCCAGGATGCGTCCGCTCGGGCCCTGAGCGTCTCCAATGCCGCGCACAGCGCCACGGCACCCGGGTAGCGCTCCTCGGGCGTTTTCGCCAGCAGCCGCAGGCACACCTCCTCCACCGCCAGGGGCACTCTCGGGTTGACGAGGTGCGGGGGCATGGGCGCCTGGTTCAGGACGGCCTCCACGTCCACGTTGCCGTGCTCACCCGGCAGGAAGGGGTCGCGCCCCGTCAGCAGCCGGTAGAAGACGACTCCCAGCGCGTACAGGTCATCTCCCACTCCGGCCCGGTAGTGCGCTCCCTGTACGCCCTTGTTCTCCCGGCCGAAGCGCCACGCCTCGGGGCTACGGTACCGGGGCGTACCCGGGGGAAACAGCCCCTCGGTAAGGGTGGGCGCCCCGTCGTAGTAGCCCACCCCGAAGTCCACCAGCACCGCCTGCCCGTCACTGCGGCGCACCAGGATGTTGGCCTCCTTCACGTCCCGGTGCACCACTTGCGCCTCGTGTGCCACCGCCAGGGCGCGTGCCACCTCCATCACCCTGTCCACCACCTGGCTCGTGTCCACGTCGTGCTCGCGCGCCCAGACGTCCAGCCTCACTCCGTCCACCAGTTCCTGTTTCAGGTAGATGAAGCGAGGGTCCTGGGCGGGCCAGCGGCCCGCCTCCAGCACCCGCGCCAGGTTGGGGTGGCGCAGGTGCAGACGCGCTCCGATGAGGGCCTCGCGCCAGGCGCGTGTCTCGCCGTTCACCAGGGGCACCATCTTGAGGGCGGAGCGGTCCCCCTTGGGGCCTCGTGTCTGGTACACAGTGCCGAAGCCGCCCGCCCCGAGCACCGCTTCCACCACGTCCCCCCCGATGCGCGTGCCGGGTGGCAGTGGGGGCGTTTCGAGCGCACTCATGGAGTCCTCGCGCCAGAGGTATCTGGAACATGGGAATGGAGATGTGAAGTCATGGGGGGCCTACCTCCCAGGACCTCAACTTAGCAGGTTCTGCGCCGGAACCGCCTCTTCCAACGCGAACTCAGGGCCGCTCTAGCGGGGTCTCCTGGACCGCGCACGTCACGGAGAGGGTGTGGGGCGTGTAGATGAGGAGCGTGCCCAGCGAGAGCAGCACGTCGATGGCGCTCACGCGCAGCTCGGTGCGCACGGGCTGTGCGCAGTAGCGCGTGGTGTCGACGGTGCCCGTCCCGATGAAGCCATTGAGGTACGTGGGAACCCGCTCCTCATAGGTGACGAGCTGATCCTCGGGAGGAGGGGGCCGCTGCTCGAAACGGAAGTGATAGCAGCCGGTGCTGCATCCCAGGACGAGCAGGGGCACGAGAACGGAGCGCATCATGTTTCCATGCTGGCCCCCTTTGCCGTGGCGAGGGAGCCACGGCGCGAGCCGTTGATGCCGGGCGAACACTCCCGCCTGGGTCTGTGAGATCAGACCACGCCGAGGTACCCGAACTCCTGGCCGCGCTCGAATGCGTCGAGCAGTGCTCTTGGGAAGAAGCAGAGCTGGCGGAGCTCTTCCTCCTCGCGCCATTCGACGCCCTCTTGATCCGGGTCTTGCTCCTGGCCCCGGATGTCCTTCGAGAGCGGCCGCTCCAGCGTGCACTCGAAGAACAGCTCCACCTGGTGGAAATCAGGTGGCAGGGCCCGATCCTCGGGGCCCGCGATGCACTCGCGAACGAACCGGAGCGGCCCCACGCGGATGCTCGCCCCGGTCTCCTCCTCCACCTCACGAACGAGCGCGGCTTCCATTCCCTCCCGATGCCGCTGCCCACCCCCGGGCAGCGCGTACCTGTCGCCCCTCTCGTCCCGGTAGCGGATGACGAGGAGCCGTCCTTCGTGACGGATGATGGCTCGCGCCGCCGTGCGGATGGTGGTCATGGTGCTCCCGCGAGCCTCAGCTCCAGTCGGAGTGCACGAAGCCCGCCTCGGGCCTGTCCCGGCGCTGGTACGTGTGCGCGCCGAAGGCGTCTCGCTGCGCCTGCGTCAGGTTCTGCGGCAGCTCCGCGCTCCGGTAGCTGTCGAAGTACGCCAGGCTCGCGCTGAACACCGGCACCGCGATCCCCAGCCGCGTCGCCACTGCCACCGTGCGCCTCCATGCCGGCGCCATCTTCTCCAGCACCGGTGCCAGGCTGTCCGCCAGCATCAGATTGCTCAGGTCCGGCTTCTTCTCGAACGCCTCCCGCAGCGGCGTCAGCAGCTTCGCCCGGATGATGCACCCCGCTCGCCAGATGCGCGCCATCTCCGCCAGCGACACGTTCCACTTGTACTCGTTCGACGCCGCTTGGATGAGCC
This sequence comes from Archangium lipolyticum, assembly GCF_024623785.1. Classification (NCBI taxonomy): domain Bacteria; kingdom Pseudomonadati; phylum Myxococcota; class Myxococcia; order Myxococcales; family Archangiaceae; genus Archangium; species Archangium lipolyticum. Next base: position 178,163 of record NZ_JANKBZ010000009.1, read on the forward strand.
TCAAGCCCTGCGCGTACGTCACCACCCTCGCCGCGTACAGCGCGTCGTGCACCCACGCCGCCAGGTTCGCCTTCTCCTCCGCCGACAGGCTCTCTCCCGTGGGCCCGTGCAGGATGCGGCTCGCCGCCACGCGCTCGTCCTTCATCGACGAGAGGTTGCGCGCGTCCAGCGCCCCGGCGATCGACGGCACCGGCACCCCCAGGTCCAGTGACACCTGCACCGTCCACTTCCCCGTGCCCTTCTGGCCCGCCTTGTCCAACACCATGTCCACCAGCGGCTTGCCCGTCTCCCCGTCCTTCTTCCTCATCACCTTGACGGTGGTCTCCAGCAGGAAGGACTCGGCGATGCCCTGGTTCCACTGCGCGAAGAGGTCCGCCAGCTGCTCCGCCGACAGCCCCAGCCCCCGCCTCAGCAGATCGTACGTCTCCGCCAGCAACTGCATGTCCGCGTACTCGATGCCGTTGTGCACCATCTTCACGAAGTGGCCCGCTCCGTCCGGCCCCACGTGCGTGACGCACACCCCCGCCTCGCTCCTCGCCGCGATCGCCTCCAGCACCGGCCTCACCAGCGCGTACGCCTCCGCGGGGCCTCCCGGCATGATCGACGGACCGTAGCGCGCTCCCTCCTCACCCCCCGACACCCCCACCCCCAGGAAGTGCAGCCCCTTCGCCTTCCACTCCGCCTCTCGCTTCCGCGTGTCCTGGAACCAGGAGTTCCCTCCGTCCAGCACCACGTCCCCAGGCTGCAGCAGCGGCTCCAGCTTCTCCAGCATCGAGTCCACCGCCGCCCCCGCCGTCACCATCAGCAGGATCCGCCTCGGGCGCTCCAGCGCCGCTACGAACTCCTCCAGCCCCGCGTACCCCCGCAGGCTCTCCGGCGCTCCCTTCCGGCGCAGCTCCTCGAAGCGCTCCGGGTGACGGTCCCAGACGGCCACCCGGAATCCGTGGTCCGCCACGTTGAGCGCGAGGCTTTGTCCCATCACGCCCATCCCGGCTACGCCGAACTGCGCTCGCCCCTGTTGCGCCTGTCCTGTGGTCATCGTGTTGACTCCTGTGTGTCGGTTCCGGGGGCAGACCCTCACCCCAGCCCTCTCCCAGAGGGAGAGGGAGCATTCACTGGCCCGCGGCCGCCTTGTCCATCATCCACTGCGTCCGCTCCACCTTCGCCGCCGGCAGGTCCTCCCCCGCCAACACCCGCCTCACCATCTCCTTCTTTCCCGCTCCGCTCACCAGCCCCAACACCTTCCTCGCCGACTGGAGCACCGGCAGCGTCAGCGTCATCCTCCACGGCGGCGGTTTGGGTCCCACCACCGCCAGCACCCGCCGCTCCTTCTCCTGCAACGACGTGCCTCCCGGGAACAGTGACGCCGTGTGCCCGTCCTCCCCCATCCCCAGCACCACCACGTCCATCACCGGCGGCAACAGCTTCTCGTAGTCCCTCGCCGCCTCGTCCCGGTCCGCTCGCTCTCCCGGCATCCGGAAGATTTGATGCACCGGCACCCCCAACGGCTTGAAGAGTGCCTCCTCCGCCAGCAGGTAGTTGCTCTCCGGGTGGTCCGGCGGCACGAAGCGCTCGTCCACGAAGTAGAAGTCCACCAGCGCCCACGGCACGTCCCGCTTCGCCAGCTCCCGGTACACCGGCCCTGGTGTGCTCCCGCCCGACAGCGCCAGGCTCGCCCTCTGGCCTCCCGCCACGCACTCGTTCAGCGCCTGGGCCAGCCAGTCCGCCGCCTCGCCGACCAGCTCCTCCTTGTCCACCACGATCGGCGCCGGCCTCATCCCTTCAGCTCCGTCCAGCGCCGCCCGTCGCGCGCCAGCAGCGCCGCTCCCGCATCCGGTCCCGCGCTCCCCTGCGCGTAGGTGTGCATCGGCCCTCCCTGGCCCGAGTCCAGTGACTCGATGATGGGGGTCACCCACGCCCACGCCTGCTCCACGCTGTCCTGCCGCGCGAAGAGCGTCGTGTTGCCCCTCATGCAGTCCAGGATCAGCCGCTCGTACGCCTCCGGCACCGGCTTGTTGAAGCTCTTCGAGTAGTCGAAGTCCATGGTCACCCCCGACAGGTTGATGTCCTCGCCGGGTACCTTCGACTCGAAGCTCAACCCGATGCCCTCGCGCGGCTGGATGCGCAGCGTGAGCACGTTGGGTTGCAGCCTCTGGCACGTGTCACTCGTGTTGAAGAGGCAGTGCGGCACCGACTTGTAGTGGATGGACACCTCCGTCGCCCGCTTGCTCAGCCCCTTGCCCGCCCTCACGTAGAAGGGCACTCCCTGCCACCTCCACGTGTCGATGTACGTCTTGAGTGCCACGTAGGTGGGCGTCTTCGAGTCCTTCGCCACGCCCTGCTCCTCGCGGTACCCTTCGTACTGCCCCTGCACCACGTATTTGGCGACCTCACCTCCCACCATGGGGCGCAGCGCTCGGAACACCTTGTTCTTCTCGTCCCGGATGTCCTCGGACGCGAACGACACCGGCGGCTCCATCGCGCACATGGCCAGCACCTGCAACAGGTGGTTCTGCACCATGTCCCGGATGACGCCCGTCTCGTCGTAGAAGCGTCCCCGCCCCTCCACTCCTATCTTCTCCGCCGCCGTGATCTCCACGTGGTCGATGTGCTGCCGGTTCCACAGCGGCTCGAAGATGGCGTTGGCGAAGCGGAAGACGAGGATGTTCTGCACCGTCTCCTTCCCCAGGTAGTGGTCGATGCGGAAGATCTGCTTCTCGTCGATGACCGCCGTCAGCGCCCGGTTGAGCTCCTTCGCGCTGACGAGGTCCCTCCCGAAGGGCTTCTCGATGACCAGCCGCCGCCAGGGGCGCTTCACCGAGGCGTCCTCGCGGTACAGCAGCCCGGAGCTGGACAGGCCATCGAGCAGCGCGGGGAAGGTCGAGGCCGGGGTGGCCAGGTAGTAGAGCTGGTTGCCCTGCGTGCCGAAGCGCTCGGAGATGCCGTCCAGGTGCTCGCGCAGGCGGATGAAGGACTCCGCGTCGTAGCCGCCCGTCATCATCTCCAGCTTGCTGGCGAGCCGCTCCCAGGTGGCCTCGTCCAGCGGCTGGGTGCGGGCGAACTTCTTCAAGCCCTCCTTCACCTGCGCGCGGAACTGCTCCAGGTTGTGCTCGGAGCGGCTGAAGGCCACCACCGCGAAGTTGTCGGGCAGCATCCGCTGGCGGGCCAGCTCGAAGAGCGCCGGGAAGAGCTTGCGCTGTGCCAGGTCTCCCGTGGCTCCGAAGAGGACCATCGTGCACGGGTCCGGTCTTCCCGCCCGTACCAGTGGGTCGCCCTCGCGAGGGTGGGTCTCGATGTGCAGGCCCTGCTCTTCCATGTCGTCCTCCGGAACGGCGGATGCGGGAGGAACATATGCGCTCGAGAGCTCGTGAGCGCATCAATACATCGTGACCCGCACCCGTCCCCGAGGCCGAGGGAGCCGTCCGGTGCGGGAAGGAGGCGCTGCAATCGTTGGCCGGATGACGGGCCGAGCCCGTGGGCCCTGCTTATCCATGTCTTTCCGAGCGCTCTGTTCTCGCCCCGGTCGAGGTGGAGCGCGTCAGGACCAGGGGGAGCTCCACCGGAGCAGGGTCGGGCACCGGCTCCTCGCCGCGCAGCAGCCACAGCGCCACCCATCCGGGCACGCACAGCGCGAGCGCCACCGGCCAGGTGTCCATCCACGCCCACACCTCGGCCGTTCCGGTCCGGATGTTGACCACGGAGAGGGCGTTGTTGGCGAAGTGCAGCACGACCCCCGCGAGCAGCGAGCGCGTCCGCAGCGTGGCGTAGCCGAGCACCAGCCCCAGTATCGTCGCGTGCAGCACGTGGATGGGGTGGATGTGGAGGAGCCCGAAGGCGAGCGCGCTGCCCGCCACCGCCACCACCCGTGAGCCCGTACGCGACAGCCCCACCAGCATCACCCCGCGGCACGCGGCTTCCTCGCAGAGCGCCGGGGTCAGCGCCAGCGCCGCCAGCGCCAGGGGGAGCGGCCAGCTCGCGCTCTCCTTCATCAGCAGCTCCAGCACGCGCAGGAACTCCTCCAGCCCGGGAGTCGAAGCGGCCTTCAGGGCTTTGCTCAGCAGGCTCTGCATGCCCAGGACGCCGGGCACCAGCAGGAGCACCGCGAGGGCGCCGCGCCGCGAGGGCGGGCGCAGCGAGAACACCTCGCGCACGTCCGCTCCCCGGTGCCGCACCCACCACACGGCGGGCACGAGGAAGACGCCCACCTGTATCACCGCCAGCAACCCCCACAGCGGCAGCCGCTCCCGCAGCAGGATTCCCGCGAACAGCGAGCCCACCAGGATGATGGCGAAGTAGAGCAGGGCGCTCCCGGGCGAGAAGTCGTCCCCCCTGCGCACCTTCCGGCCGAACACGTCCCGCCAGGGCCTCTCGCCCGACAGCAGCACCTGCTCGCTCTCGAAGACGCGGGCCGCGAAGAGGACCCCCGCCACCGCCCAGGCCAGTGTGCTGACGAAGACCACCGAGTAGAGGCCCACGTCCACCCGCCCGGTGAGCAGCTCGCGCAGCAGCACCGCCACGTTGACGATGGGAACGAGCGCCAGCTTCGGCGTCAGCTCCACGCTCGGAATCATCGCCCCATGGGCGAGCACCATCACCCCCAGCAGCACGGGCATCAGGTGGTTCTGTCCCTCCTTGAAGCTGCGCGCCGTCACTCCCACCGCGATGAGCAGGGCGCTCACCAGCATCGCCAGCGGCACGAGCGCGCCGAAGGCCGCGGCCAGCATCCCGGCGCTCATGTGTACCCGCCCGACCGTCCCTCCGGCGATCGCCATGAAGGCCAGCCCCATCCCCAGCAGGTTCATCAGCGCACCGCCCAGCGTGAAGAGGCTCACCACGCCGTACTTGCCCAGCACCACCTCCAGTGGCTTCACCGGCGCGCACAGCAGCGTCTGCAGCGTGCCCCGCTCCTTCTCTCCCGCGGTGACGTCGATGGCCGGGTAGAAGCCCGACATCACCAGCGCGCACAGCAGTACGTACGGCAGCATGTACGCGAGCCACAGGCCCAGCGAGCGGAAGTCCGAGTCCTCCACCTGCAGTGGCGCGGCCAGTGCTCCGGACATCCCCGCCTCCTCGAAGCGCACGCGCACCGTGTCGAGGTGCACCTGGTCGAGCACCTCTCCCAATCGCTTGCGGGCGGCCCTCGACTCGGGGCGGCCCGAGTCGAAGTAGACGCGCACGCCGAGGTTCTCCGCGGTGCCCTCGAGGGCGGAGCCCGTCCCCAGGGCGCGCTCCACGGAATCCGGCGTCAGCGCGAGCACCACGTGGGCCTTGCGCTCGTCGAGCAACCGCTTCGCCTCACGAGGGGCGTCCCCGGGCGCCTTCTCGTGGACGCCGGCCCACTCCACACGCTCCATCCCCTTCAGCGCTTCCTGGAGCATCGGCGTCGGGGAGCCCCAGACGACGAGCTTCAGCGGTTTCTCCTCGGTGCTCCGCGCGAGCGCGCCGGATGTCAGCGCGGTCACCACCAGGAGCAGCGGGTAGAGCAGCAGCGGCACGGCGACGAGCAGCGCCAGCGTGCGGCGATCCCTCAGCGCCTCGAGCAGATCCTTCCGGAAGAGGGTACGGGCGATGGACCAGCGCATGGGATACCCCGTTCAGGCGGACCGCGAGGGGAGATAGTGGAGGAAGGCCTCGGTGAGCGTGCGGACTCCGGCGCGGGCGCACACCTCGGGGATGGGACCCTGGTCGAGCACCTGGCCCTGGTGCAGCAGCACCACCCGGTCGCACAGGTAATCGACCTCGCCCATCACGTGCGTGGAGAAGAGGATGGCCTTGCCCGCGTCCTTCGCCGCGCGGATGGCGTCCAGCAGGAAGCGCCCGCTCAGCACGTCCAGCGCCGTGGTGGGCTCGTCCAGGATGAGCGCCGGTGGGTCGTGCAGGAACGCGCGCGCCACGTTCGCCCGCTGCTTTTGCCCCGCCGACAGCGTCCCGCACGGCTTGTCCGCGAACGGCCCCATCTCGAACCGCGCGATGAGCTCCTCCGTGCGCCGCTTCAGCTCCGCCGGCTTCAGCTCGTGCAGCTGGCCGAAGAAGGTCAGCACCTCGCGCGGTGTCAGCCGCTGGGAGAGCGCCGTGTCTCCCGAGAGGAAGCCCAGCCGCTGCTTGATGCCGAAGGCGTCCGTCGCGGTGCTCGACCCCGCCACCACGCCCTCGCCCTCGGACGGCGTGAGGACTCCGGCCAGCATGCGCAGCAGCGTCGTCTTCCCCGCGCCGTTGGGGCCCAGCAGGCCCACCACCTCGCCCGCGGCCACCGTGAAGCTCGCGTCCTTCACGGCCGTGGCGCTCCCGTAGTGCTTCGTCAGCTTCCGGGCTTCGATCATCACGTGTCCCTCCCCCTGGGCTACCCGGTGGCTACTCGGTGCCCCGCGGGACCCAGCTCCGTGCCTTGCCGCGCAACTGCTCCAACCGCCGCCAGTGCTGCTCCACCGCCTCGCGTCCCTTCTCCGTCACCGCGATGCGCGTGAGGGGCGTCTTGCCCTTGAACTGCTTCTCCACCGTCACCAGCTCCGCCTCCTCCAGCTTGGACAGGTGGCTGGACAGGTTGCCCTTGGACAGCCCTGTGAGCCGCTGCAGGTAGAGGAAGTCCGCGCTCTCGCACGAGGTGAGGGCGGTGAGCAGCGCCAGCCTCGCGGGCTCGTGGATGAGCCGGTCGAGCGCCGCCAGCTCCTCGAAGGGGGCCTTCATTCCGGCACCTCCGCCGTCTCCGGCTCGGGCTCGTGTCCCAGCGTGCGCGCGAGCAGCCGGTGGTCCATCACCCCCATGATGATGACGGCCACTCCCCACGTGCCGGCCAGGGTGACCGCCGCGCCATGGCTGTCCGTGGTGAAGGGCAGTGTCCGCAGCAGCGCATACACCGGGCTGGCATCCACCGCGTGCAGCCCCGCCAGCAGTGCGAAGAGGGCCGCCACGCCCAGGTAGTGGCCCGCCACACGGCCACTCCAGTACCAGTACCCCACGATGCTCCCCGCCGACAGCAGGAGGAACTCCGTGAGCGGCAGCCCCGACGCGCTCGTGGACGCGCGCAACAGCGCGGTCAGCAGCCCCGCGAAGAGCCCGAAGACCGCCGACAGGCCAATGGCCCGCTGCATGCGCTGGTGCGTGGCCGCGCTCCTGCGCACCTCGCCGAACCGCTGGCGGTAGTACGCCCCCAGCAGCGCGTAGAGCCCCGTCGCCACCAGCATCCCCCCCATGTTGGCCAGCAGCGCCACCGCGAAGTACCCCTTCGCGTCCGCTCCCTCCGGCTTCGGCAGCGCCAGCCACGCCGCGAAGAGCAGCTGCACCAGCCCGAAGGGCACGAAGCGCAGGCCCTGGAGCCAGTCGTAGTACGTCGTCACGAACTGGATGCGTTGGAGCTGTTGCTCGGACATGGCGGCCTCTCCCCTCAGGTGGGGCAGACAGGTTTGCGGTACAAACCGAGAGGTAACGCGCCTGGCTGGTCGGTGTCAATAACTGGTTTGTGGTGCAAACCACTGCCGGTTCTGGAGGGCGCGGTGGGGGTTTTGACGGGTGGTGAGGATCGGGATGTTCACGACCCTCACCCCCCGCCCTCTCCCAGAGGGAGAGGGTGCATGCGCAACTGGGCTCAGTTGACCGTGAACTCGCGCGAGGTGCCGGAGTAGGCGCGGATGAGCCCGTCCCAGCCGGACTTCCAGTCCCCGTCATGACGGATGCGGTAGGTGCCCGGCGTGGCGTCCGCCGGAATCTTCCACTCGGTGGTGACGTGCGAGCACCCGAAGGTGGGGGCGCAGTCGTAGCGCTGCCAGCGGTACTTCGTCTCCCAATCCCAGTCGTTGGCCACCGTCACCCACGAGGTGCCCGACTTGCGTTGCACCTGGAGGAAGGAGCCCTGGCGGCGCAGGTTGTTCTTCGGGTGGCCACCCCAGAACTTCACGCTCACCGTCTCGCCGCGGGTATAGGCGGCGCGTGCGTCCGCGACGAGGCCACCGAAGCTCGCCAGCAGCGGCTTGTCGTCGTACACCACGCCCGTCTGCACCGTCGTCTGCTCGTTGCGCAAATCCCTCGGGGTGGGGCCCGGCGCCACGGTGGCGCCCGTGCGCATCGCGAGGGTCAGCTTGTCCACCTCCTGCTGCACCGCCGCGAGCTGCCACGGACCGAAGTGGGTGGAGGCCCCCTCGTAGTCCTGCTTCGCGTACTCCTCGCGCGTCGTCAGGTATCCCGCGTAGGCGTTGGACAGGCCGGCGATGATCACCTGGTCCACCCCCAGCGGCGAGAGCTGCGCGAGCACCGACTTGCGCAGCCTCCGGCCCGCCATGGTGGTGGGCTCGAAGGGCACCGCCACCAGCGCCACGTTGCCCAGCTTCACCACCTGGAGCGGCAGCACCTCGGGCGTCCACGGGTAGGGCTGCATCGTGCCCATCTCCAGCGCGATGGGTTTCTCCCCCTGGCATGGCGTGGTGAAGAGGGTGCAGTTGAAGACCGTCCAGACGCTGTCGATGTCCTCGCACGTGGCGCCCTCGTAGCCGAAGCCGGGGCCGTCCTCGGCACCCGCCAGCATGGAGTCGCCGATGGCCGCCTCGCAGGTGGTGTGTGCCAGGCCATCCGCGTATTGCGGCGCCACCTGCACCTCGTCCATCTTCACGTAGGCGTGCCGGTAGTCCACGCCGCCCGTCAGTGGCACCGTCGCCGAGTCGTAGAGCGTCTTCGCCAGCGTGTACTGCTTGCGGCCGGAGAGCTCCGTGCTCTCGAAGTCGTCGGCGCCGCCGCCGTTGGTGCCACCGTGGATGTTGGGCGTCACGTCGCCCTCGTTGCTCTGCGCGAAGGCGGCCACGAAGGTGCGCTGCGCGGTGTAGTTCGCCCCCTTGTTCTTCTCGAAGAGGTACGACGCGTAACCCTTGTTGTCGCCGCTGATGAGCAGGTTGTCGTTGCCCATGGACGTTCCATGGACCGCGAACCAGTTGATGAGCCCCACCTCGCGCCCGTCATCGCCCTGGAGCCGCAGCAGCGTCATGCGCTTGTCCGTGTCGTAGGCGGACTGGGCCCGCTCGGTGGAGGGGTTGCGCAGGTAGGCCTCGGGGGAGCGGTTGATGCTCGCGTCCAGCAGGTCGCCCGAGGCCACACGGATGCCGCCGGGGGCGAGGTTGTCATGGGCCCGGACGATGGACTGGTAGATGCCGTCCACGATGGCGTCGAAGTTCTGCTTGTCGTAGCCGAGCACGGTGAGGTTGTAGAGCGCGTAGTGCGAGAAGCCCCCCGGGCCCGAGTGCGTGTGCGTGGCGCTCAGCAGCACGTTGTCATCCGTGTAGAGGGGGCCGTACCTCGCGCGCAGCCTCTCCACCACCTGCTGCCTCACGCCCTGGAACACCTGTCCGACGTCCGCGCTCACGAACACCGCGCGCTTGCCGTTGCAGGCCGAGGAGATGACGAAGGCCCGCGAGCGCAGGCGCTGGTGGATGCCCGCCGTCTTCTGGTCCACCATCGCGTAGCCCATCATCCCCAGCTCGGCGGCCGGGCCGGTGATGTCGTAGATGCCCGCGCCCACCTGGAAGCTCTGGTTGCCCGCGCATGGGTCGGCGAGCGCGTCGCTCCGTGTCGACAGGGCGTCCTCGTCCGGGGTGTCCGTGTCGCACGCACCCAGAGCGAGCGCGAGCGCCACGGCCGCCAGCAGGCGGGGGGAGGAGAAGAAACGTCGTTGCATGGGGGCTCCTGTATCGGTTTCTGAGAATTGTCGGCCCGAGCCCACCCCGATGGCAGTCCCCTTCGCCCGCCGCGATGCGTCGAGAGGGGCTTCTGTCCACCACAGGCACCTCGGACCCGGGCCGCCCGCTTCTTCCATGGAATACGGGGCACGCTCCCCCGTCCGGAGAGACATATGAATCGGTTCCTCGGCTTCGCATCCTTCGGTCTGTCCGCCCTGGCGCTCGCGGTCACCCTCCTGGGCTCTCGTGGTGAGACGGAGGCCCCCGCCCCCTCCCGCGAGCCTCCGGCCGCAGCCGCTTCACCCCAGGAGTTGGAGGCGCTCGAACGGCGGGTGAAGTCCCTCGAGGACTCCGCGCTGAGCCTGTCCCAGCGGTTGATGCTGCTCGAGCAGCGGCCGGTGGCCGCCTCCGATGGGGGCCTGGTGGCCGCGGTTCCTCCGTCCCTGGCCGCCGAGGTGGAGCAGCTCCGCACCGAGGTGCGCGGGATGATCGCCGGCGAGGCCTTGAGCTCCGAGGGCGGGCGCGAGTTCCTCAAGGGCATGGTGCGCTCGGTCCAGGACGAGATGCGCACCGAGCAGCGCGAGCTCCGCCAGCAGCAGTTCCAGCAGGCGCAAGCGCAGGCGCTGGCGGGACGCTCCGAGCGCCTGCGGCAGTTCGCCACCGACGCGCGGTTGAGCTACAGCCAGGAGCAGGAAGTCACGCGCCACATGGACAACGAGGCCGCCCAGCGTCAGGCGCTCCTCGACGCGGTGCAGGCGGGCAACAAGTCGCCCCAGGACCTGCGGCGGGAGATCCGCCAGCTGCGTGACCAGACGGACAAGGAGGTGAAGTCCCTCCTCGATGAGACGCAGCAGGCGAAGTACGACGAGATGCGCCGCGAGGAGCGGCAGCAGTCCCGTCCCGGCGGCTGGCGGGGACGGGGTGACGGCGAGCAGCGCGGGAACCCGTAGGCACCCGGGCCCGGGGCCTCACACTCCTGCCGTGAGGCCACTCCCCGGGCTTGTTACTGTCCGGCGCTTCTCTTCAAGGAGCGTCCGTCATGGTTCGATTCCCAGGAAGGTCGTGGTCGAGATTCCTCGTCGCGTTGAGTGCCCTCGCGCTGTCCGCGTGCGTGTCTCCGCTCGGACGGCAGATGAAGCCGGTGGAGGCGCTCCTGCGCGAGCAGGTGGACTCCCAGAAGATTCCGGGGGCCGTCGTGCTCCTCCAACGCACCGATGGCTCGGACTCCTATGTGAAGGCCATCGGTCACCTGGACCGCGAGAAGGGGGCGGCGCTGCGCGAGGACGCCCTGTTCCGCATCGCGTCCATGACGAAGCCCATCACCAGCGTCGCCGTGATGATGCTGGTGGAGGAGGGCAAGCTCGGCCTGGATGAGCCCATCTCGAAGTACCTGCCCGAGTGGCAGAACGTCCAGGTGCTGGCCGCCCCGCCGTCCACTCCGGGCGGGAGCTACAGCACCGTGCCGGCCCAGACGCCCATCACCGTGAAGCAGCTGCTGACGCACACCTCCGGCATCTCGTACCGCTTCATGGGCCCGCCGCTCGGTCCCCTCTACCAGCAGGCCGGTATCACCGACGGCTTCGAGCACACCTCGTTGACCCTCGCGGATCAGTCGCGCGCCCTGGCCGCGCTGCCCCTCGAGCATCAGCCGGGCGCGGCCTACTCCTACGGCCTCAACACGGACCTCCTCGGCTACCTCGTCGAGCAGGTCTCCGGAGTGCCGCTGGACCGGTTCTTCCAGGAGCGCCTCTTCACGCCCCTGGGGATGAAGGACACGTACCTCTTCCCGCCCGAGGACAAGGCCACCCGCATGCCCGCGCTGTACCGGCGCGCCGCCTCGGGTGCGCTCGAGCGCGTGCCCGAGACGGGCACCAACGTGGTCGAGGGTTTCTTCACCTACGCGCCGGACTTCCAGACCACCGGCAACAAGGGCTTCCGCTCGGGCGGCGCGGGGCTGGTGTCGACGGCGAGCGACTACTCGCGCTTCCTCCAGATGATGGCCAACGGCGGGGAGCTCGGCGGCGTGCGCCTGTTGAAGAAGGAGACCGTCGAGCAGATGACCCGGAACCAGATCGGCGAGCTGCGCGCGGACTTCGTCGGCACCGGTTTCGGTCTCGGCTTCGCGGTACAGGAGGATCCCGCGCTCGTGGAGAAGCAGGGCCCGGTGGGGAGCTACTTCTGGTCCGGCATCTTCAAGAGCCACGCCTGGGTCGACCCCCAGAACAAGCTCGTGGGCGTCATCATGGTCAACATGTGGGACCAGACCTCCGACACGCCCAACGACATCTTCCTCCGCATCTACTCCGCCCTGAAGGAGTGAGGCGCGTCCGCGCCCCGCTCAGGCCGGCTGCTCCTCCGGGGGCAGCTGGAGGGGCTCGATGCGCGAGAAGGCATCGACGATGGAGCGGATGATGGCGGAGCGCCCGGTGGCGAAGGCGCTCATGTGTCCGCCCGGGAGGTAGCGCAGCTCGGCCCCCCGCCAGTGCTGAAGCAGGCGCAGCGTGGAGGACGAGGGGACGAAGCCATCCTGGCGCGCGGCCACGAGGATGGCGCGGCGCGGGTTGGACAGCGGAGGCAGCGCGGTGGTGGCCGCCGCGGAGAGCAGCTCGGAGAGCCGCTGGCGCGCCGCCTCGGCTCCCCCGGTGGTGCGGCCCAGTACCTCCCAGTCGGGGACGGCGGACAGCACGCCCTCGGTGTAGACGGGAGCCGCCGAGTGCGCCGCGGCCAGGGGGATGACGGCCGCGGGCAGCGGGAACATGGCGGCGGCGTAGGCGGCGATGCTTCCCCCCATGCTGTAGCCGGAGATGCCCACCTTCGGGTGTCCGCACGCCAGCAGCCAGCCCAGCAGCGCCGTGGCCTCCACCGCCGTGGCGCGGAACATGAGCAGCAGGTCCGCCACCGTGCGCACCGACGCTCCCTTCTGTCCGGGCGGGCGGCGCGAGCCGTAGTAGGGATTCTCCAGCAGCAGCGCGCCCACCCCGTGCCGGGCCAGCTCCCGCGCGATGAAGCGGCGCAGGCCGAAGCCCTCGTCCCCGGAGGCGGCCAGGAAGACGCACACCGGCGGACGTGGGCCGGCATCCCCGGGCAGCAGCAGCTGGAAGCGCGCCTCCCGGCACGCCTCCGGCAGCGAGCCCACCGCGGCGGGGCTGGGGAAGCGGCCCTCCCGTACGAGCAGCCGCCCCTCGCGCCGCGCCTGGCTCATCGTCACCTCGGCCAGCTCGGGGAAGGCGAAGCCCTGGGGGCCTCGGGTGAGCTTCTCCAGGAGCGCGTTGGAGCCCCAGCCCTCCTCGAAGAAGCGGGGCTGGCGCGTCACCAGGAATCGCGCGGCGAGTGCGTCCAGCCAGTGCATGCGGTTCATTCTCGGGCTCCAGGGAAAGGCCGCCGCATCCTGTCCGCGTCCGGGCGGCATTCCAACCGGAACCCGCGAGGCGGCGGGGGCCGTGTCACCCCCGCCTCATGGGCTCGCGTTACTTCAGCTCGCGGACGACGGTGTCCGGGGGCTCGGGCGCGTCCGCCACGGACTCCAGCGTGTCGGCGGGCGGCACCGGCGCCCGGGGGCGCATGTAGGCGGGCTGCCGGGTGGGGTCGTCCACCGGGCCCGGAGGCGTCTCCATCGACATGGCCGAGACACCGGACGTCTGGGGCGCCGCCGCGGGCAGCGTCTTCGTCAGTGTGAGGCTATCGCGCACGGTGCCGCTCGGGGTGATGAACTTCGCGGACAGCGTGCCTCCATCCACCGTCACGTCGAGGTAGCCCGCGTTGGTGTTGTCGCGGAAGGCCGTCCAGCTCGGCTGCGAGCCGGGGAAGGCGCGCAGGCTGGCGCCGCCGCTGCCCACCACCATGTAGACGATGCCGCGCGTGCCCGAGGCCGCCACCGCGTCACCCTTCATGGGCTTGGAGCGCTCGTAGTTGTGGTCATGGCCGGTGAGGACCAGGTCCACGCCGTACTGCTCGAAGAGCGGGGCGAACTCGCGGCGCATCTTGAGCTGCGAGCCGTGCTCGCCGCTGCTCCACGTCGGGTGGTGGAAGAAGACGACCTTCCAGGGCCGCTTCGTGGCGGCCAGGTCCTGGGCGAGCCAGCTCTTCTGCGCGGCCAGCGTGCAGCGGTCGGACGTGGCCAGGCCGATGACGCAGTTGGAGTCGAGCGAGGCGAAGTGCACCGGACCCCAATCGAAGGAGTAGTAGCGCTCGCTCTTCTCGGGGTTGTTGGCCGGCAGGTAGAAGTTGTCGAGGTAGGGCTGGCCCTGGTTGGTGACGTACTCGTGGTTGCCCGGCGCGGGGAAGATGGGCGTGGCGCGCAGCAGGGCCGCCATGGGCTTGAACATGTGGTCCTGGAAGTCCGCCTCGGTGCCGGACTCGTACGCGTTGTCGCCGAGCGCGAGGAGGAACTCGCCGGCGCGCGAGGGTTGCGCGAGCAGCTTGAGCACCTGGCTCTGCGCCGTGCCGCCGGTGCCGAAGTCACCCATGGCGGTGAAGCGCACGCGCGTCGTCTCGGGGCCGGTGGCCGTCTTGAACTGGCGCACGCCGGCGACGGAGCCGCATGCCTCGACGACGTAGCTGTACGTCCTGCCCGGGAGCAGCCCATCGAGCTTCACCGCGTGCCGCCAGCCGGCCACCGTGGCGGTGGCGGTGCGGGAGATGTCCGAGCCCTCGCCGAAGCGGACGAAGGGCGTACAGGACACGCCGGTGCGGAAGGCCACGAGCGCGCTGGTGGGGCCCACGCTCTGCAGGTACGGCAGGCGGGGCAGCGCCGCCCCCGAGTCCGTGGTGGGCACGGTGGGAGAGGGTGTGGCGTCATCGGCACAGACGCGGGACTCGGTGATGGAGGCCCAGTCGTTGACGGTGTTGCCGTTGACGGTGACGCGCAGGTAGCGGGCCTTGCGCGCGGTGAAGCGGTACGTCTGGGCCGCGGTCGTCAGGGTGCTGTCGGCCGCGTACGCCTGGGTGAAGGTGGTGCCGTCCTCGGAGGTGGAGAGGATGAAGTGGTTCTGGCGCGTGTCGCCCTGGTGCCAGGCGATGGCCGCGCCCGCGATCGACTGCGAGGTGCCGAGGTCCATCGTCAGCCACGCACCCTTGCCCGGGCCACTCCAGCGCGTGCCCGTGTCGTCGTCCTGGGTGTTGGCGGCCACGCTGCCGGCGCCGTCATCGCCGCTGGCGCTCGTGCCGGCGGTGGTGAGCATGCGGCAGTTGGTCACGGTGAGCCCGGCCGCGGTGTCGTGCACCTCCCGGGGCGCTGGCGTTTCGGCCACCGTCGGGGAGGGCGGGGGAGTGGAGGGGGATTCACAGGCCGTGGTGAGCAGGGCACCCACCAGACAGGAGGATGAGAGGATTCGCTTGTGCATCGTGGGGCCTCAAACGGAAGGCCCCGACAGGCATTCCTCGCCGCGCCTGGGCTTGCGTGCGCTCGGCCGCTGGGCTGCCGTGGGACCCCGCTCCTCTCAACGAGGGCCCACCGTGCCATCTCCCGTCACGAGGAAGGGCCGCAGGAAGTCGTCCGCCAGGGAGGCGATGAGCCCGAGGGAGCTCACCAGCTCGTGGCCGTCGTCCACCTCGACGAGGCGGACGTGGCGTTTGCCGTGTGCCCAGGTGCGTGAGTACGAGAGCAGCGTCGTCGTGTCCTGGCGCCCGTGGATGAGGAGCGTGGGGACGCGCACGTCCGGCCAGCCGCCCGAGCGCGAGTCGATGGTGTCGATGTCGTGGAGGAGGCCGGCGTGCACGCGCGCCTTGCGCTTCTCCGCGTAGTCGGTCGTCTCCAGCCAGCCCGTTGCCTCCCACTGGCGCAGACCCTGCTCGCCCACGTTGCGCCGCATCTGCTCCGGGGAGCGCAGGGCCGGCGCCAGCAGCACCAGCGCGCACACCCGCGCGTCCTCCTCCGCCACGCGGCAGGCCGTCAGTCCGCCCAGGCTCGAGCCGAAGAGGATGGCCCTGTCCCGCTCACCGCCGATGGCGTCGCGCACCGTGCGCATCATCGCGCTCAGGCTCAGGTACTCGAGCGAGGGTTGCCGCAGGTTCAACCGCTCCAGGTGGATGCCCTGGCGCGCGTAGTGCCCGGCGAGGGCCACACCCTTGGCGGACTCCGGCCCCGAGGCGAAGCCATGCAGGTAGAGCCAGCGCGGGCCGGTGGAAGGCGGGGCGGGAGTGGAGGCGACGTTCATGGCGGCGCACTCTATCCGACACCCTCCCGGCGCAGGGGAGCGCGCGATGCGGCCGGAAGGTGCTATGCCCGGGGTCATGACTGCTCCCGTGGCGCTCATCACCGGCGGCTCGCGAGGCGTGGGCCGCGCCCTCTCCCTGCGACTCGCGAAGGCGGGTTACGACATCGTCTCCACCTACCGGCGAGACGCCGAGGCCGCCGAGGCCCTGGCGAAGGAAGTGGAGGCCCTCGGCCGCCGCTGCCGCACCGTCATCGCCGACCAGCTGGAGCCGGCCAGCCTCCATGCCGCCTTCGACCTGGTGCAGCAGGAGTTCGGCGGGCTGGACGTCTTCGTGGCCAACGCCGCCTCCACCGCCTTCACCCCGCTGATGCAGATGAAGCTCCACCAGATGGACAAGACGTTCAACGTCACGGTGAAGAGCTTCGTCCTGGGCGCCCAGCGCGCCGTGCCGCTGATGGAGGGCCGCAAGGGCCGCATCGTCATGGTGTCCGGCATGGACTCGCGCATGCCGCTGCCCTTCCACGGCTTCCTCGGCGCGATGAAGGGCGCCATGGAGATATTGGTGAAGTACCTGGCCGCCGAGCTGGCCTCCACCGGCATCCGCGTCAACGCCGTCAACCCGGGCTACATCGACACCGACTCCAGCCGCTTCTACATGGGCGACGCCTGGACCGCGCTCGAGGCCAAGGTGAAGGAGAGCGTGCCGGTGGGCTACGTGGCCAGCGCGGATGAGATCGCCAAGACGATCGAATGGCTGTGCTCCGAGGGCTCCTCGTACATCAACGGCCAGACGCTGGTGGTGGATGGGGGACTGGAGGTGAACTACGCCATGCAGTTCGCCAGCGTCCTCACCCAGTCCTCCAAGTGAGATACGCCGCCACGCTCTGGTTCTGGGCCGTCTTCGGGCTCACCGCGGTACCGGGGTTCCTGCTGGGCGTGGTGCTGTGGTTGGTGACGCTGCCGTTCGACCCGGAGCGGCGCGTGCTGCACGCGTACGTGTGCCACTGGTGCTTCCAGTACCTGCGCGCCTGGCCGGGGTGGAGCGCGCGGGTGGAGGGGCGGGAGCTGCTGCCCGAGGGCCCGTGCGTGCTGGTGGCCAACCACCAGTCCATGGCGGACATCCTCGCGGCCATGGGCCTCTTCCACCCCTTCAAGTTCGTCTCCAAGGCCTCGCTCTTCCGGATTCCCCTGCTGGGATGGATGATGAGCCTCCTGCGCTACGTGCGGGTGGAGCGGGGGCGGCCCCAGTCCATGCGCGGGATGCTGGACGTCTGCCGGGCCTGGCTGGGGCGGGGCATGCCGGTGCTCCTCTTTCCGGAGGGCACCTACGGCGAGGCGGGCCGGCTGCTGCCCTTCCGGCGCGGCGCCTTCCGGCTGGCCCAGGAGGCGCGGGTGCCGGTGGTGCCGGTGGTGATTCAGGGCACCACGGACCTGGTGGAGGGCGACGGCCCGTGGATGAACCCCCGCGCGCGCGTGTACGTCCGGGTGCTGCCGCCCGTCCGCCCGGAGGACTTCGGCTCGGACGAGGGGGTGCTCGCCGATCGTGTCCGGGGCCTCTTCCTCCAGGCCCTGGGTTCTCATGACTCCTCGGGTTGAGATAAACACGTCCCCCCATGCCCACGCGCCTGCGGCTCTACCAGGTCGATGCCTTCACTTCCCAGGTCTTCGGCGGCAACCCCGCCGCGGTGTGCCCGCTCGATGCGTGGCTGCCGGACGAGGTGCTCCAGGCCATCGCCTCGGAGAACAACCTCTCGGAGACGGCCTTCGTCCTGCGAGACGAGGTGCGCGGCTGGCAGATCCGCTGGTTCACCCCCACGCAGGAGGTGGACCTGTGCGGTCATGCGACGCTGGCGTCGGCCTACATCCTCTTCACGCGCCTGGCGCCGGGGCTTGAACGGGCGCAGTTCAACTCGCGCTCGGGGCCGCTGGTGGTGACGCAGCTGGAAGGGGACTGGATGGAGATGGATTTCCCGGCCCGGCCGCCCCAGCCGTGCGCGGTGCCGGAGGGGCTCGTCGAGGCCCTGGGCGCCGAGCCGCGGGAGACGCTCCTGTCGCGTGATCTGCTGGCGGTGTTCGACAGCGAGGAGCAGGTGCGGGCGCTGGCGCCGGACATGGCGAAGCTGGCGCAGCTGGACTACTTCGCGGTGACGGCGACGGCGCGAGGCTCGGAGGCGGACTTCGTCTCGCGCTTCTTCGCGCCGCGGGTGGGCGTGCCGGAGGATCCGGTGACGGGCTCGGCGCACTGCACGCTGGTGCCGTACTGGGCGGAGAAGCTGGGCAAGCAGCAGTTGCTGGCGCACCAGGTGTCCCTCCGTGGCGGCGTGCTCCAGTGCGAGGACCGCGGCGAGCGCGTGGGGATCGCCGGACAGGCGGTGCTGTACCTCGAGGGACACATCATCTTGTGACGCCCCCTCTCCCTTTGGGAGAGGGCTGGGGTGAGGGTCTTCCCCTACCGTTCGCTCCGGGTCCTCGGTGTAGGCCCCATTCTCACCGTTGGCACCGTGCCCGGTGGCGTGCACACTGCGCGCCGCCTGAACGTACGAGCAGGCAGCGGAACCCACCGCTTCCGGCTCGTGGCGGACACAGGAGGGGAGCGCACGGATGCGCCTGCTGCACACTTCGGACTGGCACCTCGGGCATACGCTGTACGACACCTCGCGAGAGGCCGAGCACTCGGCCTTCCTCGAGTGGCTGCTCGACACGCTCGAGACGCAGAAGGTCGACGCGCTCCTGGTGGCGGGCGACATCTTCGACACCGCCAACCCCAGCGCCGAGGCCCAGGCCTCCTGGTACCGGTTCGTCGCCCAGGCGCGCCGGCGCTGCCCCCGGCTCGACATCGTCGTCATCGGCGGCAACCACGATTCGGCCGCGCGCCTGGATGCGCCGGATCCCCTCTTCGCCGCGCTCGACGTGCGCGTGGTGGGCGGGCTGCCCAGGTCACGCGGCTCGATGGACCTGGAGCGCCTGCTGGTGCCTGTGAAGGACGCGCAGGGCAAGGTGGGCGCGTGGGTCGCGGCGGTGCCGTACCTGCGGCCCGCGGATCTACCGCTCGTGGCCGAGGAGGTGGGCGACAGGCTCGTCGAGGGCGTGCGCTCCATCTACGCCGAGGTGCTGGAGGGCGCGCGCTCCAGGCGCAAGGCCGGACAGGCCCTCGTGGCCATGGGCCACTGCTACATGGTGGGCACCGAATTGTCCGCGCTCAGCGAGCGCAAGATCCTCGGAGGCAACCAGCACGCCCTCCCGGTGGACCTCTTCCCCGAGGACGTGGCGTACGCGGCGCTCGGGCACCTGCACAAGGCGCAGCGCGTGGGTGGACGCGAGGGCGTGCGCTACAGCGGCTCGCCCCTGCCCCTGTCCCTCTCCGAGGCCAGCTACGCGCACCAGGTGCTGCTGGTGGAGCTGGACGGCGAGTCGCTCTCCTCCGTGAGGCCGCTGCACGTGCCTCGCCGGGTGGAGATCCTCCGGGTGCCCGCGCGCGACGTGGCCACGCTGGATGACGTGGTGCAGCAGCTGGAGGCCCTGCCCGAGCTGGAGGCGGAGACCCCCGATTGGCGCCGCCCCTACCTGGAGGTGTGCGTCGCGCTGCCCCGCCCCGAGCCCGCGCTGCGCCGCCGCGTGGAGGCCGCGCTCGAGGGCAAGGCCGCGCGCCTGGTGAAGCTCACCCCCGCCTATACGGGCACGGGCAACGCGCTCGCGGATGGCCGGCCGGGCCTCTCCCTCAAGGAGCGCACCCCCGAGGACGTCTTCCGCGCCCGCTACGCGCGTGACTACACCGAGCCGCCGGAGCCCGCGCTGTTCGAGGCCTTCCACTCGCTGCTCACCCAGGTGCAGGAGGACGCGTCGTGAGGATTCTCGCCATCCGTGGCCGCAACCTGACGAGCCTCGCGGGCGACTTCGCGCTGGAGCTGGACCAGCCGCCGCTCGACAAGCTGGGGCTGTTCGCCATCACCGGCGCCACGGGCGCGGGCAAGAGCACGCTGCTGGACGCCATGTGCCTCGCCCTCTTCGATCGCACGCCCCGGCTGAGCGATCGCGGAGGCGCGCCGGTGGGCCGTCCGGACGAGGACGAGGAGGCGCGGCTTCAGGCCAACGACGTGCGCGGCATGCTGCGGCGGGGCGCGGGCGAGGGCTTCGCCGAGGTGGACTTCCTGGGCAAGGATGGCAGGCGCTACCGCGCGCGCTGGTCTGTGTGGCGGGCGCGCAACCGCGCCGAGGGCCGCTTCCGTCCCCAGGAGATGAGCCTCACCGACGCGGCCACCCAGCAGACCTTCGGGCGCACCAAGTCCGAGGTGCTCAAGGCCATCGAGGAGCGGCTGGGCCTGTCCTTCGACCAGTTCCGCCGCTCGGCGCTGCTGGCGCAGGGCGAGTTCGCCGCCTTCCTGCGCGCGGATGCCAACGAGCGCGCGGAGCTGCTGGAGCGGATGACGGGGACGGAGGTGTACAGCCGGGTGTCCATGGCCGCGCACCAGCGCCACAAGTCGGCGCAGGAGGAGTTGGACGCGCTGGAGAGGGGCGTGAAGGCCATTCCCCGTCTGCCGGACGAGGAGCGCGCGGCGGTGGAGGAGAGCCGCGCCCGCGAGGAGTCGGCGCTGGTGGAGGCCCGGGCGGTGCAGGCCCGGGCCGAGCAGGCGCTCCTCTGGTACACGGAGCGCTCGCGGCTGGTGGCACAGGAGGCGGATGCGGAACGGGCCCTTCAGGGCGCGGCGGAGGCGCTGCGGGCCGCGGAGCCTCGGAAGGCGGAGCTGGAGCGGGTGCGTGCCGCGGAAGTGTTGCGTGCTCCGCTGAACCGGGCGGACGAGGAGGCGCGGCGCCTGGCGGACGCGGAGTCGGCGCTGACGGCGCGGCGCGCGGAGGCGGAAGCGGCACGGGCCTCGGAGCAGGTGCGCGAGGAGGTGCGGGCGAAGGCGGAGGCGCGGGCGAAGGCGGCGGTGGATGCGGAGGCGGCCGCGCGCCCGGCATTGGAAGAGGCGGTGAAGCTGGACGCGGCGCTCGAGCGCGCGCGGAGCGATGCCCAGGAGGCAACGCGGAAGCTGGACGAGGCCCGGGAGGCCGAGCGGCGGGCCCAGGAGGAGGTGGCGCGGGTGGCGCGGGATGAGTCGTCCGCGCGCTCGGAGGTGGAGTCCGTGCGGACCTGGCTCACCGAGTACGCACGCCTGGAGGCGCTGGCTCGCGAGTGGCCTCGGTGGGACGCGGAGCTCACCCGCTATGGCCGCGCGGCGCGGGAGGAGGCCACGGCCCGCGAGTCGCTCGCGAAGGTGAGTGCCCAGGCTGGCGCGCTGAGCGCGGACGCCGAGCGCCGTCGTGAGGAGCGCCGGAAGGCGGGCGAGTCCGTGCAGGCGGCGGAGGCCACCGTGGCCAGCGCCGAGGCCGCGCTGGGGGTGGATGCCGGTGCGGAGCGGCGGGCCCGGCGGGAGTCGCTGCTGTCGCGGCAGGAGGGGCTGCGGACGCTGACGGAGGCGCGCAAGGGCGCGAGCGAGGCGGCCCGCGCCGAGCAGGAGGCCACCGAGGAAGCCGCGAGTGCCCGTCTGGAGCAGGGCGCCGCGACGGCCGAGGCCGAGGCCGCGAAGGTGCGCCGCATCGAGCGGGAGGCCGCGCTGAAGGAGGCACGGCGGGCGCTCACCGAGGCCCGGGCGACGCTGGACCTCGCGGAGCACCGCGCGGAGCTGCGCGATGGCCACCCCTGCCCGCTCTGTGGTGCCACCGAGCACCCCTACCGCCGCTCCGGCACCGCTCTGGAGGGGCTCGCCACGAAGGCGCGGGAGCGCGTGGAGGCGCTGGAAGGGGAGCTGAAGGCCGCGGTGCAGGAGGAGGCCTCGGCCAGCGCGCGCGCGTCGGCGGCGGGCCCACGTGCGTCCCAGGCGGAGACCCGGCGTGAAGCCGCGGCGAAGCGGCGGCTCCAGCAGCGCGAGGCGTGGAGCCACTCCCGCGCGAAGCTCCCGGGCGCGCTGCCCCCGGAGGACGTGGAGGCGCCGGACGTCGAGGCCTGGCTGGCGTCGGCGCTCGCGGAGGCGAAGGACCAGCTGGCCTCGCTGAAGGCCGAGGAGGAGATGGCGGAGAAGCTGGCCCGCGAGGCGAAGGAGGCCCGGGCCGCGCTGACCGTGGCGCGTGAGCGCCTCGACGCAGTGGAGAAGGTGCTGCGTCAGTCGGAGGAGGCACTGCGCCAGAACACCGAGGCCCAGGCCGCCGCCACCCGGGACGTGGAGCAGGCCACGCGCGTCCGCCAGGAGGTGCTGGCCGGGCTGGCGGCGCCCTTCAAGGACTCGCAGCGCTGGGAGGAGTCGCTGACGGCCGACCCGGCGAGCTTCCGCGCGCGCTGCGCGAAGTGGGTGACGGAGTGGAACACCCGCGAGCAGGCGCTCCGCGAGGCGGAGGCGCGCGTGGCGCAGGCGGAGAAGAACCGGGGTCCCGCGGAGACCCTCGCCAAGGAGCGGAGCTCCCAGGCCGAGCTGTGCGCACGGGAGCTGGCGCGGCTGGAGTCCGCGCTCCAGGAGACGCGGGCCGCGCGCGCGGCGGTGCTCGGAGGGCGTTCCACCGCCGAGGTGCGTGCCGAGCTGAAGCGGGAGTTGGAGGAGTCCTCCCGCCTCTTCGAGTCCGTGCGCACCGACGCCGAGAAGGCGAAACAGCAGGCCGCCGCCGCCGCCGCGCGCGTCGAGGAGGCGGTGCGCGCCCGTGAGTCCGCGAGCGCGGCCAGGGCCGAGGCCGAGGCGGCGCTCTCGTCGCAGCTCTCCGCCCGGGGCCTCACGCTCGAGTCCGTGCGGGCCCTGCTCGCGCGGGATGCCGCCTGGTGCGCGGCCGAGGAAACCGCGCTGACGGCACTCCGCCAGGCGCACGAGCACGCGCTCTCCGTACGCAAGGAGCGCGAGGGCCAGCGCACCCGGCACGAGTCCACTGGCCTCCCGTCCATCGCCGAGGCGGATGCTCCGAAAGCGTGCGAAGACGCCCGCGCGGACACCGAGGCCCGGCGCCAGGCCGCCGCCACCCTGAAGGCCCGGCTCGACCAGGATGACGAGGCCCGCCGCCGTCAGGGCGAGCAGGCCCGGCTCCTGGAGGAGTTGCAGCGCGCCAGCGGCGTGTGGCGCACGCTCAGCGAGCTCATCGGCTCGCACGATGGCCGCAAGTTCAAGGTGTTCGCCCAGAGTCTCACCCTGGATGCGCTCCTGCACCACGCCAACGCGCACCTCGAGGAGCTGGCCCCTCGCTACCGCCTCATGCGCGTGCCGAAGTACGACCTGGACCTCCAGGTGGTGGATCAGGACATGGGCGACGAGGTGCGCGCCGTCTCCAGCCTCTCGGGCGGGGAGAGCTTCCTCGTCTCGCTGGCGCTCGCCCTGGGCCTCGCCTCGCTCTCCTCGGAGACGACCCAGGTGGAGACGCTCTTCATCGACGAGGGCTTCGGCACGCTCGACCCGGAGACCCTGGAGGTGGCCCTGGCCACGCTCGATGCGCTCCAGGCCACCGGCCGGCAGGTGGGCATCATCTCCCACGTGTCGGGACTGGCCGAGCGCATCGGCGTGCAGGTGCGCGTGGTGAAGCAGGGCGCCGGGCGCAGCCGGCTCGTCGTGATGGGCGAGCCGGGACTCCTCGCCTCCCTGGTTCCCGATGCGAGGCCCTCGGCGTCGGTGGGGTAGGGCCTCAGCTCAGCGGGCCGGCCAGGCTCGCCAGGTAGCGGTCCAGCGTCTGGGAGAAGCTGGGGTCGTCGTTGACGAAGGCGAGCCCCACGCCTCCTTTATACGGATCATCCACCACGTGCACCACCAGGGCGTCTCCCTGGAGGCGCTCGCCGTTGGGCAGCTTCACCAGCACCGTCACCACGCTGTCCACGGGCGGGCGGTGCGCCGTGCGCACGAAGAGGCCCCCGTTGGAGATGTTCGTCGCGTGCTCGCGCACGAAGTCCAGCTCCGTGCGGAACTCCATCTCCAGCTTCACCGCGAAGCGGCGGCCCCGGCGCTGCGTGTCGAACGTCTCGTAGACCTGGCCGGCGGGCCTGTCATCCGTCTCCGCCGGCTCGGGTTCAGGCTCGGGCTCGGGAGCGGTGGGCTTCGCGGCCGGCGCGGCCTCCTCGGGCTCGGGGGTGGAGTCCGTCGCGGCCCTGGCCGTGTCTTCGAAGAAGGCGATGGGCACGGAGGCGGGCCCCGGTGGAGGCCCGTCCGGGATGGGCTCGCGCACGGCGAGCTGCTGCAGGTGCCCGTGCAGCACGATGGCCGCCGCCTCGAAGTCCTCCAGGGCGTGCGTGTCCGGCCCGGTGAGCGCGCCCTCGCGGAACGCATCGCGCTGCGCCTTGGGCAGGCGCCACAGCTCCACCAGCGTCCCACCGCTCTGCTGCACCTGCTCCGTCAGCGCCTCCACCGCCGCTCGCGGGTAGCTGGGCACCTCCACCTTCAGCTCCAGCGACGCCTCCGCCTCTCGCAGGGCCACGACGATGCCAGGCGGCTTCGGCGAGGGCAGCAACGCCCCGAGCCCCTCCACCAGCTCCCGCACCCGCTCCGCACGGGCCGAGCCGTTCCACAACGCCGCGAGACCGAACACTGGCACGTCGACGGAGGATAGCCGAGCCTGCCTCCCCTGGGTCATCTATCGTGTATTTCCTGTTAATGGCCGTTCTGCAACCGGACAGCTGCAAATGTTCCAGGCGCCTGGACACCTACCATGCGGGCATCAGTCAACTGGAGACATGCGCCTAGACTCCCACCTCAACAAAGGAGGAGTGCAATCGTAGGCTTCGCGGAATGCAGTCCCCCTCTTACCACCTCCTCACTTCCGCGGGTTTCGATTTGCTATGAGTGTCCCTTCCAGATTCCTTGCGGCCGCTCTGCTCGTGGCCGCTCTCGTTACGGGTTGTCCGGGTCCAGGAGTCGATCCGGGCGAAGATGATGCCGGTCATGTCGACCCCATTCCCACCGACGACGGTGGCACCCCAGACGCCGGTGATGGAGGTTCTCCCGACGGTGGTGGCCAGAATCCCGACCAGGTCGAGATTCCGGTGCCCAGCACTCGCGATCCGAACAACAACAAGATCGACACCGACTGCGACGGCCTGTCGAACGCGGAGGAGTGGGGCAACCTCTACGCGCCGGGCAGCCTGAAGACGAAGCCGGGCGTGCGCGACTCGGACGGCGACGGCCTGCGCGACGGCGTCGAGGTGGGTCGCACCACCAGCAGCTTCAATACGACCGCGGAATGCCTGGCCCTCTTCATCGCCGACGCGGACCCGGCCACCCGGACCAACCCCACCAACCCGGATACGGATGGTGACGGCCTGAAGGACGGCCTGGAGGACACCAACCGCAACGGCAGGAAGGACCCGGGTGAGACGGACCCGGCCAACCCGGACACGGACGGAGATGGTCTGCTGGACGGCGCCGAGGACGCCAACCTCAACGGCGTGCTGGACCTGGGCGAGACCGACCCGCGCCTGCGTGACATGGACGGCGATGGACTCTCGGACAACATCGAGCTGAACGTCACCCGCACCGACCCGCGCAACCCCGACACGGACAACGACACCTGCAAGGACGGCGCGGAGGACATCAACGGCAACGGCCAGAAGGACCCGGGCGATACGGATCCGCTCAACGGCAAGGACTGCGGCACGGGCACCCGGCCGGACTCGGACAACGATGGCCAGCCGGACGACGTCGAGGATCGCAACGGCAACGGCATCGTGGACCCGGGCGAGACCGACAAGAACAACCCCGACACGGACGGTGACGGGCTGAAGGACGGCGTGGAGGACAAGGACCACAACGGCGCGGTGGACTCGGGCGAGTCGAACCCCCTCTCCAAGGACTCGGACTGCGACGGCCTGCTCGATGGCCCCAACCAGGGCACCTTCCTGGGCGAGGACGTCAACGGCAACGGCCTGAAGGATCCGGGTGAGACCGACCCGTCCAAGCGCGACACCGACGGCGACGGCCTGCTGGACGGCGTGGAGCGCGGTGTCACCACCGCCGCGGCTCCCGTCACCAATTGCGGCTACTCCGGCGACCAGGACCCGGGCACCAAGACGGACCCCCTGGACAACGACTCGGACAACGACGGCATCGCCGACGGCGCCGAGGACGCCAACCAGAACGGCCGCAAGGACCCCGGCGAGCTGGACCCGAAGAATGGCGCGGATGGCGCCGTCAACACGCCGGCCGGCCAGGCCTGCTCCGCCAACAACCTGCGGCAGGTGACGTTCCGCGAGGACAGCGGCGGTGACGTCCGCCTGGCGCTCCGCCCCGAGTTCCAGGAGGTGAAGCAGATCGTCGTGAACGGCGGCGGCAAGGGTTTCGTCGGCTATGACGACACCCACAAGGTGGCGTTCATCGCCTTCAAGCGCGGGCAGGCGGGCACCTCGACCACGGCGATCGGTGACGAGGCGTACGTGCGCGGCCTGTTCAATCCGTCGGTGACGTCGACCACGATCACCACCCAGACCTTCACCACCTGGGACAACCACCCGGCGGTGCTGGCCTACTATGACCAGCCCGCGACCACCAACCTGCGCGACTACGCCAACACCATGGCCAACTCGCTCGTCGGTGCGGGCGCTGGCACGCTCACGGGCGGCTCGGGCGTGACCGGTCCGTACAAGATCCAGGCGCAGTACGTGCACCGCTCGAACTCGAGCGTGCTGGTGGTGCTGGCCATCACTCCCGCCAACCGCTTCGTGGAGCCGGGCCTCTTCGTCATGAGCGACACCGCGGGCGGCACGGCGCTGGCCCAGTTCGGTGACGCGGACGCGGTGCAGTGCGAGACCTTCACCACGGGCAACGGCATGGCCGACTTCCTCTTCGTGGTGGACGACAGCGGTTCCATGGAGACGTCCCAGAACGCGCTGGGTCAGGCCGCCACGGCCGTGGCCAACCGGTTGAGCAACTCGCAGCTCGACTGGCGCATCGCCATGGTGAGCTCGTCCTACACCCAGACCGGCTATGGCATCCCCAACGCCGGAGTGTTCCGCGGCTTCACCAACAACATCGATCAGTTCAAGGCGTGGTTGGTGAAGGGCGCCACGTGCCCCGACCCCACCCAGGGGTGCTGGATCGGCATCAGCGGCTCCAGCGACGAGAAGTCCCTGCACAGCGCGCGCGGCGCGGTGGACCACATGACCAATGCCGGCACCGCCGCCGCCCAGAAGTACCGTCCGGGCGCGAAGCTGGTGGTCATCATCCTCACCGACGTGCGTGACACGAACGACAACACGCCCGTCAGCACGTACATCGACTACTTCAAGGGCGCGAACCCCACCGGCCAGCTCATCCAGATGCACGGCATCATCTGCGACCCGGCCGGCGGCGGCGAGTGCTACCCGGGCGAGCCCATCAACGATCAGCGGCACATCGAGGTCATCCAGGCCACGGGCGGTGTCACGGGCAGCATTCGCAGCGCCACGTCCATCCAGAACACCATCAACACCATCATGGACAGCGCGATCGCCTCCTCGGGCTACCGCACGCTCAAGCCGCCCATCGGCGCCTCGGTGCGTGTGGCGGTGGCGTCGGTGAGGGATCCCTCGCAGTGCAACGCGAGCGACCTGCCGCGCAGCCGCGTGAACGGCTTCGACGTGGACGGCGTCAGCCAGGCGCTGGCCTTCTACGGTGCGTGCCGTCCCGCCGCCGCGGGCTCGACGCAGGCCGCCATCTCCTACCGCTACTGGTCCGACCTCACGCCGAACAAGGATGGCAACCCGCCGCCCTGCTCGGGCGACACGGGCTACTACGACCCGACGCAGGCGGACTTCTGCAAGAACAACCTGGTCTGCAACCGGCAGACGAACCGGTGCGAGTGCCCGTCGAACTGCGGTGGCGGGGGCTCTCCGGGCCAGGTGTGCAACACCAGCAAGGACGTGTGCGGCTTCGTCTGCGCGGCGGACTGCGGTGGGGCGTGCGGCAGCTTCCAGCAGTGCAACACCAGCACCTGCTCCTGCCAGTGCGTGGCGAGCGCCACCTGCGCTCCGGGCTTCAAGTTCAACGCCGCCAGCTGCAGCTGCGTCTGCGACACGGCGGCGCTCAACTGCGGCTCCACCTACCAGGCCGACCCGAACTCCTGCTCGTGCGTCTGCAAGGACAACTGCGGTGGCAGCTGCACGGGCAGCACGACGTGCAACATGAGCACCTGCCGCTGCGAGGGGAAGATCGGCTAGCTCGCGTAGGTAGCTGAAGAGCCGGGGCCGGAAGCCGCTGATGTCCCAGCGGCCTCCGGCCCTTGCTTTTTTCGGGGCCGGGTTCTTCCCGGGGCCGCCACTTGCTACGCTTCCAGTCCCCGCGTAGGGGTCCAGCCCAGGCGAAACGAGGTAGCGAGCTCCGTGACCAGTCCCGCACGCATGAAGACCCTCGCGGCCTTCGTGCCAGCCTCGTTGGTGCGTGGGCTCCTCCAGGACCCTTCCCGCCCTCGAGAGGGGGCGCGCACGGACGGGCCGGCGGTGGTCCTGTTCGCCGATCTCTCCGGCTTCACCCAGCTGGCCGAGTCGCTGGAGCGCAAGGGCCCGGAGGGGGCGGAGCGTCTGGCGGGCTGCCTCGACTCCTGCTTCGCGGTGCTGGTCTCCGCCATCCTCGACCATGGCGGGGACGTGCTCCGCTTCGCGGGGGACGCGGTGCTCGCCGCATGGGAGGCCGCGTCCGACGAGGAGCTGCCGCGGATGGCCCACCAGGCGGTACGGGCCGCGATGGAGATGCAGGCCGGGCTCGAGCGGCTCGAGTTTCCCGGAGGTGGGCGGCTGCGGCTGCGGGTGGGCATGGGGGCGGGCGAGGTCCGCTTCTTCGACATCGGCGGCGTGGGCGAGCGCTGGGAGTTCCTGGCCGCCGGGCTCCCGCTGCTGGAGATGGCGCGGGCGGAGGGGCTGGCGCGGCCCGGGGAGATCCTCCTCTCCGCCTCGGCCTGGAGACTGTTGGAGTCACGGGCGCGGGGCGAGCCGCTGCCCGGTGGGGAGTGGCGGCTGCGCTCCGTCGAGCCGCTGCCGCCGTCGCATCCCGGGCCCGCCGAGCCGCCGCCCCACCTGGAGCCACGGCTGCGCGCCTACGTGCCCGAGGTCGTGCGCCGCCGCCTGGAAGCGGGGCACACCCAGTGGCTCGCCGAGTTCCGCAACGTGACGGTGCTGTTCGTGAACCTGACGGACCCGGAGGTGGCGGCGGGGATGCGCCAGGCGGAGTTGCAGCGGGCGTTCCGCGCCATCCAGGAGGCGCTGGCGCAGTACGGGGGCTCGCTCAACCAGGTGGTGGTGGACGACAAGGGCGTGGTGAACGTGGCGGCCTTCGGGCTGCCGCCACTGGCGCACGAGGACGACGCCGCGCGCGCCACCCTGGCGGGCCAGTGCATCCAGGCCTCGCTGCGGGCGCTGGGGGTGGCGCACCGCATCGGCATCACCAGCGGCCGGGTGTTCTGCGGCGTCTACGGCAACGCGCGGCGCCGCGAGTACGTGACGCTGGGCGACGTGGTGAACCAGGCCGCGCGGCTGATGCAGGCGGCGGGGGAGGGGCAGGTGCTGTGCGACGCGGCGACGGCGCGGCTGGCCTCGTCCCGCGTCCGTTTCGAGCCGCTGCCTCCCGTGCGCGTCAAGGGCAAGACGCAACCGCTCGAGGTGTACCGGCCCGAGGAGCGGGTGGTGGCGCGGGACCTGCCCGGGGCGAGCCCGGATGCACCCATGGTGAACCGGGACGTCGAGCGGGGCCACCTGGCCGAGGCGATGCGCGCGCTCGTCGAGGAGGGGAGGGGCGGAGTCGTCTTCATCGAGGGCGAGCCCGGCATCGGCAAGTCCCGGCTGCTGGCCCACCTGCTGCGGGGCGCGGAGCGGGCCGGGCTCACGCCGTGCTTCGGCGCGGGCGAGGCGCTGGAGCCCTCCTCCACCTATCTCGCGTGGCGCGCGCCCCTCTCGCGGCTGCTGGGACTGGAGGGGCTGCCGGACGTCGCCACCCGCACCGCGCGGTTGATGGAGCACCTGCGGCGCTTCCCCGAGGTGCAGGCCTGGGCCCCGCTGCTCAACGCGGTGCTGCCGGTGGCGGTGCCGGACAACGAGGTGCTCCAGTCCATGAGCGGCGCCACCCGCGCCGAGAGCACCCGGGAGCTCGTGGTGCGGCTGCTGCTGGAGGCCGCCGGCTCCCGCCCGTTGCTGCTGGTGCTCGATGACGTGCACTGGATGGATTCCTCCTCCTGGGCGCTGGCGGTGGCGGCGCGGCGGCAGGTGGAGCGGCTGCTGCTCGTCCTCTCCGGGCGGCCCATGGGCGAGAGCGCCCCTCCGGAGTACCGGCTGCTGCGCGAGCAGCCCGAGGCGGTGTTCCTGCCCCTGGAGCGGATGACGCAGGAGCACGTGCTCGACCTGGTGTGCCAGCGGCTGGAGGTGCGGTACCTGCCCCGCGAGGTGGCGGAGCTCATCCGCGAGCGGGCCGAGGGCCACCCCCTCTTCAGCGAGGAGTTCGCCTACGCGGTGCGCGACTCCGGGCTCTTGCGAATCCAGGGCGGCGAGTGCCGGATGGCGGAGCGCGGTGTGCCCCGGGCGCTCGGCCTTCCCGGCACGGTGCAGGGCATCATCACCAGCCGGTTGGATCTGCTCTCGCCGCCGCAGCAGCTCGCCATCAAGGTGGCCAGCATCCTGGGCAGGAGCTTCACCTTCCAGGAGCTCTCCGAGGTGTACCCGGTGGAGGAGGACCGGGCGCTGCTGCCCGTGCACCTGGAGGCGCTCGTCCGCATGGAGCTGGTGGTGGAGGCGCCGCGCGAGGCCGGGCCCGCGTATGCCTTCAAGCACGCCCTCATCCAGGAGGCGGCGTATGCCCTGATGACCTTCGCCCAGCGCAGGTTGCTGCACCAGTCGGCGGCCCTCGCGCTGGAGCGCAGGTGGGCGGTGGACGGCGGGAGCCTCTTCCCGCGTCTGGCCCACCACTGGCGGATGGCGGAGGAGCCGCGCCGGGCGCTGGAGTACCTGGAGCGGGCGGGTGAGGAGGCCTTCGGCAAGGGGGCGTGGCGCGAGGCCATCACCTTCTATACGCAGGCGCGGGAGCTGACGGAGGGGGTGGGGGCGGGCCTGGTGGCGCCCGACGACGTGCGCCGCGCCCGCTGGTGCGCGCGGCTGGGCGAGGCCTTCTATTTCGGCCTGGGTGACCTGGAGCGCAGCCGGAGCTATTTCACGGAGGCGCTGCTGCTGCTGGATCGGCCGCTGCCCTCCTCGCGGGGAGGCTGGCTGGTGCGCGCGGTCCGGGAGTCACTCCGGCAGCTCACCCACGTGGCCGCCCTGCACCGGTTGCGGCCCCGGACGGAGGATGACCGCGAGCGGCTCGCGCTGGCGGCACGCATCACCTCCCTGGTGGGCCGCGAGCGCTCCATGTCCCTGGACACGCTGGGCTGGTTCACCGCCGCGCTCGCCGCCATCAACGACGCCGAGGCCGCGCGCCAGCCGGTGCCCGCTTCCCAGGCCTACTCCGGACTGGGCTCGCTGGCCGGCATGGCCCGGTTGCACCCGCTCGCCCGGCGCTACTTCCTGCGGGCCCGCCACACGCCGGACTCCTCTCACGTCGCCTATGGCGACTACCTCGAGGGCTCCTACCTGCTGGGCTTCGGCCGCTGGGAGGAGGCCTTCGGCCGGGCCGAGCACTGTCTGGACATCGCCCGGTGGATGAACGACCGCGTCAGCGCGGAGCTGGGCTACACGGTGATGGCGCTGGGCACGGACCTCAGTGGCGAGCCCGCCGCCGCGCAGCGCTTGCGCGAGGCCCAGCTGGAGGCGGCGCGCGCGGCGAGGAACCTGCAACTCCAGGTGTGGACGCTCACGGATCTGGCCTCGACGCTCTTGTGTCTGGGACGGCTGACCGAGGCCCAGGCGCGGCTGTCCGAGGTGGAGCTGATGCTCTCGGGCAACGTGCTGCCGCTGCTGCTCGTGCACTTCAGCGGCATCCGCGCGCTCGCCGCGCTGAGGGCCGGAGATCTCACCCGGGCGCGGGCCGAGTCGCGGCAGGCGCTGGGGTTGATGAGCAAGAAGCTGGCGTCGAGCCTCATCATGCTCCCCTCGTACTCGGGGTTGGCGGAGACGTGCCTGGCGTTGTGGGAGGAGGCACGGCGCACGGCGGCTCCCGAGACGCGGGAGTGGTCCGCTCGCGCGGCGGAGGCGTGCCGGGCGTTGAGGAGCCTGGCGCGCATGTTCCCCGTGGTGGGGACGAGGGCCCTGCGCCTGGAGGGCGTGTGGCTGTCGCTCGCGGGCAGGCCGTCGCGCGCCGCCAGCCGCTTGCGCCGCGCGCTGGCCGTGGCCCGGAGATACGGGATGCCCTACGACGAGGGGCTGGCCCATTACGAGCTCGCTCGCGCCCTGTTGGACCCGGCGCTTCGGACCCGGCACCTCGTCGAGGCGCGCGCACTCTTCACCCGGCTGGGGTGCGCCCATCATCTGAGGGCGACGGAGACGTTGGCTCTCCAACTCGGACTCGGTGGCGCGCTCACCGCGAGCGAGGCGGCGAGCCGTGAGGATTTGACCCGCACGGGAAGTGGTGGCTAGCCTTTCCCCCAAGCCGCCTCCACGTGGAGTCGCGGCCGTGAGGGGGAACAATGAAAGAGCTGCAGATCGTCGGGGATGACGGACAGGTGTACCGGATGTCGGGGACTCCGGAGCGCATGAGCGTGGCGTCAGACCCCAATCCGAAGCCCACACAGCCGCCCAAGCCCACGCAACCGCCCACGCCGGAGAAGCCCGGGCCAGGCCCCGGTGAGCGCGAGCCCGATACCGACACGCCTCCGGCGGTTCCCATCGTCGTCCCGACGAGCAAGGCGGGTTACCGGACGTCGGGACAGGGCCGTCCCTCGCACTCCGGCACGAATGGTTGAGACACCCAAGCGATTCCAGGCGGGAACCCACCGCCTGGTGTCGCCCGAGGAGACGGTGGCGCGGCTGCGCCCCCTCCTGCCTGTGATGGGCATCACCCGGGTGGCCAACGTCACCGGGCTGGACACCATCGGCATTCCGGTGGTGATGGTGTGTCGGCCCAACTCGCGCTCGCTGGCGGTCTCCCAGGGCAAGGGGTTGGACCTGGCGTGCGCGGAAGCCTCCGGGCTGATGGAGTCGGTGGAGTCCTACCACGCCGAGCGCATCACCTCGCCGCTCAAGCTCGCCAGCCATGACGAGCTGCGCTTCACCCATGCGCTGGCGGATGTCTCCGCGCTTCCCCGCTCGTCGCTGGGCGCCTTCCATCCCCGGCTCCGGCTGATGTGGATCGAGGGGCAGGACCTGCTGAGGGACATGCCGGTCTGGGTGCCCTTCGAGCTGGTGCACACCAACTACACGCTCCCGTTCCCACCCGGCAGCGGCGCGTTCCTGCCGAGCTCCAACGGGCTCGCCTCGGGCAACCACCGCCTGGAAGCCATCAGCCACGGCCTGTGCGAGGTGGTGGAGCGCGATGCGACCTCGCTCTGGCTGAAGCGGGACGCTGAGGGACGGCGGCGCACGCGGGTGGCGCTGGAGACGGTGGACGACGCGGCGTGCCGGCAGGTGCTGGAGCGGTACGAGCGCGCCGGAATCGAGGTGGGCGTCTGGGAGATGACCTCGGACGTGGGAATCGCGGCCTTCTTCTGCGCCATCGTCGACAAGGCCCAGGAGTCGCTCCGGCCGTCCTGCGCCGCGAGCGGCATGGGCTGTCACCCGGCGCGTGGGGTGGCGCTGCTGCGGGCCCTCACCGAGGCGGCCCAGAGCCGGTTGACGATCATCGCGGGCTCGCGGGACGACATGGACTCGCGGCTCTACCAGAACGCGCGGGAGGCGGAGTGGCCCCGGCGCCTGCGTGACTGGATGGGAGAGGAGGGCCCGCGGCGGAGCTTCCGGGACGCGCCCGACGGGGCGGGCCAGTCGTTGGACGAGGACCTGGCCTGGGAGCTGGAGCGCCTGCGCGCCGTCGGCATCACCGAGGTGGTGGTGGTGGACCTGACCCGGCCCGAGTTCCAGATACCGGTGGTGCGCGTGGTGGTGCCCGGGTTGGAGGCGCTCTCCACGCTGCCGGGGTACGTGCCGGGCGCCCGTGCGCGCGGCGGGAGGTGGACGTGAAGGTCTTCGTGTTCACCGGGCCCACGCTCTCCGAGGAGGACGTGCGGCGCGAGCTCGACGCCACGTGCCTGCCGCCAGCGGCCCAGGGGGACGTGTACCGGGTCTCGCTCGAGCGGCCGGGGGCCATCGGCATCATCGATGGCTACTTCGAGCGGGTGCCCTCCGTCTGGCACAAGGAGATCCTCTGGGCGCTGAGCCAGGGCATCCACATCTTCGGGAGTGCCAGCATGGGGGCGCTACGGGCCGCGGAGCTCGCGCCCTTCGGGATGGAGGGGGTGGGCACCATCTATGAGGCGTTCCGGAGCGGTGAGCTGCGGGACGACGACGAGGTGGCGGTGACGCACGGTGCCGCCGAGGATGGATACCGCGTGCTCACCGAGGCGATGGTGAACATCCGGGGCACGCTGCGGCGCGCGGAGGAGGAGGGGGTACTCCGTCCGGCGACGAGGGCCGGGCTGGAGCGGATGGCCAAGAGTCTCTTCTACGCCGAGCGGGCCTGGCCGACGCTCCTGGCGGGCGCGAGGCGCGAGGGCCTGCCGGAGGACGAGGTGGCGGCGCTGCGCGCCTGGCTGCCCCGGGGACGCGTCGACCAGAAGCGGGAGGACGCGCTGGCGATGTTGCGGGTCATTCGCGAGCGGCTGGCGGAGGAGCCGGGACCGAAGCAGGTGCGCTTCACCTTCGAGCACACCGATGCCTGGGAGGAGATGCGGCATCGCGCGGCCCGGCTTCCGCTGGGAGGCCGTGGAGACGGGCCGGGGATGGAGGAGGCGCTGCTCGAGGAGCTCCGCCTGTCCGGGAACTACGCGCGGGCGGCCCGGGGCGCGCTGGGGCGTGCGCTGGCGCTGGAGGAGGCGCGGCGTCAGGGGCGGCGGAGCGACGAGGCGTCCCTGGGCCGCGCCGAGCTGGACCTCCGCCGCGAGCACGGTGTCCTCACGCCGGAGGGGCTCACCCGGTGGCTCGAGGAGAACGGGGTGGAGGACTTCCAGCGCCTCCTGCGTGACGAGGCGGACGTGCGCTGGGTGCACGACGTCCTCGGGTTGGAGCTGGAGCGCTGCCTGCCGGACCACCTGCGGGTCTCCGGCGAGTACGCGGCCCTGGTGGCCCGTGCGCGTGACAAGCTGCGAGTCCTCGGTGCGCACGAGCCGGAGGGCGCGGAGCCCGGGATGACGGAGGAGGCGCTGTGGCGCTGGTACTTCGTCACGCACCTCGGCCGCCCGGTGCCGGACGACCTGGAGCACTACGCGCGCACCGCTGGCTTCGGGGAGGTGCGGTCGCTGCGGCGGGCCGTGCGGCGGGAGCTGCTGTACGCGCGCCGGCGGATGGAGGAGGGGCCGGAGTCCTCCGGCGGCGCGTAGTCACTGGATGCAGGTGATCTGCTCGTTCTGCACGGCACAACCCTGACAGGTCTGCGCCGTCCAGGTGCCCGAGGTGCAGCGCAGCGCCTCATCCGGGTTGCCCACCGCGCACTGGCCCTTGTTCTCGCTCGTGGCCGGGCAGGCATCGCCCGCCTGTGCGCGCGAGAAGTCACACGTCAGGCTGCCATTGCTCTCGGTGCAGCCGCTCGGGCCGCTGCAGGGAATGGCGCGGAGCTTGCCGCTCTCGCACCACAGGGCCTCGGAGGTGCTGCTGCAGGTGGCGCTGTTGTCCGGAGCGCAGTCGTCACCCGCCTCCATCTTTCCACAGGCGGTGAGGGCGAGGGACGCGAGCAGGGTGACAAGGGAGGGAAGAGCCTTCACGCGAGGAGCTCCAGTCGTGGGTGGGGGAACGCGGTGGGCACGGTAGCAGCGCCCTCCGCGCGGCCAGAGCACATCCGGCGCCGATGTTAGAGTCGCGTGCCTCTGTTTGACACTCATCCCCAACACGGAGCCTTCCATGCGGAGCCGATTCTCCCTCTTCCTGTCCGCGACGCTGCTCGGCGCGGCCGCCCTTTCTGGTTGTGGCACCACCCCCACCGAGGACCGGGAGCGCATCACCTTCCCCGCTCGCGGTGACTTTCCCGGCGGCACCAGTGGCTTGGAGTCCCTGTCGCCCGGCACGCGCACCTACGCGCTCGACACGGACCTGGAGAAGAGCCACCTCTACGTGCAGATCTTCACCGCCTCGCTCGGGCACGACCACGTGGTGCGCGCCACGGATTGGGCGGGCACGGTGCGGTTCGACCCCTCCAACCTGTCTGGCTGCTCGGTGGAGGTGACGGTCCAGGTGGAGGGGTTGGATCCGGAGCGTGACGAGATGCGCGACCTCACCGGCCAGGACCGTGTCCCCGAGGGCGACCGGGAGTCGATCCGCGAGAACCTCCGGGCGGAGGATCAGCTGGATCTGGCCAGGCACAAGACGATCCAGTTCACCTCCAGGTCCTGCACCCTCACCGGAGAGCGGGGCGAGGGCGGACACCCGGTGGTGGAGGTGACAGGCGACATGACGATGCGGGGCGCGACCCACGAGGTGAAGCTGCCGCTGGAGGTGGCGGTGGACGATCAGCGGGTGGCCGCACGCGGGGTGCTGACGACCCGCCACACGGAGTTCGGCTTCGAGCCGTATTCGATGGCGGCGGGGCTCTTCAAGAACAAGGACGAGCTCTTCTTCGTCATCGACGTGCGCGGGCAGCGCGCGGCCCCGTGAGCCGGGCCGGGGGGATGGGTCGAGACCGGGAATTCAGCTAAAAAGGGCCATTCCCCCCCGTAGAGGATGTGAATGATGAAGAAGGTCGTCGTGGCGGGTCTCGCCGTGCTCTTGCTGGTGGTGCTGGGTGCGGCGGGCTTCGTGCTGGGAGTGATGCCGCGGTCGCGCCCGGCCTCGACCCGGAAGGTGGAGGCCACCCCGGAGAAGGTCGCGCGGGGCCGCTACCTCGCGGAGAACGTCTTCGTCTGCTTCCACTGCCACTCGCAATCGGACATGAGCCTCTTCGGGACGCCCTCGAAGCCCGGCACCCTGGGCGGTGGAGGCCAGTGCTTGAGCCCGGAGATGGGCTTCCCCGGCACGATGTGCATGTCCAACATCACGCCGGATGCCGAGACGGGTCTGGGCCAGTGGAGCGATGGAGAGATCATCCGCGCCATCCGCGAGGGCGTGAGCCGGGATGGCCGGGCGCTGATGCCGATCATGCCCTACCGCCTCTACCGGGAGATGTCCGACGAGGACGCGGAGGCACTCGTGGCGTACTTGAGGTCCATTCCGGCCATCCGCAATCCCCTGGCGAAGACGCGGCTCGACTTCCCGATGAACGTCCTCATCCGCTTTTCGCCCGAGCCCCTGGAGACGGCCGTCACCGCGCCGGCGCGCTCGGACACGGTGGCCTACGGCCGGTACCTGACCACCGTGGGAGGTTGCGTGGACTGCCACACGCCCACCGACGAGAAGCGCGAGCCGCTGCCAGGAAAGCACTTCGCCGGAGGCCAGGTGTTCGGGCTGGAGAACGACGCCCTGGTGCGCAGCTCGAACCTCACTCCGCACGAGACGGGAATCGGGGGGCTGAGCCGGGGCACCTTCATCGCGCTCTTCAAGCGCCACGCGCTGCCCGAGGCGCGGCGCCAGGTCGCCCCGGAGCGCAACACGGTGATGGCCTGGCTGGCCTACGCGGGGATGACGGAGGAGGACCTGGGCGCCATCTACGACTACCTGAAGACGCTGCCCCCGGTGGACAACGACGTCCTGCCGTGGAGCACCCCGCCTGTCGTGGCGCCCGCCACTCCGTGAACCGAGCCGAGGAGCCGCGTGTGGTGGTGAGCGCGGACTCGGGCTCGCTGTCTGTCTTTCGGGTGAGCGGCAAGCGAGGGGCACCGGGTGGGGTACACCCGGTGCTCGATCGCGCCCGTGGGGTCAGCCGGAGACTTCGGCCTTGAAGGAGGCCGAGCCAAGCTCCGCGCCATCGGCACCGACCACCTTCACGGTCCAGGAGCCGGAGTCACCCGCGCGGAAGGTGCGGTAGGCGTGGGTGCGGTAGGACGCGCGAGGCACCTTCAGCTCCGTCTTGGAGACCTCCTGGCCGTCCTTGGACCAGACGACGGTCACGGTGCCGACTTCCGCACCAGTGAGCTTCGTGGCGGCGTAGATACGGGTGTTCGGGGCGACGGTGAAGCTGTCGGAGGCGCCGGTGATCTCATACTTCTCGATGCCGGTACCGACCTTCACCTCGGCGGTGCCAGCGGCGAAGGCGGAGGTGGTGAGCAGCAGGAAGGGCAGCAGGTACTTCATCCAGGCGTTCTTGGACATGGTGTCTCCTCGGGTGAGGGACACCGACGCTAATCCAGGCCCCTGACGCGTCGAGCTTTCAACGAACTGGTTGGAGCCCCACGGGAGTCGAGTCCGTGCGGAAGACGGGGTAGAGGTTGAGGCGCGTGTCGTTGGCCGGGTGGCGCTCGTAGAAGAAGCGCAGGCGGGCGCGGGGGTTGCTGGCGAACTCCTTGTTCTTCAGCTTCTCCTCCCAGGCGGCCTTGACGGCGGGGTCCTTCGCCAGCAGCTCGCGGGCGAAGGGCTCCAGGATGTAGTCCTCGACGTACTCCTTCTGCTCGAAGTGGTTGTTGAAGAAGCCCCAGGAGAGCAGGGAGTCCGGTCCGAGCGGCTCGAGCAGGTGCGCCACCAGGGGCGCGCTCTTCTGCGCCGCCGGCACGTAGAGCGTGCCCTTGGGGAGCGGTTGGGTGTCCTTCTTCCAGTCGCCCTTCACGGAGAGCACCTGGTGGCCCTCGACGGAGGCGGGGCGGAGCTTCGCCTCGGTGGCGCGGAACACCTCCACCTGGGCCGAGGGCACATCCTGGCCGAGCCGCTGGAAGCGCAGGCCGTGCGTGGTCAGCTTCTCCGCCACCCAGGCAGCGTGCGCCGGGGGAATCAGGTAGCCGCCGGTGGGCAGCGTGGCGGTGAGGCCCGGGCGCAGCTCCTCGTAGTAGGGAATCGTCCACACCTGCGGCTTCGTGTCGTCGTAGCGGATCCACGGCTGGCCGGACACCTCGGAGGGCATGCGCTCGTAGGCGTAGCCGCGGAAGGAGATGGGGCGGCTCTTCTCGGTGTTCTCCCAGAGGAGCACCACCTCGCGGACCTTGCCGGACTCTGCCTCGGCGTCAGCGGCCTTCCGCGCGGCCATCAGCGTCTGGCCGTCCCGGGCGACGAGCCGCAGCAGGCCCTCCAGCACGTGACGCGTGGTGGCCACGCGGTGGGCGTAGGGCTTCCAGGAGTGCGTCTCCACGAGGATTCCGTAGCGCCGGTTCACCGCCCAGTACGGGTGGCTGAAGCGCGGGGGAGACACGCCGTAGCTCACGCCGGAGGCGGGGTCATCGTTCTCCCGGAAGGAGG
Organism: Archangium lipolyticum; assembly: GCF_024623785.1. NCBI lineage: Bacteria > Pseudomonadati > Myxococcota > Myxococcia > Myxococcales > Archangiaceae > Archangium > Archangium lipolyticum. Next base: position 217,255 of record NZ_JANKBZ010000009.1, read on the forward strand.
GGTAGAAGGCGAGGGGCAGGTGGCCCTTGGACTCCAACTCGGTGAAGAGCTCCTCGCGCAGCTTCGTGCCCAACGTGCGCAGGGCCTCGGGGCCCGTCTTCTGCGGCTCCATCTGCACGCTCACGTCGTGCTCGAATTTGGCGCCATCCGTGACGTGCAGGTCCACGTAGAAGAGGGGGTCCCAGGAGTGCAGCAGCTTCAGCACCGCGACCATCTCCGGGGCATCCGCCTTCACGTAGTCGCGGTTGAGGTTGAGGTTCTGCCCGGTGACGCGCCAGCCCATCTCCTCGGGGCCCACCTGGTTGGGGCGGTTGTTGGGGCCGAAGCGCTCGTGGCCATCCACGTTGAAGACGGGCAGGAAGACGGCCGTCACCTGCTTGAGCGCGCCCGGCAGTGCCTTGCCGTCGAGCATGTCCCTGAGCAGCCAGAAGCCGGCGTCCTTGCCGTCGATCTCCCCGGCGTGGATGCCGCCCTGGAAGAAGACGACGGGGCGGCCCTTCTTCGCGGCGGCGGCGGGAGTGAGGGTGCCATCCGCGCTCGCGACGAGCACGAGCATGGGACGGCCCTCGGGCGTGGTGGCGAAGGTGTCGCAGCGCACCTTGCCGGGGTAGCGCTTGGGGAAGGCGCGGCAGAGCGACTCCACCTCCGCGTAGCGGCCGGTGCGGATCCATCCGCTCTGCTCGGCGACGGTGGTGAGGGGGGCCTGACTGAGAGCGAGTGTGAGGAGTACGGGCAGGAGCATGGCGGCCCCTACTGAGCACACCGCCCGTCCTCGCTCAACCCCGACGAGCCGCGTCGTGGCGGACGGTGAGGCTCTCGCCCACGGCGAGCACGTGGAGCGGCTCGCGCGGAAGCTGGCGGCGGTTCCACTCGGCGTCCAGCCGCTGGGGCGGCTCGTCCAGGGGCTCGTCGGTGAGCTTGAAGGTGCCCCAGTGCATGGCGAGGAATCGCCGCGCCCCGAGGTCCTCGTAGGCCTGCACCGCCTGCTCGGGGTTCATGTGTTGCTTCTCCATGAACCAGCCCGGGTCATACGCGCCAATGGGCAGCATGGCCGCGTCCAGCCCGGGGAAGCGCTGGCCTATCTCCTTGAAGCCGTCGAAGTACGCGGTGTCCCCCGAGTGGTAGACGCGCGCGCTGGAACCCTCGACGACGAAGCCGCCCCAGAGCGTCTCGTTGGTGTCGTTGAGGCTCCGGCGGCTCCAGTGCTGCGAGGGGACGAAGTGCACCGTCACCGGGCCTACCTTCGTGGAGCCCCACCAGTCGAGCTCGGTGGCCGGAGGCGAGCCGTTGCGGAAGTAGTGCGCCACCCCGAGCCCCGTGATGACGGGTGCGCCCACGCGTAGGACGGTGGGCATGTCCAGGTGGTCGTAGTGGTTGTGGGACACCAGCGAGGCGGCGATGGGGGGCAGCTTCTCCATCGGGACGCCCGGGGCCACGTTGCGGCGGATGAAGCCGGTGATGGTGTCGCGCAGCGCGGGGTCGATGAGGAGCGATACGCCGTCGAGCTGCACCAGCCAGCTCGCGTGGCCCAGCCAGGTCAGGCGCGCGCCCTCGCCGGGCGCGGGCGGAGTGGCGAGCACGGTGAGGTCCGGCTCCACGCGGCGCACCGGGGCGTGTTCCGGGCTCTTGCGGCGCCTGCCCGCCAGCTTGTCTCCGACGGCCCATTTGAAGACGGTGCCGAACGGATGCGGGCCACTGCCGTCCAGGTTCTTGAATCGTACCGCCATGAGGCTCTCCGGAGGCCCTTGAGAAGGTGGGGCCCACCCCTGTCATGTTCCGTCGGCCCCCCGGATGCAAGGGGGACGGGCGGGGGGGCTTGGTCCCTCCCTTTTACCGGGTGATTTCTTTGCCGGATGCACGGGCTCGGGAAATATCCGGCCATGAGCGTGCGGCAATTCGACGTCGTGGTGATCGGCTCGGGCCCCGGTGGTGAGGGGGCCGCCATGAAGGCCGCGAAGTCTGGCAAGCGGGTGTGCGTGGTGGAGCAGCAGATGTTGGTGGGAGGCGCCTGCACCCACACCGCCACCATCCCCTCCAAGGCCCTTCGCCACGCCATCCAGCGGCTGGTGGACGTGCAGACCGACCACCCGGAGCTCCGCGTCGAGCTGGCCCACCGCTGGAAGTTCAAGGACATGATGCGGACGGCCTCGTCCGTGGTGTCCCGCCAGGTGCAGTTGCGGACCACCTTCTACGAGCGCAACCGGGTGGAGCTCGTGGTGGGGCGGGCGCGCTTCCGGGACGCCAACACGGTCGAGGTCAGCGAGCCTCGGGGCGCCAGTGAGCTGCTCTCCGCCAAGGCCTTCGTGCTGGCCACCGGCTCGCGGCCCTACCACCCGCCGGACCTGGACTTCCGCCACCCGCGCATCTTCGACTCGGACACCATCCTCAAGCTGCGCGAGACGCCGATGACGATGATCATCTACGGCGCGGGCGTCATCGGCTGCGAGTACGCCTCCATGTTTCGCATGCTGGGCGTGAAGGTGGACCTGGTGAACACGCGCGAGCGGCTCCTGTCCTTCCTGGACGATGAGATCTCTGACGCGCTCTCCTACCACCTGCGCGAGCAGGGCGTGCTCATCCGCCACCACGAGCAGATGGAGCGGGTGGAGGCTCGCGAGGAAGGCGTGGTGCTGCACCTCAAGAGCGGCAAGCGGCTCAAGGCGGACATCCTCCTGTGGGCCAACGGACGCACCGGCAACACCCAGGACCTGGGGCTCGAGGACCTGGGCATCCAGATGGACTCGCGCGGCAACGTGCAGGTGAACGACGCGTACCAGACGGTCGTTCCGCACATCTACGCCGTGGGAGACGTGGTGGGCATTCCGTCGCTGGCGAGCGCCTCGTACGACCAGGGCCGCTTCGCGGCCACGCACATCGTCGAGGGGCGGTTGGAGCACAAGCTGGTGAAGGACATGCCCACCGGCATCTACACCAGCCCGGAGATCAGCAGCCTGGGCCGCACCGAGCAGGAGCTCACGCGCGACGGCGTGCCCTACGAGGTGGGACACGCCTTCTTCAAGAGCCTGGCGCGCGCGCAGATTACCGGCCGCACGGTGGGGATGCTCAAGCTGCTCTTCCACCGCGAGACGCGGGAGATCCTCGGCATCCACTGTTTCGGGGACAACGCGTCGGAGATCATCCACATCGGCCAGGCCATCATGGCGCAGGAGGGGCCGGGCAACTCCATCGACTACTTCATCAACACCACCTTCAATTATCCCACCATGGCCGAGGCCTACCGGGTGGCCGCCCTCAACGGCCTCAACCGGCTGTTCTGACGGGGTTGAATCCCGCCGGGCCTCGGATATGGGACAGGACAGGGGCGCGAGGTGCGCTCCGGGTAGAAGCTCGAGGTACGGAATGCGGGACGGTGACGGATACCCTCACCCCGACCCTCTCCCGGAGGGAGAGGGAGGGGGAGGGGGGATGTTGAATCCAGGGGTCGTGGAGGCGCTGGTGGGAAATCACCGGCGCTTCTTGAGCTTCCTCGAGAGCCGGGTGGGCAGCCGGGCGCTCGCCGAGGAACTGCTGCAGTCCGCCTATGTGCGGACGCTGGAGAAGGGCGGTGACCTCCAGGAGGGCGAGGGGGCGGTGGCGTGGTTCTACCGGCTGCTGCGCAATGCGCTGGTGGACCACTACCGCCGGAACGCCGCCGAGGGCCGTGCGCTGGAGCGGGAGGCTCGCGAGGCCTCCGAGGTGGGTGAGGATCCGGAGCTGACGCAAACGGTTTGCGCGTGCATCCATGACCTGCTGCCCGCGCTGAAGCCCGAGTACGCCGAGATGGTGCGTCAGGTGGACCTCGAGGGGCGGAGCGTTCCCGAGGTGGCGCGGGAGTCGGGCATCACCGCGAACAACGCGGGGGTGCGGCTCCACCGGGCGCGCCAGGCACTGAAGAAGCAGTTGGAGCGGAGCTGCGGCACGTGCGCGGCGCACGGGTGCCTGGACTGCACCTGTGGAAGGCCGGGCGGGGGCTGCGAGACACCCGTCTGACGCAGTACCCTTCGAATGGCCGCGCTGGTGACGCTGAGCCTCTGCTGAAAGCGGCTACGTCCACCGACCTCGGAGTTGCTCTTTGTCCATCGACATCGTCGTCCCGGTTGCCCCCAAGGACGTCTCCAAGCTTCCGTCCTGTCTGCGGGGGATCGTCCGGCACTCCCGGACCGCCATCCGGAGGATCTACGTCCTCTCCGAGCAAGCCCCCGTTGTCGAGCCCCTGCCCGGTGGAATTCCGGTGCACCACGCTCCCGAGTCGTGGTTTCCCTTCACGAAGCAGGACATCAGCCGGGTCCTCGCGGCGCGCGGCTGCCCCTACCCCAGTGGCGGCTGGTACTACCAGCAGCTGCTCAAACTGTATGTCTTCCGGGCCATTCCAGGGCTCTTGCCCGAGGTGCTCATCCTGGACTCGGACTATGTCTTCCTCCAGGACGTGCCCTTTCTGAGCGAGGACGGGCGCGCTCTGTTGGCCATGGGTTACCCCTTTACGTGGCTGCTCGGCACCCGGCGGTACCCGTCCACGGTGGAGCATGTGCATGCGGAATTCGCCCGGAGGTTCGTCCCCGGCTGGAGCCACCAGCACCCGTTCAGTGGCATGCAGCACCACATGCTCTTCCAGGCGGACATCCTCGAGGAACTGCTCTCCCTCGCGGAGCGGGCGCATGGGCTGCCAGCCTGGCGGGCCTTCATGAAGCAGGTGTCGGTGGAGAAGTGGAACGCGGCCTCGGAGTATGTCCTCTACCACCACTTCGCCCTGGGCAGGCACCCCGAGCGCGTGGCGCTCCGGCACCTACGGGCCTCCGACATCATTCACGACGCTGACGACGCGCGAGGAGGCCAGGCGCACTTCGACCGCTTGATGGCGCGCGGAGACTTGCAGGCCGCGGGCTGCCACGCCTTCCTGGGTCTGCGCGAGCGCCTGGAGACGATGGACTACATTCCGCCGCGGTTGCGCACGCGAATGCTCGCCGCGGACTCGCTCGTCTACGCGCTGCATCTCGAAGAGGGGTTGCTTCAATTGGAGTGCGTGGGTGAGCTGGTTCGGCGCGTGGGGTAGAGGCAGGTCTCCTGGTTGGAGTACCTGGTGGCTGTCAGAGGCCCGCTTGGCGGGTTGAAAGCCCAGGTCACCTCCCGGACCGGAATCCGGGCGCGGAGCATGACCACTGTAAGAGTCTGGCGGGCGCTCCGTCAGCCCGGGTGAAAGGAGCAGTTCCTTCAATGGCCCACGAGCACACCCATTCGCACGACCCCCATGCCGCCCACTCGCACGGCCCGCCCCCCGAGGCCTCGGGCAAGGTGCTGGACCCGGTCTGCGGCATGACCGTCGACCCCGCGAACGCCAAGGGTGGCAGCCACGTCCACAAGGGCGCGACCTACCACTTCTGCAACCCGAAGTGCCGGGAGCGTTTCGCCGCCGAGCCCGAGAAGTACCTCCCGAAGGACCCGGTGTGCGGGATGTCGGTGAACCCGAACGCCCCCAAGGGCGGCACCCACGTCCACGAGGGGAAGACGTACTACTTCTGCAACCCGAAGTGCCGGGAGCGCTTCGCCGCCGAGCCCGTGAAGTTCCTCGAGGCGAAGGGGGAGCCGGAGCCGGTGGAGGCTCCGCCGGGCACGATGTGGATCTGCCCGATGGACCCCGAGGTCCGCCAGGACCACCCGGGCGCGTGCCCCAAGTGCGGCATGGCGCTGGAGCCGGAGCAGCCGGTGATGATGACGGCGCGCACCGAGTGGGTGTGCCCGATGCACCCGGAGGTGGTGCAGGACCATCCGGGCACCTGCCCCAAGTGCGGCATGGCGCTGGAGCCGCGCACGGTGCTGCCCGAGGAGCAACCGGACCCGGAGCTGCTGAGCATGACGCGGCGGTTCTGGGTGGGCGTGGTCCTCTCGTTGCCGCTGCTCTTCCTGGGCATGTCGGAGATGATTCCGGGCCAGCCGGTGCAGCGCGCCTTCGATGCGAGGCTGCTGGCGTGGGTGCAGTTCGCGCTGGCGACGCCGGTGGTGCTCTGGGGTGGCTGGCCCTTCTTCGAGCGTGGGTGGGCGTCGGTGAAGAACCGGCACCTCAACATGTTCACGCTCATCGCCATCGGGACGGGGGCGGCGTACCTCTTCAGCGTCTTCGCCACGGTGGCGCCGGGGCTGCTGCCGCATGCCTTCACGGGCCATGGCGGCGCGGCGCCCGTGTACTACGAGGCGGCGGCGACCATCACCACGCTGGTGCTGCTCGGACAGGTGCTGGAGCTGCGCGCCCGGCGTGCCACCTCGGGAGCGCTGCGCGCGTTGCTCAGCCTCGCCCCGGCGGTGGCCCGGCGCATCCACGCGGACGGCCGGGAGGAGGACGTCTCGCTGGAGCAGGTGAAGGTGGGGGACTCGCTGCGCGTGCGCCCCGGCGAGAAGGTGCCGGTGGACGGCGTGGTGCTGGAGGGCGAGAGCGCGGTGGACGAGTCCATGGTGACGGGTGAGTCCATCCCGGTGGAGAAGGTGCCCGGGGCGCGCGTCACCGGAGGCACGGTCAACGGGACGGGCAGCCTGGTGATGAAGGCCGAGCGGGTGGGGCGGGACACGCTGCTGTCGCGCATCGTGCAGCGGGTGGGCGAGGCCCAGCGCTCGCGTGCGCCGATTCAACGGCTGGCGGACAAGGTGGCCGGGGTGTTCGTGCCGGCGGTCATCGCGGTGTCGGTGGTGACGTTCCTCGTGTGGGCCTTCGTCGGCCCGGAGCCGCGGCTGGCGCACGCGCTGGTGAACGCGGTGGCGGTGCTCATCATCGCCTGCCCGTGCGCGCTGGGACTGGCGACGCCGATGTCGGTGGTGGTGGGGACGGGCAAGGGGGCCGGGGTGGGGGTGCTCATCCGGGACGCGGAGGCGCTGGAGCTGCTGGAGAAGGTGGACACGCTGGTGGTGGACAAGACGGGGACGCTGACGGAGGGCAAGCCGAAGCTGGTGTCGGTGGTGGCGGCGGAGGGCGTGGACGAGGCGCGGCTGCTGCGGCTGGCGGCGAGCCTGGAGCGGGGCAGCGAGCACCCGCTGGCGGCGGCGGTGGTGGCGGGGGCGGAGGAGCGCGGTGCGGTGCTGGTGGGGGCGCAGGGATTCCGCTCGGTGACGGGCAAGGGCGTGACGGGGCGGGTGGACGGTGCGGAGGTGGCGCTGGGCAACGTGGCGCTGTTCGAGTCGCTGGGGGTGGACGCTGGGGGGCTGCGGCCTCGGGCGGAGGAGCTGCGGCGCGAGGGGCAGACGGTGATGTACGTGGCGGTGGACGGGAAACCGGCGGGGTTGCTCGGGGTGGCGGACCCGGTGAAGAGCACCACGAAGGAGGCGCTGACCACGCTGCACCGGGAGGGAGTGCGGGTGGTGATGCTGACGGGGGACAGCCGCACGACGGCGGAGGCGGTGGCGCGCCAGCTGGGCATCGACGAGGTGGTGGCGGAGGTGCTGCCCGAGGGGAAGGGCGATGTGGTGAAGCGGCTTCAGGCCGAGGGCCGGACGGTGGCGATGGCGGGTGACGGGGTGAACGATGCACCGGCGCTGGCGCAGGCGGACGTGGGGATCGCGATGGGGACGGGGACGGACATCGCGATGGAGAGCGCGGCGGTGACGCTGGTGAAGGGGGACCTGAGGGGAATCGCGAGGGCGAGGAAGCTGAGCCGGGGGACGCTGGGGAACATCCGGCAGAACCTCTTCTTCGCCTTCATCTACAACACGATGGGAGTGCCGATCGCGGCGGGGGTGCTGTACCCGTTCTTCGGGCTGTTGCTGAGCCCGATGTTGGCGGCGGCGGCGATGAGTCTCTCGTCGGTGTCGGTGATCGGCAACGCGCTGCGCCTGCGCAAGCTGGACCTGTAGACCCACCCACCCCTCTCCCTCTGGGAGAGGGACGGGGTGAGGGTCTGCCGGCCCGCTCGCCCGTCCAGCCCGGACGTGAAGAGACCACGAGGAAGCGTGCACTCCTCGGGCGTCTCATTAGACTGAGCCCATGTTCTCTTCTCGTGAAGAAGGGCGCGCTTCCGGAGCGCCCTCGGGACTGGTCTCGGTGGTCCGGCTCCCGCAGAGCTGGTTCATCCTCTGCACCTCGCGCGAGCTGGGCCGCAAGCCGCTCGCGCGCATGCTGCAGGGCACGCCGCTGGTGCTCTTCCGGACCGAGACGGGCAAGCCGGCGGCGCTGGTGGATCGCTGCCCGCACCGCAACGTGCCGCTGTCGATGGGGCGCGTGGTGGGGGGCCAGTTGCAGTGCGGCTACCACGGCTGGCGCTTCGACGGAGCGGGCCAGTGCCGGGCCATTCCCGGCCTCATTGGCGAGCCCGGGGCGAAGTCCCGCTGCTCCACCTGGCACGCGACGCGAGAGCAGGAGGGCTTCGTCTGGGTGTACTCCACCCCTGGTGTCGAGCCCACGCACGAGCCCTACCGCTTCCCGCTGCTGGACGCCCACGGCTACAGCACGGTGCGCCGCACGCTGAGGGCGAAGGGCTCGCTGCATGCGTTGCTGGAGAACACGCTCGACGTGCCGCACACGGCCTTCCTGCACGGGGGCCTGTTCCGCACGGAGAAGAAGCGCGCCGAAATCGACGTCGTGGTGCGCCGGGGCGCGGACCGGGTGGAGGCCGAGTACATCGGCGAGCCGCGTCCGGAGGGAGTAGCGGGCAAGCTGCTGGCGCCTGGGGGCGGCGTGGTGCAGCACTTCGACCGCTTCCTGCTGCCGTCCATCGCGCAGGTGGAGTACCGCCTCGGGGACGACAGCCACCTGCTCGTCACCTCGGCGATGACGCCGGCGGACGACTGGGACACATGGGTGTACGCGGTCGTCACCTTCCGCATGCCCCTGCCGCACTGGCTGGTGAAGCCCTTCATCACGCCGGTGGCCCTGCACATCTTCGGGCAGGACGCGCGCATCCTCGAGCGCCAGACGGAGACCATCCGCCGCTTCGGCTCGGAGACGTTCGCCTCCACCGAGGTGGACGTGCTGGGCCCGCCCATCCTGCGCCTGCTGCGCCAGGCCGAGCGCGAGAAGGCGGCCACCTCGGCGGAGGTTCAGGAGACGCGGCTGAAGATGCAGGTGTGAACGAATCGGCTGCGCGGCAGCGGACAATCCGGGACCTTCGGGGCTCGCGGAGTTTCCACCAGCGCACACAGGGGGGGGAGGGGGGTGGCCGGAAGACGGAGGGCATTGTCACCCTTCCGCCATGCCCTCCTCAGTGCTGGCCAATGAGAAACTGCTCTTCGCCCAGTCCGTGGATGCCCTCTTCGTGCGAGCCCTGGGGCCGCACCTGACGCGGGAGGGTCGGCGCCGGTTGAAGGAGCTGGGCCTGGACCTGAACGAGCCGCTGCGGCCGGCCTACCCGCTGGAGCAGTGGAAGTCCTTCCTGCGCGTGGCGGCGAGCGACGTGTTCCCGGCGGCCTCGCCGCGGGAGGCGTGGTTCAACCTGGGCGAGCGCTACCTGCAGGGCTACCGGCAGACGGCGCAGGGGCGGGCGAGCATGGCGCTCGTGACGCGGCTGGGGCCGCGGCCCACGCTGGAGCGCGTGCCGCACAACGTGCGCGCGGGCAACAACTTCAACGAGGTGCGGGTGGAGGAACTGGGCACCCACGCGGCCACGCTGTGGATGAAGGACGTGACCGCGGACAATCCCTTCTTCGCCTGTGGCTTCCTCTCCGAGACGCTGCGCTCGGCGGGAGCGGGTGACATCTCGGTGGACCCGGTGGCCTTCGACGGCACGGCGGCCACCTTCCGCCTCACGTGGACCCACGCGGCCACCCGTGCGGCGGCCGTGGGGCTGACGCGGCGCTGAGACCGGCCTACGCGGTGAGGACCACGCGCAGGCAGTGGTCCTTCTTCTTCTTGAACATGTCGTACGCCCGGGGGGCCTCGTCGAGCGCCATCCGGTGCGTGGCCACGAAGGAGGGGTCCACCTCGCCGCGTTCCACGTGGCCGATGAGCCGGTCCAGGTAGCGCTGGGCATGCATCTGCCCCATGCGCAGCGTGAGGCCCTTGTTCATCGCCGCGCCCATGGGGAACTTGTCCACCAGGGCGCCGTACACGCCCATGATGGAGACGATGCCACCCTTGCGGCAGGCCTGGATGGCCTCGCGCAGCACGTAGGGGCGCTCCGTCTCCAGCCGCATGGCCTGCTTCACCCGGTCATAGGCGCCCTCGTACCCGACCTCGTGGGCCTCCATGCCCACCGCGTCGATGCACGCATCCGGGCCCTGGCCGCCGGTGAGCTCCTTGAGGGCCTCGGGGATGTTGACCTTGGTGTAGTCGAGCACCTCGGCCTGGCAGTGCTCGCGCGCCACGGCGAGCCGGTCCGGCAGCCGGTCGATGGCGATGACGCGCCCGGCACCCAGCAGCCAGGCGCTCTTCATGGCGAAGAGGCCCACCGCGCCGCAGCCCCACACGGCCACGGTGTCGCCGTGCTGGATGTTGCAGAGGTCGGCACCCATGAAGCCGGTGGGGAAGGCATCGGAGATGAAGAGGGCCTGCTCGTCGCTGAGCCCGTCCGGCACCTTGCGAGGCCCCACGTCGGCGAAGGGCACGCGGATGTACTCGGCGTGGCTGCCCGCGTAGCCGCCCATGAGGTGCGAGTAGCCGAAGATGCCGCACGTGGCGTGCCCCCACATCTTCTCCGCCATGGCTGGCTTGGGGTTGGAGTTGTCACAGAGGGAGAACTGGCCCTTCTTGCACCAGGCGCAGTCACCACAGCTGATGACCGAGGGGACGATGACGCGGTCTCCCGGCTTGAGGTGCTTCACCTTGCTGCCGACCTCGACGATCTCCCCCATGAACTCATGGCCGAGGATGTCGCCCTTGAGCACCGAGGGGATGTAGCCGTCGTAGAGGTGCAGGTCGGAGCCGCAGATGGTGGTGGCCCGCACCTTCACGATGGCGTCCCGAGGATTGAGGAGCGAGGGATCTGGGACCGTCTCCACCCGCACGTCGTTCACACCCGTCCAGCACACGGCCTTCATGGTTCTTCCTCCATCCTCTTGGTGCGTGTCCTCAGGAGCGCGGCGCCAGCGTCCGGCCCAACCCGGAGCGGTGGCCGTGGGGCTGGGAGTCGACGGTGGCCACCTCGCCCGTCTCCATCAGCTGCTTGAACTGACGCAGACCTCGGGAGAGATGCTGCTTGGGCTCATCGCCGAGCAGCTTCGCCACCACCGCGGCCGCCCGGCCTCCGGGCACGTGGTAGCGCAGCTCGAGGTGCACCACGGTGCCACGGCCGGCCGGTGCGTCCTCGAAGCGGACGGTGCCGGTGTGTTGAATCACGGAGCCGGGCATGGTGCGCCAGACGATGCGCTCGCCGGGCCGGTCCTCCGTCACGCGGGACTCCCACTCGACGACGGAGCCCGCGGGCCCCTGGTACACCCAGTGACTCTTGTCGTTCTCCAGGTTCCGCACGGAGAGCAGGTGGGGGATGAAGCGCGGGTGCTTCTCGAAGTCGCGCCACGCCTGGTACAGCTCCTGGCGGGGCTTGAGGATGGTGGTGCTCAGCTCGAAGGCGACACCCGGCTTCTCGCCCGGCACCTCCGTCATGCCCATGAGGGCGAGCGCGCGGCTGCGTCCCGTCAGTCCCCGGTGCACGAGCGAGCCGCCCACCACGGCGAGGAGGATGGCCGGCACGGTGCGGCGCCGCAGCCCATAGCCCACACAGCCGAGTCCCACGACGAGGGAGATGAGCCGCTCTCCGGGGCTGACGTTCACCCCCTTGGTGCCGTGTTGGAGCGAGGGGTCGAGCTGGGGCTTGTGGGCCCCCCGGGTCGAAATCAGTTCGCTTTCCTGCAGCATCATCCGGGCGTTCCTCCTACATGCGGTGCAGGAAGCTCTACATGCTCGTGGATGGGACCCACTGCCCCGCTGGACGAGATGGGTGTTCACTGTCATCGGGTTGCGCATGCTCCCTCTCCCCCTGGGAGAGGGCGGGGGGTGAGGGTCGTGGGCTCGGTGCCCCGATAGCCGAGCGACCTGACTAGCCGTCACCCTGTGCGGCGCTGCCGATCAACCCCACCGCGTTCCGCTCGCCGCGTTCTGCCTCGGAAACCTGCTCTTGCAGCACGAGACTGGTCCGTTGTCCGTGGAGGGCAGGCTCACCCATCGCCACGCGCGAGACATTCCGGGGGCGGCGGAGGCCCGAGGGCGCGGGAGCCACGTCCGCGCGAGGATCCACCTCGACGCTCAAGGCGGGAGTCCGCCCCGACAGGTCCTCCAGCACACCCAGCACGCGGAGCTGCCCCTGGGCGTCGGCACTCGCCCGGGTCCGGAGTGAGTGCCGCCGTTCGGAGCCATCTGGTGCCAGCACCCGGTACGTCAGGGACACCTCCCCCAAACCCGTGGCGCAGCGCGCGAGGGCCTCGGACACCCCCGGCTGGTCGTCCGGGTGGACGCGGGAGAGGAAGGACTCCATCGGCTCCTCTGGGGCGAGCGACTTGAGCGCGAAGGAAGCGGCGGCTCCACGTTCCCAGCGCAGGCGCCGCTCCGGCAGCCGCAGGTCCCACAGCGTCAGCGACGCGGCCGACAGCGCCTCCAGCACGCGCGCCTCGTTCTGCCGCAGCGCCTCCTCGAGCAGCTTCAGGTCCGTGATGTCGCGCGAGATGCCGAAGAGGCCGAACACCACACCGGCCTCGTCGCGCAGTACGCCCTTGGTGGACAACCACACCCGCTTGACCGGCCCGGGCTCCGAATCCGACTCCTCGTAGGTGAAGGTCTGCCGGAAGGCGAGCACCTCGCGGTCATGGGAGAGGGTTGCGCGGGCCGCCTCGGGCGACCACAGCTCGGCGTCGGTGCGGCCGATGATGGCCTCGGCGGGCTTGCCGATGAGCCGGGCCCCGGCGGTGTTGATGCGGGTGTACCGGCCCTGGAGGTCCTTGGTGTAGATGGCGTCCGTGGCGCCCTGCAGCACCGCGTTGAAGAGGGCGCTGGCGCGCCGGGCGGCATCCGAGGTCCGGTGGTGCGAGGTGACGTCGCGCAGGTAGACGAGCACCCCGCTGTCCGAGGGCACCGCCGTCACCTCCAGGTGGAGGCCGTTGAAGCGCTCCTCGAAGTCCACGGGGGCGCCCGTGGCCAGCGCGCGCTGCACCTGGGAGCGCAGCATCGAGCCGGGCTCCTCGGCGTACTCCTGCCAGAGGTTGCGGCCCACGAGGAGCTGGCGCCGCTTGCCCAGCAGCCGCTCCGCGGCCCGGTTGACGTAGACGAAGCGGCACTGCCGGTCGAAGGCGAGGAACGGGTCCGGCATGCACTCCATGAAGGAGAGCACCTTCTCCTCGAAGGCGGCGGTCTCGCTCACGAAGCGCTCGGTGTCCGTCACGTCCGACAGCCACACCGCCAGCAGTCCTTCCTCCACGCGCGCGGCCCGGGCCATCACCCGGCGCGCGTCCAGACCCCGGCCCAGCGCGAGCAGGTGCGTGCCCGTCACGCCCGTGGCGAGCACCTGGCCCCAGGTCTTCACCGCCTCGACGAGCTCCGGCCGCCGTGCCAGCAACCGCCGGCCGATCAGGTTCTCCTCGAGCAGCGCCTCGGAGGCCGGGTTCGCGTACTCGCAGAGGAAGTCCTCGGGAGCGCCCTCCACGCCGCCTTCCGGGCGAAGGGCGAGGAACCCATCCGGGTTGATCGCCTCGATGGCGTAGCGGCTGCTGGGGGGAAACATGGGGGACTCCTCACCCTGGGAAGTAAGCACGGGCTCTCCTGGCCGCTGGCGGAGTGGGTCGGGTTCGGGGTCCCGAGTGGGGAAGAGGAGACAGTCCCATGTCGGCGCTTGTGCAGTGCTGTACGTGTGCCCTGTCTTCACGCGAGGTCCGTGCAGTGACGCTGGACGAGCAGGCGGGCGGATGCGTTGACGCTCCTCCTAAACCGGTGTTCAGTCTGAGGGAGAGCGCCATGGCCCCTCAGATTGCCCTCGATTTCGCCGAGTCCCAGGCCGCCCATCCGGCCCTCGAGTCGTTCCACCCGGTGGTGCGGCGGTGGTTCGCCGAGCGGCTGGGCGAGCCCTCGCGTCCCCAGGTGGAGGGCTGGCCCCTCATCCAAGCGCAGCACGACGTGCTGATCGCCGCGCCCACGGGCAGCGGCAAGACGCTCACGGCCTTCCTCGCCGCGTTGGACCGGCTCTTCCGCCTGGCCATGGAGGGGCGGCTGCCGGATCAGACGCAGGTGCTGTACGTGTCGCCGCTGAAGGCGCTGGGCAACGACGTGCAGAAGAACCTGCTCCAGCCGTTGGAGGAACTGCTCCAGCGGGCGCGTGCGGCGGGCTACACGCCCCAGGAACTGCGGGTGCAGGTGCGCACGGGGGACACGTCCGCGTCCGAGCGCTCGCAGATGGTGCGCCGGCCGCCGCACATCCTCATCACCACGCCGGAGTCGCTCTACCTCTACCTCACGGCGGACCGGGCGCGGGCGACGCTGCGCGCGGTGCGCACGGTCATCGTGGACGAAATCCACGCGCTGGCGCGGGACAAGCGGGGCAGCCACTTCGCGCTGTCGTTGGAGCGGTTGAAGGCGATCACCGAGGTGCGGCCGCAGCTCATCGGGCTGTCGGCGACGCAGAAGCCGCTGGAGGCGATCGCGGGCTTCCTCACGGGAGAGAAGGCGGGGGAGTGCCGGGTAGTGCAGGTGGGGCACCAGCGGCCGTGGGACTTGAGGGTGGAGATACCGGACGCGGAGCTGGGCTCGCTGGCCACGAACGAGATGTGGGGCCAGGTGTATGACCGGCTGGTGCAGCTTGCGGGGGAGCACCGGACGACGCTCGTCTTCGTGAACACGCGGAAGATGGCGGAGCGGGTGGCGCACGACCTGGGGGAGCGGCTGGGGCCGGACAAGGTGGCGGCGCACCACGGCAGCATGTCGAGGGAGATGCGGCTGTCGGCGGAGGAGCGGCTGAAGGGGGGGCAGCTGTCGGTGATGGTGGCGACGGCGTCGCTCGAGCTGGGCATCGACGTGGGGAACGTGGACCTGGTGGTGCAGCTGGGGACGACGCGGTCCATCGCGGTGCTGTTGCAGCGGGTGGGACGAGCGGGCCACTACAAGGGAGGAATCTCGAAGGGAATCCTCATCGCGATGACGCGCGACGAGCTGATGGAGTGCGTCGGGCTGTTGAACGCAGTGCGCGAGGGGGACCTCGACGCGGTGCGGATGCCGGAGAAGCCGCTGGACGTGCTGGCGCAGCAGGTGGTGGCGGCGTGCGCGTGCGAGGAGTGGGACGAGCGGGCGCTCTACAGCCTGTTCCGGAGGGCATACCCGTACCGGGACCTGACGTACGAGGAGTACGAGAAGGTGCTGGAGACGCTGTCGGAGGGCGTGTCGTTGCGGCGGGGTCGTGCGGGGGTGCACCTGCACCGGGACCGGGTGAACCAGCGGCTGAAGGCACGGAGGGGCGTGAGGATTACCGCGCTGACGAACGGTGGAGCGATTCCAGACACGTTCACGTTCAACGTGGTGGCGCAGCCCGAGGGGAAGGTGGTGGGGACGCTGGACGAGGACTTCGCGGTGGAGTCGACGCCCGGGGACATCTTCCTGCTGGGGACGACGGCGTGGAGGATCCAGCGGGTGATGGGGGCGTCGGTGATGGTGGAGAACGCGCACGGGCAGCCGCCGACGGTGCCCTTCTGGCGGGGCGAGGCGCCTGGGCGCACGGACGAGCTGAGCGCGCACGTGGGCCGGCTGCGCGAGGAGCTGCTGGCGCGTACGGACGCGGCGGTGTTCCTGGAGAAGGAGCTGAAGGTGCCGCCCGCGGCGGTGGACGCGCTGCTGGCGTACCTGAGAGCGGGGCAGCAGGTGCTGGGCACGGTGCCGAGCCACACCACGGTTGTGGCCGAGCGCTTCTTCGACGAGGCGGGGGGGATGCAGCTCATCCTGCACGCGCCCTTTGGGAGCCGGATCAACCGGGCGTGGGGCCTGGCGCTGCGCAAGCGCTTCTGCCGCACCTTCGACTTCGAGCTGCAGGCGGCGGCGACGGAGGATGGCCTGCTGCTGTCCCTGGGTGAGCAGCACTCCTTCCCATTGGAGGACATCTTCCAGTTCCTGAATCCGGAGAACGTGGAGGAGGTGCTGGTGCAGGCGGTGTTGCAGGTGCCGCTGTTCGGGACGCGCTTCCGGTGGAACGCGACGCGGGCGTTGTCGCTGTCGCGCTTCTCGGGAGGGAAGCGGGTGGCGCCGAACCTCCAGAGGGCGAGGAGCGAGGACCTGCTGGCGGCGGTGTTCCCGGCGCAGGTGGGGTGCCAGGACAACCACGGGGGAGCGGACGTCGAGCTGCCGGACCATCCATTGGTGAAGCAGACGATGGAGGACTGCCTGCGCGAGGCCATGGACATCGAGGGCCTGCGCGAGGTGCTGAGGAGGATGAAGGACGGGCGCATCAAGCTGGTGGCGAGGGACGTGCCGGAGCCGAGCGTGTTCGCTCACCAGATGGTGAACAGCCAGCCGTACACGTTCCTGGACGACGCACCGGCGGAGGAGAGGCGGGTGCGCAACGTGGTGCTGAGGCGCACACTGCCGGCGGAGGACGCGGCGTCGTTCGGGGCACTGGATGCGGACGCCATCGAGCAGGTGGTGAGGGACGCGGCGCCGCCGCTGCGGGACGAGGACGAGTTGCACGACGCGCTGCTGCAACTGGTGCTGATGCCAGAGGAGCAGGTGCCACAGCGCTTCGTTTCGAGCCTGATGGCGCAGCGCCGGGTGGCGTGGCTGGAGACAGGCGAGAAAAGGTTCCTCATTCCGGCGGAGCGACAGGGAACGATCCGGGCGTTGTTCCCCGGGGTAGCGCTGCAACCGGAGCTGCAACCCCTACCGGGAGACAAACCGGTGGATCGGGAAGCGGCGGTGGCGCAGGTGGTGCGAGGGTGGATGGAGCAACTGGGGCCGACGACGGCGAGGGAGCTCGCGGAACAGACGGCGTTGGACGAGTCCGAAATCAACCTGACGTTGCACCAGCTGGAGGCAACGGGAGGAATCCTGAGAGGCCGATTCCGTCCCTCGAGTATGACCCTCTCCCCCTGGGAGAGGGACGGGGTGAGGGTATCGGAGACCTCGGATTCCCCCTCGACCGTGGTGGAGTGGTGCGACCGTCGCCTCCTACAACGAATCCACCGGCTCACGGTGGGGCGCCTGCGCAAGGAGATCGAACCACTCAGTGCACAGGACTTCATGCGCTTCCTCTTCCGGTGGCACCACCTGGAGGAGGTGGACGCCCTTCGAGGCTCCACGGGCCTGGCGAAGGCGATCAGCCTGCTGCAGGGCTACGAGGCACCGGCATCCGCGTGGGAGCGCTACCTGCTACCGGCGCGGATGAAGGGCTACCTGGGGGACCTGCTGGAGCGGGCCTGTTACTCGGGAGAAGTAGCCTGGGGCCGACTGACGATGAAGGATGCGAAGCCCGCGCCGGGCCCGCGCCGGGGAGCGCCCGCGACGCCACCCGAGCCCGAGGCGCCCCGGTCTCGAGCGGCGACACCGAACCGGAACGCGAGCCTCACGTTCGTGAAGCGCGAGGACATGGACTGGATGCTGTCGGCGGCTCGTCCGAACGCGGTGCTGGCGGACGGAGGGGTCTGGGTGCCACCGGACCTGTCTGGACCAGCGAAGGACGTGGTGGCGGTGTTGGAGCAGCGGGGCGCGTGCTTCTTCAACGACCTGTGCTCGCGCTCGCGGCGGCTGCCGGCGGAAGTAGAGGACGCACTGTGGGAGCTGGTGGCGCGGGGCCTCGTGACGGCGGACGCGGTGCAGAACCTGCGAGTGCTGCAGAGCCCGGCGCAGCGCAAGCGCCAGAAACTCCTGCAGCGAGGCGGTCCAGGCCGCTGGAGCCTGCTGGTGCCGTCGGAGCCGAAGCCGGAGGACGAGGTGCGGGACGCACTCGCGCGACTCTTCCTGCAACGCTACGGCATCGTCTGGCGGGACCTGGTGATGCGCGAGTCGTTGGCGCCCTCGTGGCGCGAGTTGCTGTACGTGTACCGGCGGATGGAGGCGCGAGGGGAGATCCGGGGAGGCCGCTTCGTGGCGGGCTTCGTGGGGGAGCAGTTCGCGCTACCGGAGGCGGTGGACGTGGCGCGAGCGGTGCGAAGGCAGAGCCCTTCGGGAGTGCGAGTACAACTCTCGGCGGTGGACCCACTCAACCTCACGGGAGTGGTGACACCGGGCCCGCGAGTGCCCGCGACGGTGGGCAACATCGTCACCTACGTGGACGGTGTACCCCAGGGCTTCGACGCACAGGGAGACGAAGAAGAAGGGGAGGGCGAGGACAGCTCTGGAGAGGTGGCACAGGTCAGCTAACATCGAGCGCTCCTGTCGTTCGGCCGGAGGATGCTCTGCGTGAAGGGCCTTGCCTTTTGTTTGACCCTGCTGCTGGCGTTCTCCGCCTCCGCCAACTCCCTTGAGGATGCCCTGTGCAGGACGACGTCCCTGTCCGTGGCACGGATGGAGAACTCGGAGAAGCTGTGTCGCTCGTTCTCGCGGGCCCTCGCGAAGCTACCGGCGACGATGACGGATGACGCCAAGGCCCTACTTACCCCCGAGAACCTTGCTCTCATGGGGACCCTGACGGTTGCATGGATCGGGTCTCAAGGTGTTCCGGTCGTTGGCGAAGTGGTGGACGCCGCGCTGCTCGCACTCGGTGTGACGCTCCTGGCTGGGCAAGCAGTAGAGCTCACACAGTTCCTGTGGACCTACGTGAACCGGGCCATGACAGCCAGGGACGCGGCTGCTCTCGACGAAGCAGCCACATACCTGGCGCGAGCCCTCTCGTTGGTGGGCATCAACGTCGTGGCCTTCATCCTGACGAAGAAAGCCATGGCGAAGGCGCCCCGGGGACCACCGCCGCCGCCCGGGGAATTCGCATTGCCTCAAGGGGTCCGCATTGCCGCGGGGTCGATGGAGCGGGCACCCTCTTCGGCGAGCGCTCCCGCGGTCCTGATGGCGGGAGGGGCGGGTAGCGGGCGTGAGCCCCCCGAGCGCGAGGGCCGCCCACCCAAGAAGCCGGACCCCACTGCCTTCGACAAGTGGATCCAGCAAGCCGAGCGAAAGCCGGCCTTCGAAGAGCCGGGAGCAGCTTCTGACTTCCAAAAGAAGCACGCGGGAACGCAGGAGATTCTGGTCGAAGGGGGGAGGAAAGCAGATCTGGGCGGACGGCGCTCGTGTCAGCGATGCGCACCTGCTCGAGACCAAGTACATCGAAAAGCCTGGGATGAGCCCCTTCATCGAAGGATCTGCATGCAACGATGACATCAGGCAGATCATCCGAACAAAGCAGGAGAAGGAGTTCGGACGGTATGCCGCGGTCATCTTGGACCCTGCTACTCCCGCCGTAGGGCTCGAAGTGATTGTCAATGATGCCCGTGCTCTCCCTTTCTTTCGGGAGTTGATGAGCGAGCTTGGGATTCCAGGCAGAGTCGTGGTCAAGCAGTGACCAGGAGATGCAAGGTGAATTACTTCATCATCGTCAAGACGGGGTGGGTCTTTACTGCGCAGGAGTTCTCGAAACAACTGCGTGATCGGTGGCCGGTGAGCCTGATCAAGGAGGTTCAAGATCCCCGCGATAGTGAAGCCCTGGAGTTCGAATTGCCGATGGAAAATTCAAAAATCTATGGTTCGCTCAACAGAAAGGGAAATGCCGTCATCTTCATTGGTAGCCTCCAGGATTGCGCGGAGTTCACTCAATGGTGCCGTTCGTTCATCCCTCCTTCCGAGGAGGTTGTCTTCTGTGATGAGTCGATGAGCATCAACTTCGAACTGGCCGCTGGAATGAGCCCGGCCGATATCGTTCAGGCAATGCGCGCTTCCGAATATGGATGAGGTGACTGCTCAGGGCTTTGGGGGGAGCAAACCCTCCTGAGCAGCGTAGCGCTTCGTAGTCTGTATCTCCTCCTCCAGGAGGACATTCGGATCGGGTTGCAGCCCGGCGAGATAGAGCAGGTTGTGAGTGAATGCAGGGCATTCATCAGCGAGCGCTCGGTGCAATCGCAATTGCTCAGGGTTCCCACGCTCGCGCTCACCGGCTTTCCTGGCCGCCTCGAACTTCTGGACCAATTCTTCAAGGCTGGGATGTGCCATGCGCTCCACCTCACAGCTTGTTTCTTCTCAGAGGCGGACGGGGAGGCGGGGGACACATCCCCACGCCTCCCCCGGGTACCGCGGGGCGCCTACTTCACGCGCCCTTCCTTCCAGGCCTGCACGAGCTGCTCATAGGGCACGGTCTCGCCCTTGGGCTTCTCGTTGGCCAGCTTCGGGTGCGGGGCGCCCGGCGCGTCGAACCAGGTCTTCGCGTCCTTCTCCGGGTTGAGCTTCGGCGGGCAGTTCTGCATGCCCGCGCGCTCCAGCCGCCCCATCACGTCGTCCATCTGCTTCGCCAGCGTGTCCATGGCCTCCTGCGGCGTCTTCTCGCCCTCGACGGCCAGGCTGATGTTCTGCCACCACAGCTGCGACAGCTTCGGGTAGTCCGGCACGTTGGTGCCCGTGGGCGTCCACGCCTCGCGCGCGGGGCTCCGGTAGAACTCCACCAGGCCTCCCAGCTTGTCCGCCACCTTCGTCACGTGCTCGGAGCGCACGTCCGAGTCACGAATCGGCGTCAGTCCCACCAGGAACTTCTTGAGCGACGTGCTCTTGGCCACCACGAACTGCGCGTACAGCCACGCGGCCTTCCGGCGCTCCAGCGGCGTGCTCTTGAGCATCGTCCACGAGCCCGTGTCCTGGTAGCCCAGCTTCGTGCCCTCCTGCCAGTACGGGCCGTGCGGCGAGGGCGCCATGCGCCACTTCGGCGTGCCGTCCGCGTTCACCACCGGCAGGCCCGGCTTGGCCAGCTGCGCCGTGAAGCCCGTGTACCAGAAGATCTGCTGCGCCACGTTGCCCTGGCCCGGCACCGGTCCCGCCTCGGAGAACGTCATGCCGGCCGCCTGCGGCGGCGCGTACTTCTTCAGCCAGTCGATGTACTTCGTCAGCGCGTACACCGCCGCCGGGCCGTTCGTCTCGCCGCCGCGGGACACCGAGGCGCCCGCCGGGTTGCAGCCCTCCACGCGGATGCCCCACTCGTCCACCGGCTTGCCGTTGGGGAAGCCCTTGTCGCCCACGCCCGCCATGGACAGCCACGCGTCCGTGAAGCGCCACCCCAGCGACGGGTCCTTCTTCCCGTAGTCCATGTGGCCGTACACCTTGACGCCGTCGATCTCCTTCACGTCGTTGGTGAAGAAGTCCGCGATGTCCTCGTACGCCGACCAGTTCACCGGCACGCCCAGCTCGTACCCGTACTTCTTCTTGAACCGCTCCCGCAGGTCCGGCCGCGCGAACCAGTCCGCGCGGAACCAGTACAGGTTGGCGAACTGCTGGTCCGGCAGCTGGTACATCTTCCCGTCCGGGCCGGTGACGAAGCTCTTGCCCATGAAGTCGTCCACGTCGAGCGTGGGCAGCGTCACGTCCTTGCCCTCGCCCGCCATGAAGTCCGACAGCGGCACCACGTGCCCGTAGCGGATGTGCGTGCCGATCAGGTCGCTGTCATTGACATACATGTCATAGATGTTGCGGCCCGACTGCATCTGGGTCTGCAGCTTCTCGATGACGTCGCCTTCCTGGATGAGATCGTGCTTCAGCTTGATGCCGGTGATCTCCTCGAAGGCCTTGGCCATCGTCTTGGACTCGTACACGTGCGTGTCGATGCTCTCCGACACCACGTTGATGGCCATGCCGCGGTAGGGCGCGGCGGCCTCGCGGAACCACTTCATCTCCGCGAGCTGCTGCTCACGGGTGAGGGTGCTCGGCTGGAACTCCTGGTCCACCCACTTCTCGGCGGCCTTCTCCAGCGCGGCCACGTCCACCTGCTGGGGTTGCTGTTGCTGCTGCCCGGCGGCGGGCTTCTCACCTTCCGCCGGTTTCGACTCCTTCTTACATCCGTACACGGGGACTGCCAGGGCCAGGGCCAGCGTCCATCTCAGCGCGTTCTTCAACGGGTTACCCCCATCGTGCAATGAAGACCATGAACAGCAACGACAGACCTACGGCGAACCAGACGGAAGCATCCGTCACCCCCACCCAGGCCAGGTGGATGAAGGCGCTGCCCAGCAGCCCGACGAAGAGGCGGTCTCCCCGGGTGGTGGTCATGGGCAGCAGCCCCTTACGGGGCAGGGAAGGGGAGCGCATTCCCCAGACGGTGTAGACCGCGAGCAGCAGCGCGATGACGATGAAGAAGCTGGCCGTCGGCGCCGTCCAGGCCATCCATTCGAAGTCCATGGCTCACACCCTCCCCAGGGCGAAGCCCTTGGCGATGTAGTTGCGGACGAAGTAGATGACGACCGCGCCCGGCACGAGTGTCAGCACGCCGGCCGCGGCCAGCACACCCCAGTCCATACCCGCCGCGCTCACCGTGCGCGTCATGGTGGCCACGATGGGCTTGGCCTCCACCGACGTCAGCGTGCGCGCCAGCAGCAGCTCCACCCAACTGAACATGAAGCAGAAGAACGCCGTCACGCCCACGCCCGAGCGGATGAGCGGCAGGAAGATGCTCAGGAAGAAGCGGGGGAAGCTGTAGCCGTCGATGTACGCCGTCTCGTCGATCTCCCGCGGTACTCCGGACATGAAGCCCTCCAGAATCCACACCGACAGCGGCACGGTGAAGAGCATGTGGGCCAGGGCCACGGCCCAGGGCGTGTCGAACAGGCCGATGCTCGAGTAGAGCTGGAAGAAGGGAAGGAGGAACACCGCCGGAGGCGACATGCGGTTGCTCAGCAGCCAGAAGAAGAGGTGCGAGTCCCCGAGGAAGCGGTAGCGCGAGAAGGCATAGGCCGCGGGCAGCGCCAGCAGCACCGAGAGCACCGTGTTGATGCCCACGTACGTGAGCGAGTGGACGTAGCTGCTGCTCCAGTCCGCGTCGGTGAAGATGACGGCGTAGTTGGCCAGCGTGGGGTTGCGCGGCCAGAGCGTGAAGCCTCCGAGGATCTCCTCGTTCGTCTTCA
Source organism: Archangium lipolyticum (assembly GCF_024623785.1). Taxonomy (NCBI): domain Bacteria; kingdom Pseudomonadati; phylum Myxococcota; class Myxococcia; order Myxococcales; family Archangiaceae; genus Archangium; species Archangium lipolyticum. The sequence goes on from NZ_JANKBZ010000009.1 coordinate 240,148, forward strand.
GCGACATGCCCACCAGCCAGTAGATGGGGATGAAGCTCAGCAGCAGGTAGAGCGGAACCACGAAGCGGGAGAGCCTCATCGCGCCTCCTTGCGGTCCGCGCTCGTCATCGCGGTGTAGAAGACGTAGCTGAACAGCAGGATGACCAGGAAGTAGACGAGCGAGAAGGCTGCCGCCGGACCCAGGTCGAACTGTCCCACCGCCAGCCGCGTCAGGTACTGGCTCAGGAACGTGGTGGCGTTGCCGGGTCCGCCGCCGGTGAGGACGAAGGGCTCGGTGTAGATCATGAAGCTGTCCATGAAGCGCAGCAGCACCGCGATGGTCAGCACCCCGCGCAGCCGGGGCAGCTGGATGAAGCGGAACGTGGCCCACGCCGAGGCGCCGTCGATGCGCGCCGCCTGGTAGTAGGCCTCGGGGATGGCGCGCAGGCCCGCGTAGCACAGCAGCGACACCAGCGGCGTCCAGTGCCACACGTCCATCAGCAGCACCGTGAGCCAGGCGTCCAGCGCGTTGGCCGTGTAGTTGTATTGGAAGCCGAGCGAGTTGATGAGCACGCCGAACAGGCCGATGTCACCCCGGGCGAAGATCTGCCAGATGGTGCCCACCACGTTGAAGGGGATGAGCAGCGGCAGGCCCAGCAGCACCAGGCTCACGGACGCGGCGCGCCCCTGCCTCGGCAGCACGAGCGCCAGCGCCACGCCCAGCGGAATCTCCAGCGCCAGCACCGCCAGCGAGAAGCCGAGCTGCCGGCGCAGCGCTCCGTGCAGCTCCGGGTCCCTCAGCACCTTGCGGAACCACTCCGTCCCCACGAAGACGCGCTGCTCCGGTCCCAGGATGTCCTGCACCGAGTAGTTCACCACCGTCATCAACGGGATGACGGCGCTGAACGCGACGGCCACCAGCACGGGCAGCACCAGCAGCCAGGCGCGGTTGTTGATGGGTTTGCTCATGAGATGGCACTGCCTCCGGCGTACAGCGTCGTCCAGCGCGGCGGCAGCTCCAGCCAGCAGGACTCGCCGGGGGCGAGCCGCTCCTCCTCGGGCAGCCGCACCTTGAGGGTCTGTGTCCCCAGCCGCGCCGTGGCCAGCTTGTGGCGCCCCAGGTCCTCCACCTGCGTCACCTCGACGCGCACCGAGGAGGGCGTTCCCTCGGCCACCCGCCGCAGGAACTCGGGCCGGATGCCGAGCCGCAGCTCGCCTCCGGCCGCCCGCGCCCTCGCGCACACGCCCGCGTCCAGGGCGAGCCGCTGCCCCTCCACCACCACCGCGCCTTCCTCCACCGCGCACGGCAGCAGGTTCATCCCCGGGCTGCCGATGAAGTAGCCGACGAAGGTGTCCGCCGGGCGCTCGAAGAGCTCCTGCGGCGTGCCCACCTGCACCACGCGGCCCTGGTTCATCACCACCACGCGGTCCGCGAGCGTCAGCGCCTCCACCTGGTCGTGCGTCACGTACACGAGCGTCACCTTGAGCTGCTCGTGCACCTGCTTCAGCTTGCGGCGCAGCAGCCACTTCACGTGCGGGTCGATGACCGTCAGCGGCTCGTCCAGCAGGATGGCCGCCACGTCCCGCCGCACCAGCCCGCGCCCCAGGGAAATCCGCTGCCGCATGTCCGCGGACAGCCCGCTCGCCCGCTTGCGCAGGTCCGGGGTGAGCTCCAGCAGCTCCGCCACCTCCTCCACCCGCGCCCGCGTCTCCCCGGCACCCAGACCCCGGTTGCGCAGCGGGAAGGCGAGGTTCTCGGCGACGCTCATCGTGTCGTAGATGACCGGGAACTGGAACACCTGGGCGATGTTGCGCTGCTGCGGCGGGGCCGCGGTGACGTCCACGCCGTCGAAGAGCACCTGGCCCCGCGACGGACGCAGCAGGCCGGAGATGATGTTGAGCAGCGTCGTCTTCCCGCAGCCCGAGGGCCCCAGCAGCGCGTAGGCGCCGCCGGGCTCCCAGACGAGCTCCAGGGGTCTCAGCGCGTAGTCCTTGTCGGACGCCGGTGAGGGCACATAGGCGTGGGCGATGCCGCGGAGCTCAATCCTGGCCATTCGCGGGCTCCTCGGGGGTGAAGGGAGGGGCGGCCATGAGCCGGCCCTCGGGGCTGAACACGAACATCCGGGAGGGCGGGACGAACAGCTCCACCGGCGCGCCGTACGGGTGCCGGTGCACGCCCTCCACCTGCGCCGTCAGCGACAGCTTTCCGTGCGCCGCGTGCACCAGCGTCTCCGAGCCGCTGATCTCCTCCACCTCCACGTGCGCGGGGATGCGGACGTCCTCGGGCGAGCCGGGCTCGAGCCTCAGGTGGTGGGCGCGGAAGCCCAGGCGGTAGCGGCCCGGCGCCAGGCCCTTCAGGTGTCCCGACAGCGGGAAGGCCACCTCGGGCGAGAGGCGCGCTCCCCCGTCCGTGGAGACCTCGACGTCCAGCAGGTTCATCTGCGGATCGCTGAAGACCTGGCCCACCTGCTCGGTGGCGGGCGCCTGGTACACGTCCAGGGTGCGGCCCACCTGCAGCAGGCGCCCCTCGTGCAGCACCGCGGTCCGTCCGCCGAGCAGCAGGGCCTCGGTGGGCTCGGTGGTGGCGTACACCACGACGGCGGGGCGGTTGCGGAAGAGCTGGCGGATCTCCGTGCGCAGCTCCTCGCGCAGCTTGTAGTCGAGGTTGGCCAGCGGCTCGTCGAGCAGCAGCAGCGAGGCCTCCTTCGCCAGCGCGCGGGCCATGGCCGTGCGCTGCTGTTGCCCGCCACTCAGCTCCGCGGGCAGCCGGTGCAGGTAGGGCTCCAGCCGGAGCGCGGCGGCCGTGTCCCGCACGCGCTTGTCGATGTCCTGCTTGCCCAGCTTCCCCGCCAGCCGCAGCGGCGAGGCGATGTTCTCGTAGACGGTGAGCGAGGGGTAGTTGACGAACTGCTGGTACACCATGGCCACGTCGCGGCGGCGCACGTCCACGTGCGTCACGTCCACGTCGTTGGCGCGCAGTGTCCCCGTGGTGGGCTTGTCCAGCCCCGCCATGAGGCGCAGCAGCGACGTCTTTCCGGCGCGCGTGCGGCCCAGGAGGATGTTGAAGGAGCCGGGTTCGAGCCTCAGGCTGATGTCCGCCAGGTGCGTCTCGCCCTCCACCACTCGTGTGACCTTGTCGAGCTCGATGCCGTGCTTCACCCGGTGTATCCCCTCAGATGCGTGTGCCGTGAGCGACCGCGGGCGCGCATCGTAGGGAGAAGGTTCGCGCGGGGTCCAGAGAACAACCGAGCGGCCAGGGGCGTCTGGACGCACCCGCCCATGCGGTTCTAGCGTCCGGCGCGAACCACACCTGCATCTGAGGACAATTTTTCATGATTCGCCGTCTTGCCTTCCTGGGGCTGTTGGGCCTCTCCACCTGTACCTTCCCCGAGGAGCTCCTCGGGCCCACGGGCACGGTGCGGGGCTCGCTGACCCCCTTCCGTCTCCAGTCGACTCCCGCCGCCACCGTCTCGCCCGCGCTCCTGAAGGACGCCGGTCTGCGGCGGAAGCTCTCCCAATCCATCGGCCAGGCCGTCGCCGCGAAGAAGGGCATCCAGCGCGCGGAGCTCACCACGGGCACGTCCACCGAGGGCGACTCCATCCCCGGTGACGTCATCGTCCGCTTCGAGGAGGCCCACCTCCCCGAGGCCGCCGCGCTCGCCCGTGTGCACCTGCCCGGCTACCGCGCGGTTCACAAGGGTCATATCTCCGAGTACCTGCACGTCATCGGCTACGCGCCCCTCGAGCGGCGCGCCATGAAGGCCGGGGAGACGGGCGGTCTGGTGCGGCAGGTGGCGAAGCTGAGCGGCGTGCGCTACGCCGAGAAGAACGGGCGCGTCCAGGCCCTCGCCACGCCCAATGATCCGGGTTACTCGCGCCAGTGGCACTACCCGATGATGAACCTGCCCGCCGCCTGGGACGTCACCACGGGCTCCTTCAACTCCTCCACGGGCATCAGCAACGTCGTCATCGCCGTGCTGGACTCGGGCATCATCCGGCACTCCGACCTGGACAGCCGCGTCCTGCCGGGCGCCGACCTGGTGTCGGATACCACCTCGTCCCTGGATGGTGACGGGCGCGACGCCGACCCCACCGACCAGGGCAAGGACCAGCCCAACGGTGGCTCCTCGTACCACGGCGCGCACGTGGCCGGCACCATCGCCGCCGCGACGAACGACGGCCGGGGCGTGGCCGGCATCTACTGGGGCGGCCGCGCCATCCTCCCGGTGCGCGTGCTCGGCAGTGGCAGCGGCTCGTTCGCCGACATCGCCGCGGGCATCCAGTGGGCCACGGGGGTCAGCGTCCCGGGTCTGCCCGTCAACAAGTACCCCGCCAAGGTCATCAACATGAGCCTCGGTGGACAGAACAGCCCCAGCCAGTCGCTCCAGGAGGTCATCGACGCCGCCGTGGCCAAGGGCGTCATCATCGTCGTCGCCGCGGGCAACTCGAACATCCCCGCCAGCCAGTTCTCGCCGTGCAACCAGCAGCGCGTCATCTGCGTGGGTGCCACGCGCTTCAATGGTCAGCGCTCCAGCTACTCCAACTACGGCAGTGGGGTGGACGTGATGGCCACCGGTGGCGAGACGGCCGAGGACCTCAACGGCGACGGCAAGCCGGACGGCGTGCTGTCCACCATCCTGGATGATGACGGCCAGGCCGTCTGGGCCTACTACCAGGGCACCAGCATGGCCGCTCCTCACGTGGCCGGCATCGTGGCCCTCATGAAGGACGTGAACCCCGCCCTCAGGCCGGCGGATGCGGAGCAGATCCTCAAGGACACCGCCGACCCGTCCAGCCAGTGCTCCGAGGGCTGTGGCGCCGGCCTCGTCAATGCCCAGGCCGCCGTGCTGCGGGCCATGGGTGAACAGCCGGACCCCAACGCGCCGCCGAGACTCGGCGTGGGCTCCAACCAGCTCTCCTTCCCCCCGGGTGGAGGCACCCAGCAGCTCATCGTTCGCAACGTGGGGGGCGGCACGCTCACGGTGACCGCCGCGGCCAGGGGCTCGCAGCTCTCCGCGCTGTCCTTCCCCGAGGGCAACAGGCTCACCCTGCCGGCCTATGCGTCGGACGCGCTCCCGGTGGCCGTCAACACCGCGGGGCTGGCCAATGGCAACTACGAGGCCCGCATCGCTCTCACGGGCAGCAACGGGGAGAGCACCGAGGTGCTGGTGAAGATCCAGGTGGGCACCACCCAGGACAAGGACGCCGTCATCGCCTTCGCCTACGTGGACGACGCCGGTGAGTGGCAGGTGGATGACGAGGGCGTGGCGCTGGTGCCCGCCTCCGGTGGTTACGCCTACAGCGTGGATCTCACCCCGCGCACCTACTTCGCGCTGGCCACCATCGACGACGATGGGGACAACGAGTTCTTCGAGGATGGGGAGCGCGTGGGCTTCTGGCGCGATGCCACCAACATCGAGCCCATCCTCCTGCTGGAGGATGACACGGTGAGCGGCGTCAGCTTCACCCTCGTGCCCTACCGTTCGGAAGAATAGTCCGGCCCGAGGCCCGGGCGGGCGGGGAGGGGCGCACTCCGTGCTTCCTCCCCTTCCGGGCTGGCGGAATGTCGACACTCCTACGTCACGAGTATTTCCCGGTACGCCGCTCGTGCGCATGCTCGGGGGAGCCTTGTTCTCCTCCGAGCCCCGCACCCTGTTGCAGACGTTGAAGGCGGAAACCCGCCCCCATCATGAGCGCGCCGAGCGTGTGGTGCGTCTGATGGAGCCCCATCTCACCCTGGCCGGGTACCGGCGCCACCTGGAGGCGCTCTACGGCCTCCATGCCTCGCTGGAAGCACTCCTCGCCGCGCGGCTGGCGGGTCTCTTCCCCTCGCTGCGCCTGGACGAGCGCTGGAAGCTGCCCCTGCTGGCCGAGGATCTCCGGGCGCTCGGTCACGACGAGTCCTCGCTGGCGCGGCTGCCCCTGCCCGCGAGCCCGCCCTCCCTGCCCGGCGTGCCCGAGGCGCTCGGCTGCCTCTACGTCCTGGAGGGCTCGACGCTCGGAGGCCAGCTCATCCTGCGACACCTCCAGCGCCACTTCGAGGGCGTGGCCGCGGGCGGCTTCGTCTTCTTCCGGGCGTATGGCGAGTCCGTGGGACCCATGTGGAAGGCCTTCGGGGAGGCCCTCGTCCGGGCCTGCCCGGATCCGGCGCTCGCCCCAAGGGTGGTGCGGGGCGCCCAGGACACCTTCGATGCCTTCGAAGGCTGGCTCCGCGAAGTCCACGAGGTCCATGGTGATGCGTCCTCCCGTCTCTGAAGCCGATCTCTCCCAGTGTGACCGCGAGCCCATCCACCTGCTGGGGGGCATCCAACCACATGGGGTGTTGCTGGCCTTCTCCGAGCCGGATCTCACCCTCCAGGTGGTGAGCGCCAACACCGAAGCCCTGCTGGAGCGTTCGCCGGAGTCGCTCCTGGGTCGGTCCCTGGCGGAGGTGCTCCATCCGTCCTCGCTCGTCCTCCTCTCCCGGGCCCTGTCGTCGCACTTCCCCACGGGAGGGCTGCGCGTCGAGGCCGCGGGCCGCTACTTCGTCGGCCTGCCGCACCGCAGCGATGGCCTCACCGTGCTGGAGCTGGAGCCCGCCGCCGAGCTCACCAGCGAGGAGGAGTCGCTGGCCATGGTGGACCTGCTCCTCTCGCCGCTCTCCCGCGCCCAGGGCCCGCAGGGGTTGCTCCAGTCGGCGGTCGATGCGGTGCGCGTGCTCACCGGCTTCGACCGGGTGATGGCTTACCTCTTCGACGCGGACTGGCACGGCGAGGTGGTGGCGGAGAGCCGCGACGAGGCCATGGACAGCTTCCAGGGCATGCACTTCCCGGCCAGCGACATTCCCGCCCAGGCCCGCGCCCTCTATACGCGCAAGACCCTGCGCCTCATCGCCGACGCGCGAGCCGCGCCGGTGCCCCTGGTGCCCTCGGTCCTCCCTTCCCTGGGGCGGCCGTTGGACCTCTCCCACTCGGCCCTGCGCAGCGTGTCACCGGTGCACCTGGAGTACCTCGCGAACATGCGGGTGGCCGCCTCCATGTCCGTGTCGCTGGTGCGGGAGGGCCGGCTCTGGGGCCTCATCGCGTGCCACCACCGCGCTCCGCTCCTCGTGCCAGCCGCCACGCGCCGCGCGTGTGACGTGCTGGCCCGCCTGGTGTCGCTGCAGCTCGCGTCCGAGGAGCGCGCCGCCGCGGCCGCCGAGCTCGCCCGCCGCGCCGAGCTCCAGTCCCAGCTCGTGGGGCGGCTCTCCGCGGAGGCGGGGACACTGCGGACGGCCCTTCCCCGTCAGGGTGACCTCCTCCTCGGCCTCACCGGCGCGGGCGGCGTGGCCCTGCTGCTCGGCGAGGCCCCCCTGCTCGTGGGGGCCACGCCCTCCCTCGCGGAGGTGGACGCGCTGGCACAGTGGCTCGCCGCGCAGCGCTTCGAGGGCGCCTTCCATACGGACCGGCTCTCGCGGCTCCACGAGCCGGCCGCCGGGTACGCGGACGTGGCCAGTGGTCTGCTCGCGGTGCGGTTGGACGAGAACGCGCCCCGCTTCGTCCTCTGGTTCCGTCCCGAGGTGGCCCGCACCGTCACCTGGGCCGGCAATCCCCAGAAGCCGGTGGTCCCCGGGCCCGGGGCCAGCCGCCTGCACCCGCGCGCCTCCTTCGACGCCTGGCAGGAGACGGTGCGCGGGGTGAGCGTCCCCTGGGCCGCCGCGGACGTGGCCGCCGCCACGAGCTTCCGCGGCGCCCTGGTGGGCGTGCTGTTGCGCCAGGCCGCCGCCCTCGCCAGCTCCAACGCGGAGCTGGATGCCTTCAGTGGCACCGTGGCGCATGACCTCAAGGAGCCGCTGCGGGGCATCCAGCAGTACGTGGGCTTCCTCACGGAGGACTACGGCGACCTCCTGGGAGAGGAGGGCCGCAAGCAGCTCGAGGAGGTGCGGTGGCTGGCCGGGCGGACCCAGGGACAGCTGGACGCCCTCTTCGAATACAGCCGGGTGGGGCGTGTGGAGCTGGCCTGGGGCGAGGTGGACATGGGGGCGCTGGTGGACGAGGTGCTGCTCACCCTGTCCGCCCGCCTGCGGGAGAACCAGGTAGAGGTGCGGACTCCGCGTCCATTGCCCCGGGTGGAATGCGACGGGGTGCGCATCCAGCAGGTCTGGGCCAACCTCCTCATCAACGCCACCAAGTACCACCAGCCCGGGAAGCCGCGCTGGGTGGAGGTGGGCTTCGTCGCCCCGGGAGAGCCCCTGTCCGCACCGGCACGGCGGCGGCCAGATGAATACGTCTTCTTCGTGCGAGACAACGGCATCGGCATCCCCGAGCGGTTTCACGAGGCCATCTTCGAAATGTTCCGCCGGTTGCACCCCGCCCATGCCTACGGTGGAGGGAGTGGGGCGGGGCTGGCCATCGCTCGCCGGCTCGTTCGTTTGCATGGGGGCGAGATGTGGGTGGAATCCCTTCCCGACCAGGGCTCCACCTTCTTCTTCACCCTGGGAGAGAGGCCTCGGTAATGGAGAAGCAACGGCCCCTGCTGCTCGTGGAGGACAGTGATCCGGACGCCGAGGCGTTGCTTCGCGTGGCCCGCAGGATGCCGCTCTCCGCGCCCGTGGTGCGGGTGCAGGATGGCGAGTCCGCGCTCGACTACCTCTACCAGCGGGGGGCGTACGCGGAGGCACCCCGGCCCGTGCTGGTGCTGCTGGACCTGAACCTTCCCGGCATTGGCGGCAAGGAGGTGCTCTCCCAGCTCAAGGCCGACCCGGAGCTGCGCTCCCTGCCCGTCATCATCTTCTCCAATTCCAACCTCAAGCAGGACGTGGATGGAGCCTACGCCGGGGGAGCCAACAGCTACCTCTTCAAGCCCGATGGGAGCGAGGAGATGAAGGAGGCCGCGCGAGCCCTGGAGTGTTTCTGGTTCAGCGCCGCGTTGCTGCCTGGCGCGGGGGAACCCACGGAATGAGCCTGCGAGTGCTCCTCGTCGATGACAGCCTGGCCGATCAGAGGCTGTTGCGGCGGGCACTCGAGAAGGACACCGAGGCCCGGTGGGAGGTGGAACTGGTCAGCTCCTCCGAGAGCGCGCTGGAGCGCCTGCGCCAATCTCCGCCGGTGGACGCTCTCGTGGTGGACTATCACCTGCCGGGCATGGACGGGCTGTCCCTGCTGCGCACGCTGCGCGAGGAATATGGCCAGCGGGCGCCAGCGGCGGTGTTCTTCACCGGCAGCGGCAGCGAGCGCGTGGCGGTGGAGGCGATGAAGTCCGGCGCCCACGACTACATCCTCAAGGAGGGTTTCACCCCGGAGCGCCTGCGCCACAGCCTCCACAACGCCGTGGAGTCGGTGCGCATGGTGCGCGAGCTGGAGGAGCGCCGCCACCAGACGGAGCGCGCGGAGCGGGCGGCGCGCGAGGCCCTCGCGGTGCGCGACGAGTTCTTCGCCATCGCCACGCACGACCTCAAGGGGCCGTTGCAGAGCATCCTCCTGAGCACGCAGTTGCTGCGCCGCCAGCTGCCCGCGGAGGTGCGCAAGGGCGGGGTGGAGGCGCGCTTCGAGCAGATATTGCGCGGCACCCAGCGGATGGGAGAGCTCATCGACCACTTCCTGGAGGTGACGCGGGGCCAGGAGCGCCCCCTGCACAGGGTGCCGGTGGACCTGCTGGGGCTGGTGCGGACGAAGATGCAGGAGCTGGGGCCGCTGGCCTCGACACATCCGGTGCACCTGCACGTGGAGGGCACGGACTTCCTGGGCCAGTGGGACGCGGCGAGCCTGGAGCGGGTGTTGGACAACCTGCTGAGCAACGCCGTGAAGTACAGCCCGCGGGGAGGCCCCATCGACGTGGAGCTGAGCGAGGAGTCTCCGGGGCCCGACGGGTGGGTGCGGCTGCGCGTGAGGGACCGGGGGATGGGGATACCGGCGGCGGACCTGCCGCACATCTTCGAGCGCTTCCGCCGCGGGAGGAACGTGGCCCCGGCCATCTCCGGCAGCGGCGTGGGGCTGGCCAGTGCGCACCGCTTGGTGGCCCTGCACGGCGGAACCCTCTCCGTGGAGAGCCAGGAAGGCCAGGGCTCCGTCTTCATCATGCGCCTGCCACGCGGGGTGGGCGTGGAAGAGGCGCGGCCGGAACAGCCGGCCTGAGACGTCCGTCCGGTGGCTTGACGGCTCCAGCGGCGCCCCCTTTGATGCCGGGCCTTCGCGTTCCATCCCACGCTTGCTGGGGAGATGAGGCATGTCCACCCGTCGTGTTCGTCCGTGCCCGGCGGGAGCGCGGCGGCGCCACGGGTGGGACGTGCTGGCCCTGGCCGTGCTCGTGCTCCAGGTCGCGTGCGCCATGGGCGTACCTCGGGGTGCTCGGCGATGGGGTTACTCCTCCCAGCCGTTGACACCTCATGGCGTGGCGCAAGCAGTGACGTCGTGGGGGGCGCCTCCCGATTCCCGCGGTGTGGGCGGTGTGGATGGGGGCTCCAGCCGGGAGTCGCTGCGGCAGCGGGCGCGACAACGGGAGGAGGCGAGGGTGGGCGTGCTGGTGCTGGCGGCACGGCGCGAGGGCCGCGAGCCAGAAGCCGCGCGGGAGGCCGAGGTGGCCAGGATGGTGGCGCGGGTGGTGGACCTGGCCAGCGGTGTGGAGGAGGTGGGGACGGTGCTGGCCTTCACCTTCTGGGCGGAACAGGGCGCGCTGACGCTGGTGGATTACCGGGAGGATGGGGGCGGCGGGAGCGCGGCGCGGACAGGGGATGCGGCGGTGTTGGAGCGAGCGCTGCGCCACGTCTTCACCGGGTACGTGGGCCAGCGTACGGGGTTGGGGGTGCTGAGGCTGCGGCGCGAGGAGTCGCGCTGGGCGGTGGAGTACGACGCCACCCGGCAGTCGGCCCGCCCCGCCGAGGCGAAGACGCTTCCGGTTCGCACGCAAGGCACCCCGGCCCACACCTTCCTTGCCTTCCACGACCTGGCCAGGGAGCGGCTACGGGCCGTGCGGGTGCCGGCCGGGGGCACGACGCGAGTGGCGCTCGAAGTCCGGCTCGAGGACGGCCGGCTCGTCGACTGGCAACTGCGCGAGGAGGTGCGGCACTCGCGTGAGGGGATAGGAGGTAACACACGGCCGTTCTCGCCCCAGGGGACGGGGCAGCTCGTCCAGGTGCTGCTGCCTTTCACCGAGGGACTGGGCCCGCGCACGGTGCACGTGGTGCTGCGCGCCGAGTACCGGCTGGGGGAATCAGAGGCCCGGTGCCGGGTGGAGTCGGCCCGGGTGGAGCGACCCCCGGCCGTGCCGGAGCTGAGCTGGTACCGCTCCATGCACGAGGCCCTGCTGCTGCGCTGGCGCGAGGACGTGCGTGAGGGCTCGGCCTGGTTGGCGCAGAAGGGAGTGGAGGAGGCGGCCCTGTGGTTCGCGGCGGGCATTGCCGCGAAGGGCGCGGGCTTCTTCGCGACGAAGGGGCTGGAGTGGGTGCCGAGGGCACTGGGGCGCGAGCCCGAGGTTGCGGCCGGGTGGTTGCGTACGGCGCTCAAACGGCTGTCCGGGGAGGAGAAGAAAGCTCTCGAGCAGCTCTGGCGCAAGGTGGCGTTGGATGGAGAGCAGGCCCTGACACACAGCGAGCGCGAGGCGCTGCGACGCCTCTTCGTTCGACTGGAGCAGGTCATTCAGCAACCGTTGGATGACACCCTGAAAAGGGACCTGCGAAACGCAGCTCGTGACTATTACATGGAGCTGTACCCGCAGTTCGCGGATGCCCTGAGACAGCTACGAGGAAAGCTTCAAATCCATCATCGGCGTCCCATGCAGTATGCCCATCTCTTTCCCGCTGAAGACATCAATGCCGGGGAGAACCTGGCAATGGTGCGAGAGCATGTGCACAAGGAAGTCAACCTCCTGTGGGGGAGGTTTCGACAGGCCCGCCCCAGCCCTACGGCCGATGAAGTGAGGCGAGCCGCGGAGATCATCGATGGGCATTTCGAGTCCTGGTATCACCGGCCGTCGGACCCTCCAGGACTGGTGAAGACCACGGCAGATGCCAGGGACGCCGCACTGCGCGAGTTGCGGAGTCAGTTCCCTGGCTTCGACTGGTAAGGAACGATGGACCCCATGGACCTACCCGGGTTGGAACGGCTGTTGGACGTGTGCCAGCGGTTGAATCTGGGACTGAGGACCGGGCCGCCGGCCCGTGAGCCGTTGAAGGCTGGGAGCTTGGTGGAGGGCGTTGACTTCGATCCGGTCCTGGCGAGCGTCTATTCGCGCCTGGGACACGCGGCGTTCGCAACGGAGGTGATGTGCTGGGTGCTCACCCGCTCCGACGAGCAGGTGCATGAGCTGGCGGAGGAGAACAAGTGGTGGCGGGAAAACTGGTGGGAAGAGCTGGGTGCGCCCGTGCTGGTGTTCGGGAGTGAGATGGGACTGGCCTACACCTATGCCACCGTGCCTGGCCTCGCGGATGCGTGGGGAAGGCAGCCCGTGGTGATGGTGGATACCCACGAGCCCGAGCCCAAGGTCATTCCCGTCGCCTCGAACGTGGACCGGTTCTTCGATAGCTACTCGCGCTATCTGGAGGCACTGGTCTCACACCCGGCTTATCGGGAGTCGGGAGAAAAGGAGCTGACCTTTCCCTGGGACGCGACCGGGATTCTCTCGCGGGATGAGCGGCTGGTGGAACTGCTACGCGCGGGGCGCTTCGACCTGTTGATGACGCATGTGGACGATTCGACACGCCGCTGGGCCGCGAAGGTGATGGGCTCGGGGGCGTGACCGGGATGGGGCCGTCATGACCCGGTCGGCGGGAGCACCGAGGCTCCCGCTTCGTCCGCCGTTCAGGGCACCGCGGGCAGGCTGCCGCGCAGCATGAAGAAGATGACCACGCCCGTCACGGACACGTAGAGCCAGATGGGCGCCAGCCACCGCGTCACCTTCCGGTGCTTCGCGAAGGCGTTGCGCCAGGCGAAGTAGAAGGCCAGCAGCGCGCCCGGCACCACGAACAGCGACAGCAGCACGTGGCTGGCCAGGATGAGCAGGTACACCGTCCTCATCATCCCGGTCCCAGCGTAGCGCGTGTCTCCGTGCACGAAGTGGTACGCCAGGTAGCACACCAGGAAGAGCGCCGAGGACGCGAACGCGGACACCATGAGGTACTGGTGCACCCGCCGTGCTCCCCGGCGGATGGCCACCCAGCCCGCGGCCAGGAATGTCGCCGCCAGCGCGTTGAAGCTCGCGTTCACCGCCGGCAGGAAGCGCAGATCCACCCCCTCCACCGGTCCTCCCCGGCGGATGAGGAGGATGTACGCGAGGAAGGCCAGCGCCGCGGCGGACACCACCGCGGTGAAGATGAAGAAGTTGCGATCGCTCACCCGGGTGAGCGGAGCGTGGGCGGCATCAGACATGGCACACCTTTCTGTCCTGCTTGTGCCTTGCATGCAACCGGCGCCTCACCCAGGACGTTTTTCTCATTTTGTTTCACTCTGAGTAGTGTGGGCATATAGCAATTAAGTTGAATTCCTGGCATAAGTGGCGCCGTCGTTTCCCCCCGCTGCGCCCCCCGGAGGTTCCCGTGCGATTCGCACGCTGCTTCCTCGCTCCCCTGGTAACCACCGCCCTGATGGGCGCCACCGCCGCCCTGGCGGATGGTCCGGTGTGTGCCCCGGTGTCGAAGGTTCCCCTCGAGCGCCACCTGCGCCAACTCTCCCTGGATCTGCTCGGCCGTCCACCCACCTATGAGGAGTACAAGGCCGCCCAGGCCAAGGGTGAGGTGACGGTCGAGGATGTCCGTGCCCTCATGCAGAAGGAGGAGTTCTACTCCCGCATCCGCGCCTACCACCGCGCGCTGCTGTGGAGCAACGTGAGCTCCAGCGTCAACAACAACGGCAACTCGCGCCTGTCCGGCGCGGGCTCCGCCACGGACGCGTACTCCCTGCGCGGCAACAGCAGCCGCCAGTTGCGCGGCGCCAACGGCCAGGGCTGTGACAGCTTCATCCCCCAGGACTCGTGCAACAGCCCGCGGCAGGATCCGCATGCCGAGCCCACCGCCGCCAAGACGTGCTACGACACGCGCGGCGTCCCGCTGCCGGTGAGCTGGGACTACGACACCACCTACTACCGCTGCGACCGGTTGGATCAGAACCCCACCGACGCCACCATCACCTCGTGTGAGCTGGCGGTGTCCAAGGGGCGCATCCCCGCCAAGTACCTCTACTTCTGCGACATGCGGCGCCAGTCCAACGGCACGCTGCTGCCGCACCTGTGCCTGCCGGATCCGACGAAGACCAACGCGGCCGCGCTCTCGGAAGAGGTGCTGGCCACGGACGGCTCGGGCCGGGTGGTCGGCTTCAAGCACCCCAATCCCACGTCCTCCACGCCGCTGACGCGGCTCGACCGGTGCTCGCTGGAGCTCGGCGAGAGGAAGGACAACCGGGGCTTCCCCATCAACGGTGCCTACCAGCCGCAGAATGGCTGCATCCAGCGCGAGGGCTACGTGACCCGGCCCGCGCCCTTCTGGAGCACCACGGGGGCCGAGGTGCGGGTGTGCGCCATCGAGGCGCAGACGCGTGTGTCCAACCCGTGGACGATGGAGTCCTGCACCACCACGCGCTTCAACAACGATCGCAGCTGCGGCTGTGGTGATCGAATGGAGCGCTGCGAGGTGGCCGACAACACCGTCAACGTCCACAGGCTGCGCGTGGATGCCATCAACGCCGAGCCCGAGCTCATCGCCGACTCGGTGGTGCGCCGCGACGAGCCCTACTTCAACATCCTCACCACGCCGCGCTCGTTCCTCAACGGCCCGCTCTCCGAGCTCTACCGCAGCCCGCAGCAGGGCCTGGGCGTGTTGAGCATCAGCCCGCCGGCGGACGCCACGGCGCTGCCCGTGGTGCCCTTCGCGGAGACGGCCACCTGGAAGGAGTACGTGCGCGAGTCCGAGCACTCGGGAGTGCTCACCACGCCTTCCTTCCTCTACCGCTTCCCCACCCAGCGCGCCCGCGTCAACCAGTTCTACGCGGCCTTCCTGTGCAAGTCGTTCGCCCCGCCGGACAACGCGCGCCAGCCGGCCGCCGAGGACGCGTGCAACCGGGAGAACAACCTGGCCAAGCGCTGCGGCTGCAACTACTGCCACGCCACCATCGAGCCCACCGGCGCCCACTGGGGCCGCTACGCCGAGCGCGGCGCCCTCTTCCTGGATCCCTCCCACTTCCCCCGGTTCGATCCCAAGTGCCGCGACTGCGCGCTCTCGGGCAACACCACCTGCAACAACGAGTGCGGCCAGTACGTGATGCAGGCCTACGACGGCGACGGCGCCAGCTCGCTGGGCATGCTCAAGACGTACCTCTACCGCACCGCGGACGAGGAGCAGAACATCGAAGGCGGCCCGCAGCTGCTGGTGCAGCGCATGATGCAGACGGGCGAGCTGGAGCGCTGCACGGTGCGGCGCGTCTGGCAGGAGTTCCTCGGCCGGCCCATGTCCGCCGAGGAGAAGCGCCTCTACCTGGAGCCGCTCGCCGAGGATTTCGCGCGAGACGGCCACCGCTTCAAGGCGCTCATCGAGCGTCTGGTGATGACCGACGCCTACCGGAGGATCGACTGATGCGCCGCCTGCTCATGCTCGCGCTCGTCGCGCTCGGCGCCGCCGCGTGCGAGAAGACCCCGTCCACTCCTCCCCCGGAGGAGGGACAGATGCAGCCCGTCATCAACCCGCACGCGTCGTCGGTGACGCCGCTGCCGGACCCGGAGCTGCAGGACGGCCGGGTGGGGCGCTCGCCGCGCCGCATCACCGTCAACCAGCTCGCCCGCTCCATCGAGGTGGCCGTGGGCCGGCCGTGGACCGGGCTCGAGGGCGTGGCCACCTCGCTGGGACGGCCGGACTACGCGCTCATCAACCAGGAGAGCACCGAGCCCAACCTCGTCTTCGCCAAGTTCCTCGAGGACGGGGCCCGCGAGGTGTGTCTGGCCCAGGCGGCGGCCGAGGTGAAGCTGACCGACCCGGCGCAGCGCGTGCTCAGCCGCACCCTGCCCACGGGGGCGGTGAGCGACCTGCGCAAGCTGTCGGACACCCAGGTGCGTGACATGCTCGGCTACCTGTCCACCCGCTTCTGGGGTGCGCCGCTGCAGGGCGAGGAGCTGACGCGCTGGGCGGGTTTCTTCACCCAGGCGGCCACGCGCGCCGAGACCATCCAGAAGCGAGACCAGGCGCTGGCGGCGGTGTGCATCGCGCTGATGACGGACTCGCGCTTCCTCACCTACTGACGGCACGGGGAGATGCATCCATGAAGAAGAACCCAGAGACCTCTACCGGCCGCCGGACCTTCCTGAAGGCCGCCGCCGGCTTCATGGGCGCCACCGTGTTCGGTGGCCTGCCCTTCCGCGCCTTCGCCCAGGCCTCCGCCCTGGCGCCCGCGGACCGCTGCTTCGTCTTCGTCTACTTCTCGGGAGGGTGGGATCAGCTGCTCGCCTTCGACCCGAGGGATCCGACGATCTTCACCGTGGACAGGATCGCCGAGACGCGCATCCAGCCGGGCTACGACCTGTTCACCGACGCGCGCTTCCCGAACCGGCCCGTCGTGCCGCCCACGCGCTCGGGCGCGGCGCCTTCCAAGATCACCTTCGGTCCGGCGGTGGGCGACAGGCTGGCCGCGCACTACGACCTGATGGCGGTGGTGCGGGGCATCAACATGACCACGCTGGCGCATGAAGAGGGCATGCGCTACTTCATCACCGGAAAGCGTCCCATCGGGGCCGCGGCGCGCGGCTCGTCCACGGCCACCGAGGTCGTGGGGCAGATGATGCCCCGGGTGCCCATCCCCTCCATCGCATACAACGTCGAGACGTACAACGACACCTACCCGGGCACGGCCAACGCGCTCAAGGTGAGCCAGGCGAAGGATCTGCTGCTCACGCTGGCGGCCAGCCCGCGGCAGCTCGACAGCGAGCTGGAGAAGCAGCTGGTGGACTTCCGCGGCCAGCCCATCAGCTGCGAGGAGGCGGCGTACGGCGCGGGAGGCGTGGGCGCCACGTACGGCACGAGCCGCGACCAGATGCGGCAGGTGCTGTCGGGCCGGCTGGACAACGCGTTCCGCTTCGAGCTGGCGGAGAACGCGGAGGTGCGCTCCTTCTACGGGCTGCCAGCCTCGGGCCCCTACGACAACGCGGCGGGCCGCGCGGCGCTGGTGGCCACGGCGCTCAAGAAGGGCATCAGCCAGTGCGTGTCCATCAATCTGGCCGGTGGCCTGGACACGCACTTCGGCACGCAGACGACGCACGCCATCAACCAGCGCACGGGCTTCGACGCGCTGGGCGCGTTGGTGGATGATCTGCGGAGGACGGCGCACCCGGCGGGTGGCAACTTCATGGACCACACCACCATCCTGGTGTTCTCCGAGTTCGCCCGCACCCCGGTCATCAACTCCACGAGCGGGCGCGACCACCACCAGACGAACAGCTGCCTGCTGATGGGCGCCGGGCTGAAGCACAACCTGACGTTCGGCAGGAGCGGTGACATCAACATGGCGCCGGCCGTGCTGGACCTGAACACGGGTGAGTCGGACCCGAACAACGGGACGAACATCCTCCCCGAGCACATCATCGCGACGGTGCTGGCGTCGGCCAAACTGGACTACAGCATCACGCGCGTCGAACCCCTCAAAGCCCTGTTGGCGTAATGAACACTCGAGCTTCGTACCGTGTCGGCGCCCTCTCCCCCTGGGAGAGGGTTGGGGTGAGGGTCTACCCCTTCCTGCTCGCGGGCCTGATGGCGGCCTGCAACTCGCTCCCCCAGGACAAACCCAAGCCGGAGGCCTTCCAGCCCGCGCAGGTGAAGGCGCAGGCGGAGGTGGCGCCCTCGTCGGCTTTCGCGGACCAGACGGGAGGAGGCGTCTTCGTGACGACGGCGGGCGAGCTCGTCCGCCTGCGGCTGGACGGGACGAAGGCTCCGTTGGAGAACCACCCGGGCAACCCGGTGACGCCGGGGCGTGGTCGCTCCGTCTTCCGGATGGGGCCGGGCTCGGCGCTGGTGGAGACGGACAACGGCCTCTTCCTGGCGCAGGCGGGGTGGATCATCGCCCCGCCCTGGAGGGCCGCGCTGAGCGTGGGGATGAGCGCCTCGGTGGTGACGCCGGATGGCTCGGCGTGGCTCGCGCATGCCTCGGGCCTCTTCCAACTGCGTGACGGCGCGCTGTCCCAGCTCAAGGTGGACGGCCAGCCGCTGGTGGGCATCAGCTCGCTGGTGGTGGCGCCGGCCGAGGGCGTGTCCCCGGCCCTGTGGTTCATCCGCGAGGAGAAGCTGTGGAACGCCATCCAGACGGCGGCGGGGACGTGGCAGGTGCGCCAGGCCCAGGTGCCGCTGAACAAGGAAGAGGCCGTCGTGGGGCTGGCGGGGCTGGGAGAGTCGGAGAAGGGGGCGGCGGAGGTGTGGCTGCTGACGTCGGAGCGGCTGCTGCGCAACGCGGCGGACGGGTGGCGGGAGGTGGCGCTGGAGGAGCCGCCGGAGCAGGTGGTGGCCGCGGGGCGCTTCGTCTGGGTGAAGACGGCCGATGGGCTCTTCCTCCATGACGCGGACAAGGGCACGTGGGGCCAGGCCTCGGGC
The DNA here is from genome assembly GCF_024623785.1 of Archangium lipolyticum. Lineage (NCBI taxonomy): Bacteria > Pseudomonadati > Myxococcota > Myxococcia > Myxococcales > Archangiaceae > Archangium > Archangium lipolyticum. The sequence continues at coordinate 258,635 of NZ_JANKBZ010000009.1, forward strand.
GTGGACACGGGCAACCTGCGCCTGCTGACGGCGGACGAGAGTGGCTGCGTCTGGGCGAAGGTGGGCGCCGACACGGTGGCGTTCAGCCGGGGCCCGGTGCCGCGCGTGCTGGGCCTGCACGAGGGCATGCGGGTGGTGGAGGACTCGCTGGTGGTGCGCGCGCGCGTGGCGCCGGGCGATGCGCCGGAGAGCGTCACCTTCCAGGTCGCGGGCATGGACTTGCCGGTGAGCGGGCCGGCCTTCAGCCTCGGCGGGGTGGAGGCGGACGGGACGCCCAAGCCCTTCTCCTTCGATGGGCTGGCGCCGGGCGTGCACACGCTGAGCGCCGTGGCGCGCTACGCGAATGGCACCGAGGCCCGCCGCGCCGTCTCCTTCTCCTACCAGCCCGTCTCCACGTCGGTGCTCAGCTGGGAGAAGGACATCCGCCCCATCCACGTGGCGCGGTGCGCGAGCTGCCACACCTCGGGTCCCGGCCGGCAGCTGTCCACGTATCAGCTGTGGAAGGACAACGCGGCCCTCATCGTCGCGGCGGTGCGGGATCAGCGCATGCCCGCTGACGGTCCGTTGGATCCTCAGCTCATCTCCATCATCCAGCGCTGGGCGACTGCTGGCGCCAACCCCTGAGGCATTCCTCCATGAATCGAATCTTCCGCGCGTCGCTCGCGTTCGCGCTCCTGGGCGCGGCCTGCAACCCGGAGGAGGAGCTGCCCGAGCTGCCTCCCTCGGTGAATCCCTGCGCGGGGCTGCCGCCCCTCACCCTCACCGCGAGCCCGGACCGGGTGCACGTGAAGAATCCCGTCACCCTGACGGCCACGGGAGGCACCGGCTACTACAGCTTCCGCGTGGAGGCCGGGGGCTCGTCGGGAGAGATGCGCGGGTCGCGCTTCATCGCCGGCTCCACGCCCGCGACGGACACGCTGGTGGTGGAGGACGCCCGCTGCCCGGGTGATGCGCGGGCGCAGGTGACCGTGGTGACGGGCTTCGACGTGGCGCCCGGACGGGCCACGGTGAAGCCGGGCACCACCTTCCAGGTGCAGGTGTCGGGGCAGCTGGGGACGCCCATCTTCACGCTGGAGCGCAACGCGGCGGGCAACAGCACGCTGTCGGATACGGGTGTGTACAAGGCGGGCACGGGGCAGGGCGTGGACCTGGTGCGCGTGCGGGATGGACGCACGGGCGAGGAGGCCGTCCTTCAGTTCGAGGTGCGCGCGGACGCGCAGCTGCGCGGAGACCCGGCGCTGATGGCGGTGCCGGCGGGCTCGTCGGCGCCGCTGGGCTCGGTGGGCGGCAGTGATCGGGTGACGTGGACGAAGGTGTCCGGTCCGGGCACTCTGGCCAACGGCTCCTTCTCGGCCGAGCCCGATGCGAAGGGCCTGGCGGTGCTGGAGGTGGCGGATCCCTTCACCGGACAGAAGGCGCGCGTGTCCGTGCGCATCCTGGACGAGCTGAAGCGCGACACCCGGGCGCACGGGCGGCTCACGGACATCGTCTCGGTGGTGACCGCGGACTTCGATGGAGACGGCATTCCGGACGTGGCGGTGGGGCAGGCGGAGAGCGACCTGGCCAGGCCCCAGGGCGGCGCGGTGTTCATCTTCAAGGGGAGCCCGGCGGGACTGCCCGACAAGCCCACGTGGACCCTGACGGGCGAGACGCGCACGGCCCGCTTCGGCGAGACGGTGGTGGCCGGGGACCTGGACAAGGACGGCAGGGCGGAGCTGGCGGTGTCGTCGCCGGGCGCGGACTTCACCGCGGATGACGCGGGCGCGGTGTACCTGTACCGCTTCGGCGCGAATGGGCCGGAGCTCCTCCGGGCGCCGCTCGCGGGCGTGGGACGGAGCGGCTCCTTCGGCGCGGGTCTGGCGCTCGCGGACGCGGACGGGGACGGGGACGTGGACCTGGTGGTGGGCTCGCCCACGGGCGACCTGACGGGCTCGGTGACGCTGAAACGGGGCGTGGTGGACATCTTCCTGCTCACCCCGGGCGAGGCGGTGTCGGATCTGCCGACCATCCGTCTGGGTGGACTGGACCTGGGCAAGACGGGGGCCGTCGAGTCCCGGGGTGGCACGGAGCTGGGTCGCGTGCTGAAGGTCGCCGACCTCAACGGGGACGGGCTGCCGGACGTGGCGGCGCTGAGCAAGGTGACGCGTCTCAAGGAAGATGGCACCACCGACATGGGGCAGCAGGCCGTGTCCGTGTACCTCGCGCGCTCCTCGGGGACGCGGTTCCGCGAGTCGCCGGACGTGTACGTGCTGCCCGCGAACATCGCCAATCTCAAAGACGACGAGGGCCTCTGGAAGCTGGACGTCGTGCCGGGCGAGGGGACGCGGCCCGCGCTGCTGATGGCGCTGGCGGATCGTGCCGACTCGCCGGACCTGAAGGCCAGCGGTGGCCAGGGCGCCATGACCGACGCGGGCGGAGCGCTGCTCTTCGATGTGAGCGCGTACAAGCCCACGGGCGAGCCCGCGGCCACGCCGGCGCAGGTGAAGCGCGACGCGGCCTGGGCCCGGCTGTATGGCGACGCGGGCAGCATCCTGGCGGGGCGGAGCTGGGCGGTGCTGGACGTGGACGGCAAGCCCGGTCCGGAGCTGCTGCTGGGCGCGCCCCACGCGAGCCCTCCGGCCCCGGGGAACACGACGCTGCGCCTCGGTGGCAAGGTGCTCGTCTACCCGCTGGCGGACCTGAGCCGCGGCGCCGTGCTCAACAAGTCGCTCTCCTTCCTCCCGGGACAGGCGAAGTCGGATGTCTTCGGCGCGGGGCTCGCGGCGTGGCCGCTGCCGGGGAGCGCCGGGCTGGTGGCCTTCGCGGCTCGCGCCTCCGCGCCCGGGCTGGCCTTCACCGGACGGGTGGATGCCTTCGTCAAGGCGGGCGACTCGCTCGCGCAGTGGACGCGCACGTCCGCCATGGCGCCGGCGCGGCCGAGCGTGGAGCTCTTCGGTGAGAAGGTGGCGGTGGCCAGGGGCGTGACGGGCGCGGTGGCGCTGGTGGGCTCGCCGGGCTTCTCCGGTTCGGGCGGCGCCAACGCGGATGGCTACGAGCCGTCCATCGGCCGCGCCTGGTCCTTCAGCCAGGACGGCAAGGCCTCGCTCGCGGGCGAGGGGAGCTTCTCGTCGCTCGTCGCGGGGCGCAACGTGGGCACGGACGTGGCCTTCACGGACTTCAACGGTGATGGGCGTCAGGACGTGGTGATCGGCGCGCCGGGTTTGTTCGTTCCGGGGACCGCCTCGAAGGCCACGGACATCACCCCGGTGTACCACCTGGAGCGCCCCGAGTGCCTTCCCGCCACGAACCAGCAGCTCGGCGGCGTGCTGGTGTCGCTGGGCCAGGCGGATGGGAGCTTCAAGCCCGCCTACCGGTTGTGGGCGCCGGGAACCATCGAGGGGTGCACGGCCGTGGGCAACACCAACAACTGCAAGCGCCAGAGCATGGGGCGCGGAGTGTTGGGCGGCTTCGACTTCAACGGGGACGGCAAGCAGGACATCGCGATGCTGCGCACCAACGGCATCGACATCCTCCTGGGCCGCGCTCCGGATGACGTCTCGCTGACGAAGCTGACCATGGGGTGCGATCCGATCTACACCGCGCCCACGCTGATCCTCCCGGGCAATCCCGGACAGCCGCCCTCGCTCGTGCAGCAGACGTCGGCACCGGCGGCGCTGGGTGACCTGAACGCGGATGGCTGCGACGAGGTGGCGTGGCGCTACACGGACGGCGGCCAGCGCGGTGGCGTGGTGGTGGCGTTCGGTTACGACCCGAACGGGGTGAAGTGTGGGACGCGCAAGGTCCCGTCGACGGTGCGGCTGGCCGCGGACTCGGAAGTGGGCATGACCTTCATCAGCCTGGGCGTGGCGACGGCGCGCGCGGGCCGCGTGCTGGGCAAGACCGGCCCGGACTACCTGGCGGTGAGCGCGGCGAACGTGACGTACAACGGAGTCACGCAGCCCGCGGTGCTGCTGTTCGACATCGCGCAGCTGGTGAGCCGCCGGCCGGCCTCGGGTGAGGTGGTGGTGGGCGCCATGGACAGCGCGCTGATTCCCAAGGTGCTGGTGCACCGCTCGCGGGCGGTGGGCTTCGGGACGTCGCTGGCGGGTGGGGTGGATCTGACGGGCGACGGCGCGCCAGAGCTGGTGGTGGGCGCACCGGGCGCGTCGGTGGCCTCGGACGGTGGCGGCGCGGTGTTCGTCTACGCGGGCGGGCCCACGACCACGGGCGCGGTCTCGCCGCTGCTCACGCTGACGGGCGACGTGACGGAGCGCTCCAACTTCGGGAGCGATCTGGCCCTGGTGGCGGGGAGTGGAAGCATGCCGCCCACCCTCGTCGTCGGCGCGCCGCTCAGCTACCGCACGGGCACGGAGAACGGCACGGCCTACCTGGTGACGCTCGGCTTCTAGCGGCCCTCAGTGCGCCAGGGACACGGGTGGCTCGGAGATTCCCTCGAGCACCCGCCCGGCGAGCGTCTGGTCCTCCATCTCCATGGCCAGGTCCCCCAGGGAGACGATGCCGACGAGGCGCTCGTGCTCGTCCACGACGAGCAACCGGCGCACCTGGAGCTCGCGCATCTGATGGGCGACGTCCTCGACGTCGTCGTCCACGGAGCACGTCTGCACGTTGCGCGTCATCACGTCCGCGACGGAGGCGCTCTGGGGGTTGAAGCCCAGGGCGAGGCCTCGCACGACGATGTCGCGGTCGGTGATGATGCCGACGACGCGCTCGCCGTCCATGACGGGGAGTGAGCCCACGTTGAGCAGGCGCATCATCTCGGCGGCGCCCATCAGGGTCGTCTCCGGGTGGGCGGCGACGGCGTCCGGAGTCATCACGTCACGAATCTTCATGGCGCACCTCCAGGCTGCGGGTTGGGGTTCATTGGAGGGAGGGTGTGTCCGCTCCGGCGGGGATGCCGCGCATTCCCTTCCGCGCTCCGCCAGGCCGCCCGCCCGTCCCACGGGGGAGGGCCCGTCCTGTCCCCGAGGACATGCGCATCGTTGAGCGTATGGGGAGCGAAGCCATCGGGTGGTTCAGCTCGTTCGTGTTGGTGCTGACCATCGGGAATCAGGTGTACAAGCAGTGGAAGTCGGGCACGAGCAAGGGCGTGTCGAAGTGGCTCTTCGTGGGGCAGATCACCGCCTCCACGGGCTTCACCTTCTACAGCCTGCTGGTGCGCAACTGGGTGTTCGTGGTGACGAACGCGCTGATGTTGGTGAGCGCGCTGGTGGGAATCGTCATCGTGATGAAGCACCGGCGAGCGGAGCGGCAGTGCGAGGGCCGGAGCGAGGCGCCCACCGGAGCGAGTCCCGCGAGGGCCTGAATGTGCCCCCACCCCTCTCCCTCTGGGAGAGGGACGGGGTGAGGGTAGGCGCATCCGTCAATCCGCTCAGCTCACGGGCTGGGGCGACATCTGGCGGGTGAGCTCCTCGGGCGACTTCAGCAGGGAGGCGTGGTCGCCATGCCGGACGCGCTCGTGCTCGTCGATGGGAGCGGAGAACGTCTTGGCGATCTTGTTGTAGGTCCCGAGGATGAGGATGGTGGGTGCCCACTGGCCGACGAAGTTCGCCCAGGTCTTGCGGCCGGTGACCATCAGCAGGGCGCTGGCGGCCATGCACCCGATGGCGACTCCGAGGAAGCTGATGGAGGGAATGCGCCGCGTCTGCAGCTCGACATTGGTGGTGACCGCGTCTTCATTCTTCATGGCAGATGCCTCCGTTGGTGAGAGCCATGGAGGGAATGTGCGCACGGCGAAGGCGTGACGGGACACCGGGGAGGAGATGCCGCCCTGCCTGCTGTCCGAGCGGGCGCGGAGGCGGTGGGGTTGGCCGTGCGGGCGGGTCCACGCACATTGCCCGGGTCGATTTTTCATGAGGGCGGGGGGAGGACGACATGGCACGCAAGTCCGAGGTGGAGAAGCTGCGCAGCCTGGCTCAGCTCGATGTGGACGCGGTGGGGGCGTATGACGCGGCGATTGCCCGGGTGAAGGAGCCGCTGGTGCGCGAGCGGCTGAACGAATTCCGGGTGGACCATGTCCGCCACGTGCAGGACCTCAACGCCTTCATCCTCCGGTTCGGCGGCGAGGCGGTGGATCTGCGGCCGGATCTGAAGGGCGCGGCGATGAGGGGCCTGACGGCGATGTCGAGCCTGATGGGGACGGAGGCCGCGCTGGTGGCGATGCTCGGCAACGAGGAGTTCTCCAACCGGGCCTATGAGCTGGCGCTGAGCTTCGACTGGAGCCCCGAGGTGCGCACGCTCATCGAGAAGAACCGCCGCGACGAGGAGCGGCACATCCTGTGGATCAAGGAAGCGGTGCGGAAGCGCCCGTGGGTGGCCGAAGGGGCGGAAGTGCAGGCCTGACGTCCTCCGCCTCGAGCTCTCCGGTTCAGTGACCGGGGGGCTTCAGGTCACCCGGCAGCCCCGGTCCCGTGGGGGGACGCTCCTGGTGGGAGGTCGGGGGCTTCAGCTCCGCGGGAAGCCCGGCGGAGGGGGTCTCTCCGGGCTTGTCCGATGGAGCGGGAGTGCTCGAGGGACAAGCGCAGAACAGTGACAGCGCGGCCAGGATGAGGAAGGGACGCATCGCGGACTCCTCGCTCAGTACTTGACCCAGATCTCAGTGCCCGGATGGAGCTCCCGGAGCGTCTGGGTGTCTGGCTCCTTCGCGATCAACTGCTGGGTGGCCGCATTGGGGCTGTAGGCGGCGTTTCCCGACCAGACGATCTGGGCGTCGTTGAAGACCGAGAGATCGTGCACGTGCTGGTCCACGGTGTACTTGTTCCAGCCGGGCGTGCGCGCGGGATACAGGAAGACAGAGGGGGCCGGCTCCTCCGTGGGCGTGGTGCCCGTGTTGCCGTCGTGCTGGTGCGGAGTGGTGCCCACCCACTCGGTGGTCGACTCGGTGCCATCCGCGGCGCGGCAGGACTGGATCGTCGGGAAGAACAACGGGGTGAAGGGCGCGTCCGGCAGGGAGGCGCTCAGCGTGAACTTGTAGAGCTGGGTGTCTCCGGGCAGTACGTCGGCGGCGGCCTTCGTCCAGGTCACCGACTTCACCTTCCCCGTCGCCGCGTCCTTCGAGACGACGGCCTTGCCGAACACCGAGTCCAGCGGGCGCACCGAGGTCACTCCGTCCGGGATGCGGATCTCCACGCGGAAGGTGTCCGCGCCGTTGCAGCCGTGACCGACCTTGAACGTGAGCTCCTGGCTCTTTCCCGCGAAGGCGGGACCGGAGACCACCGAGATATGGGCCTGGGCGGTCTGGCACAGCAGGAAGACTGCGACGGCGAGAAGCGGGGGCGAGTGGGCCTTCATCCGTGTTCCTCCAGGGGAGACGTCGGCCCGGCTTGTAGGCTGGATGTTTCGCACGAGGGATGGGACATGTTGTCGCACCCCGCGAGCGTGGCGCCTCCGCTTCACCGGTGATTCGGGGACGGCAGTGGAGCGAGCCCGCGTTGGGGGGCGGAGAACACGTGCCACTCGAGCCACTCGCCTCCGGTGAAATGGTTGGGCACGTGACAATGGACGAGGAATCTTCCCGGCGCCTGGGGGAAGCCGCCGGGCTGGCCGAGGAGGAGGGTCCGTCCACGCCCCGGGCTCAGGAGTTGGGGCGGTTCGCCGCCGCCGCGGCGCTCGTTCCCGTCGTGCACGTGGTGGACGTGGAACTCCGCGCTCCCCGCGTGCGCGAGGCGTAGTTTGACGGGCTCGCCCAGGTACGAGCGGAGCGCCGGTGTCGCCAACCTCCGGCGAGGGGAGGGGCGCCGCTCGCCGTCTTCCGGGAGGTGCTCCTCCCGATCGAACCGGGGCTCACTGCGGTAGTTGACGCCGAATGCTCCAGCCCGGAAGGGGCCCGCCATCTCGTCCAGCACGGGCAGTGGGGCGCCGCTCGCGGAGCGCACGTCGGCGGACTCGGGGGGACCCAGGGCATGGTAGAGCAGCACCAGCTCCCGGAAGTGCTCTCCCGAGGGGACGTCGATGAGGGCCTCCCAGCCCGTGCCGTGCCGCAGCGGCTCGCCCGTGGAGGCGTCACGGTACCTGGCGCCCGCGGGCTCCAGGACGAGGACTCCGAAGAGCCCCCGTGCCTCCCGCGCTCCTCCCTCCTCCGAGTCGTGAAGGAGGTAGGTGCCCTCCGCCTCCGGTGACTCGGGAAGGGCGAGGACATACGTGAGGCCCCGTCCGGGCGGTACGGAGGTTCCAGGGACGAAACCGCCCTCGGGGCTCCTGCCGCTCACGGTGGCTGGCAGGCCCTCGATGCGCAGCGCCGCGGGCCCGGTGGCCAGCCGGTTGGTGAAGTGGAGGAGGAGGCATTCTCCCAGGTTGGCGCGCAGCACGAGCGGCTGGATGGGCTCGCCGTGCAACCCGGGGGCGGTGCGCTCCTCCTCGAGAACGTACATGAGGCCCTGGGGTTGATGATCGCCGTGGGCATTGAGCGGACGGTCGACGGCGATGGCGGCCACGGAGTACGTCCTCACGGGCGCTCCAGGGCGGCACACTCCCTCGCCTTGCTGAAGAGAGGACAGGCGGGGCGACGGGGGCCCTCCATCGGAGCGCCAGCCACAGAGGATTCCCAGGAGGAGGAGCGGCCCGAGCGCCGGAGTGGCCGCGCGTGCTTCGGAGGCGGTGGGCCTCGAGCGGCGGCGCAGCAGCAGCAGCGTCAGGGGAAGGACGGGGACCTGAAGCAGCAGCGCGTCCCTCATCCCCGTCCACGCCGTCGCCATCGGCGAATCACTGGCCGGCTCAGGAGAGATGGCGGACACGTCCGCGCCCACGGTCGCGCAGAGGAAGCGGCCCTCGTCCCCCAGCGCCGGCTCCGTCGCGGAGAGGGCCTGTCCCTCCATGGCTTCGGACGGGGGAGGACTCGCCTGCTGGCGTTGGAGCACGGCTCGTCCGGCGGCCACGGGAAGAAGCAGCAGCAGGAAGCACAGGGACAGGGCGGCGCCGTCGCGCGGCTTCTCCGGACGCGTGCGCCACAGCGCCACGAGCCAGAGGGGAAAGAGGAGCATCGCGTCCCTGGCCAGGCGTGGCGCCAGCGCGCTCGCCGGGACATCGAAGCCGCCCGAGAGCAGCTCCAGCAGGCACAGCTCCCAGCCCAGCATGCCGAGCGTGAGCAGGACCGCGAGCGCCAACCGTTGCCGCCATGCCTCCCTCATGCTCACCCTCCTCCCCGCAGGCTCATGAGGTAGCTGACGAGGTCCGCCATCTCCTGGGGCGACAGCGACTCTCCGTACAGGGGCATGAGGGTGGGCCGTGTACAGGGCTGACGCTCGGCGCACTCCGGGGGGATGAAGGCGTCGGGGTCGAGCAGGGACTCGTAGGCGTACTGCGCCGCGCTCTTTCCCGCGACACGGGTGGCGCCCACCCGGGCGAAGTCGCCGAGGAAGGGCGCGATGCGCGGGCCCTCGGGCCGTGCCAGGCCGCCATGGCAGGACGTACAGGCGAGCCGTCCATGAAAGAGGGCCGAGCCCGCGGCCTCCCTGCCCGGTGGGAGCTCTTCCACGCGCAGGGGCCACCCGGGTTGTCCTTCCGTGTCGCCAGGGCTCGCGGGGCGCTGCGTGAGGAGGAGGGCCTCGCGCTCCGTGCCTCGCTCCCACTCCAACCGCACGGGCCCCTGCGTCGCGGGGACGTCGAAGCTCAGCGTCACGGGCAGCAGCTCCGCGGGGCGCAGGGTGAAGACGCCGCGGCCTCCCACCGAGGGCCGCCACACCGTCCCTCGCGCGGCCTCTGAGAGGAGGAGCTCCCCGGGTTCGAAGTTCAGGGGCGTCCTCCCCGGGTTGAAGACGGTGACCTCGACGATCAGGCGGCGCCGCCCCGGTCCAGGTGCGCCCTCCGAGGTGGGCAGGCGCGCCGCGTCTCCATGATCCGTCGGCTCATGCATCCAGACGGCCCGCTCCAGCCGCATCCGCAGCCCACCCAGCTCCACCTCCCGGCTCGGCTGGACGGCCCAGGCGCGCAGCACGAGCATGCCTCCAGCGAGGGTGACCAGCAGCGCGAGCACCCCGAGAACCTGCCTCCAGGAGGGCGGAACCATGGTGACTCCGGCGCTCAAGGCCCGTCCGCGCCCGGCCCCGAGGCGGGAACGGTGAGCTGAACGGCGCCCGCCCGCTCGAAATGGAGCGTGAGGTGGATGCTCCCGGGCGAGCCCTGGACGGAGTACAGCATGAGGTGCTTGCCTCCCGGCTTCAGCTCGACGCGGCCTCCCGCCGGTACACCGAAGCCCTCGGGCCTCGGGAGCATCCGCAGGACTTCTCCCTCCGCGACCACCTCGTGCAACTCCACCCGCCCGGCGGAGGAGGCCTCGGCGGACACGAGCCGATCCTCCCGCCCGGCGGTATTCACCAGCGTGAAGTAGACGGCCCCGACCCGGGCGGGTGTCAGACGCGCGAGCGCCCCCTCCACCCGTACCCCGGGGACGGACGCGCGGGGCTCCCGCTCCGCCAGGAGCCGCTCGACTCCCGCCCGTAGCTCTCCGGCGGGCACCGAATACGGCAGGCGCTCGCGCAGCACGCCCCGCTTGTCGATGAGGAAGTAGGCCCCCGTGTGGTCCACGGTGTAGGGGATGTCTCCGGCGAACCGGTGTTCGCGGTAGCGCGTGGCGTCCGGATAGCGGCGGGAGGCCGTGACGCGGTAGCCGGACAGCACCGCCGCGAGCGCGTCTCCCTCCAGGCGCAGACCCGTGAAGCGCGGGTGGAAGGCGTGGACGTATGTCTCGAGCCGCTCCGCGCTGTCGCGCTCCGGGTCCACCGAGACGAACACCACCTCCACGTCCCGGGCGGCGGCGCCCAGCTGCTCGTAGACGCGGCGGAGCTGGGACAGGGTGGTGGGGCACACGTCCGGACAGGCCGTGTAGCCAAAGGAGAGGAGGACCACCTTTCCCCGCTGCTCGCTCAGCCGGAACATTCCACCCGAGGCCCGAGGTGCCTCCAGGGCTGGAGCGGGCTGCTCGGGGACCGCGGCGATGGCCTGGGCCTCGTCACGCCGGCACCCCGTGGCGAGCAGCAGCGCGGCCAGTATCGACAGCAGCCCTCGTGCGCCTCCTCCCGCCATGTCTGGCCTCCCTGCCACGCAGGTGGGGGCTGAATTAGGGAGCGCGGGCCGGAGCGGCGAGGTGTCCCGGGGGACGTGTCTCCTGTCGGATTCCGCGCACGGGGCGCCTGGACTCCTTCGGGAGGGGTGTGGGACTTTCGCGGGTCCATCTACAGTAGTGGGTGGATCCGGAGGCCCCATCCTTGAGTGACACCCTGCCCGCGCTTCGCACCACCCTGTCGGAACTCATCGCCCTGGACACGACGTCCTCGCGCCCCAATACGCCGCTGGTGGACCTGGCCCAGGGGCGGCTGGTGGAGGCGGGCTTCCGGGTGGAGCGGGTGCCCTACAGGGACGGGGCGGGGGTGGAGAAGGTGAACCTCGTCGCTGTGAAGGGCGGCGGGGGAGAGGAGAGGGCGGCGCTGGCGCTGGTGGGGCACACGGACTGTGTGCCGTACGACACGGCGTGGACGGACGCGCTGCGGCTGACGGAGCGGGACGGGAAGCTCTACGGTCGTGGCGCATGCGACACCAAGGGCTTCATCGCCTGCGCGCTGCACGCGGTGACGCACTACACGGGGCCGCTGCGGGCCCCCCTCATGGTGCTGCTGACGGCCGACGAGGAGCTGGGCTGCGAGGGCGCCAAGCACCTGGTGACGCTGGGCAAGGGCCGGGCGCGGCACGCCATCGTGGGCGAGCCCACCTCGCTGGTGCCGGTGCGCGCGCACAAGGGCTACTGCCTGGCGGAGGTGGAGGTGCGGGGCAAGGAGGGGCACAGCGCGTACCCGGACGAGGGCGCCTCGGCCATCTTCCGCGCGGGGCGCTTCCTGCAGAAGCTGGAGACGCTGGCGCGCACGCGGCTGCGCGAGGAGCGGGACGAGTCCTTCGAGCCGCCCTTCACCACGGTGAATGTGGGCGTCATCGGCGGGGGCAAGGCGTCCAACGTCATCGCCGGGTCGTGCCGCTTCGTCGTGGAGTGGCGCCCCATCCCCCGGCAGCCCAAGGAGCGGGTGCTGGAGCTGTTGGAGTCCATCCGCCAGGAGCTGGTGCGGGACGAGCCCGGCTACGAGGCGCGCATCCGGCTGATGCGCTCGGAGCCGGCGGTGGACACGCGGGCGGACGCGGAGGTGGTGCGGGTGCTGGCGGAGCTGTCCGGCAACGCCCCCATCACGGTGCCGTTCGGGACCGAGGCCCCGCAGCTCACGGAGCTGGGCGCGGAGGCGGTGGTGTTCGGCCCGGGGGACATCCGCGTGGCCCACCAGACGGGTGAGTACGTCCCGGTGGAGGACCTGGTGCGGTGCGAGGCGTACCTCTCGCGGGCCATCGCGCGCTTCTGCGGCGGTGCTGGAGACTCCGGGCGCTGAGCGTCAAGACGCACCGGGTCATTCTCCGCTTCAGGCCAGGACCTGGGCGCGGGCGGAGCCGTACCCGGGCTTGTCCCCGGACATGACCTGGGTGGTACAGTCCTCCCCCCGAGGGGCCGGATGTCATCCGGTGGACGTGCCGCTCAGTGTCACGGCCAGGGAGTCCATGCACATGCAATTCGTCCCGTTCGAGGATGGCATCGAGGTCATCGGCCTGGCGGTTCGCTCCGTGCTGGATGGCTTCAGTCAATTCGCGGTGCTCGCGAGTGCCTATCTGTTGGATGAGGGCATTGGCCGGCCGGGCCCCAGCGGCGTGGCGCACCTGGAGCTGGACGCGTGGTACTCGCAGCAGGCGTGGCTCCTGTGCTTCCAGCAGATCAGCAAGCAGCTGGGGGACGGGGTGGTCACGCAGATCGGCATGGCCATCCCCCGGAACGCGGCCTTCCCCCAGGGGACCCAGGACATCCACAGCGCCCTCAAGTCGCTCGATGTGGCGTACCACATGAACCACCGCAAGCACGGCAGGCCGATGTTCGACCCGGGGACCGGACACATGGAAGAGGGCATCGGTCACTACGGCTACGAGCCGGTGCCGGGACAACGGCGTATCATCACCGTGTGCGCGACCCCCTACCCGTGTGCGTTCGACATGGGCCTGCTCATGTCCCTGTGCCGCCGCTACGAGCGGAGCGTACGCGTGACGCACGACGAGAAGAAGCCCTGCCGCAAGACCGGTGGGCCGCACTGCACCTACGTCATCACCTGGTGACTCCCACCCCATCCCCTGACGCGAGCCCCGGGACTGCTGGCAGGGGTGTCTCGCCCGGCGGGCGGGGAGTCAGCCAGGTGGACGAAATATCGCCCCCCCTCATCCATCCGCCCCCTCCACTCTGATAGCCTCGAGGGCAGAACGGACCCCATGGCAGCGCTTACTTCCCTCGGCACCTCCGGCCGCGTCCTCCTCGTGGACGACAGCCCCATTGCTCTTGAAGCCATCGGCTCCCGATTGAAGGAGAGCGGATTGGATGTGGTGATGCTGACCTCGCCCCGCGAGGCGCTCGAGCTCGCCACGGATGGACCCCACCCCTTCGACCTGCTCATCCTCGACGTCATCATGCCGGGCCTGGATGGCCACGAGCTGACGCGCCGCCTGCGCGACCATCCGCGCACCGCCAACACGCCCATCCTCCTGCTCACCTCGCTCGACTCGTCCGAGGACCGGGTGACGGGCCTGACCGTGGGCGCCGACGACTTCTTCACCAAGACCGCGCCGGATGCCGAGATGCTGGCGCGCGTGCGCTCGTTCATCTCGCTGGGCAAGATGCGCGCCCAGCTGCTGGCGCAGCACGAGGCCATGGCCCGGGTGATGCGCGAGCAGGAGGCGCCCACCCCGCCCCAGGCCCGCGTGGAGATCATCCACCACATGCCCGTGGTGGGTGAGCGGCTCGCCCGGGCCCTCCGCGGCTCGCCCGTGGGCAGCGATTTCCACCTCACCCAGCGCGCCTCCGCGCAGCGCCTCACCAACACGGACGCGGATCTGCTCATCGTCAGCTACTCCATCGCGCTCGAGGGCGAGCAGCCGCTGCTCAAGCGCTTGGGCTTCGACGAGGAGGCCCCTCCCATCATCGTGGTGGACGACGCCGAGTCCACCCCGCGGCGCGTGACGGCGTTCGACTCCGGCGCCGACGACTACCTCACGTTGCAGACGCCCATGGCCGAGCTGGCCGCCCGCATGGGCAGCACCCTGCGCCGCCAGCGCCGCCAGCGCCAGCTGCGCACCTCGCGCGACCGCGCCATGCTGGTGGCGGTGACGGATCCGCTCACCGGGCTCTACAACCGCGCCTACTTCCACGAGGCGCTCGGCGTCGAGTTCCGCCGTGCCCAGCGCTACAAGCACCCGATGACGCTGGTGCTGCTGGACCTGGACCTCTTCAAGCAGGTCAATGACAACCTCGGCCACAGCGCTGGAGACCAGGCCCTGCGCGAGGTGTCCTCGCGGCTGCGGCAGACGGCGCGCTCCACGGACGTGGTGGCCCGGCACGGTGGCGAGGAGTTCGCGATGATCCTCCCCGAGACGGACCTGGAGCACGGGCTCATCGCCGCCGAGCGCTTCCGGGCCGCCGTGGAGGGCGCCACGGTGCACGGCGCGAGGGGCGGCAGCCGCTCGCTGACCATCAGCGTCGGGGTGGGCTGCTTCCCGGTGCACGCCACCTCCATCTCGGACCTGATGGAGCTCACCGACGCGGCGCTCTACTCCGCCAAGCGCCAGGGCCGCAACCGGGTGTGCGCGGCCTCGCTCAGCACGGATCCTCCGCCGCCTCCGCCGGTACCGGCCGCCGCTCCCCACTCCACGACCAGCAGTGTCATGGAGCGGCTGCGCCGGCTCGTGGCGGAGGACGTGGAGGGCCCCCTCACCGCCACGCGCACCGCCGCCCGCATGCTGCACGATGCCTCCGCTCCGGGAGACACGCTGCACACCATCACCTCTCAGCTCCGCAACTCCTCCGACGAGGTGCGCCAGGAGCTGCTGCGGGTGATGGACGACCTGTCCCGCGCGCTCGTCGAGGCGGGCCGCTCGGGACCGCCCCGGAGCGATCACCGCTGACGAGGGCGGCGGGCACTTCCCGCTGGCCAACGCGCGCTCAGTCGGTACCATTTGGGCTCAAACCATCTTGGGAGAGCTCAACATGAGAACCGGACTGATGACCGCGCTGTGCACGCTCGTGCTGACCACGGGGTGCGTCACCCAGGGCAAGTACGACCTGGCGATGCAGAACGCCCAGACGCTGGAGGAGCAGCTGAAGGCGGAGCAGGGCGCGCGGGCGGCGGCCGACGAGAAGGTGAAGGGGCTGGAGGAGCAGGTGGCCGGGCTGGAGCGGGACAAGGAGGCACTGGCCACGCGGCTCAACACCGCCGAGGCGAGGCTGACGGCGGGTGCGGCCGAGCGCCGGGCGCTGGAGCAGAAGAACGCCGAGCTCACCGCGCTCAATGACGAGCTGGCCAGCTCCAAGCGCAAGCTGACCGAGGCCAAGGAGGCGCTGGAGAAGAAGAGCGCCGAGTACGAGAGCCTGGCCAAGAGCCTGGAGCAGGAGATCTCCGAGGGGAAGATCGAGCTGTCCGAGCTGAAGGGCCGGATGACGGTGAACCTCAAGGACAAGATTCTCTTCGCCTCCGGCTCGGCGCGGGTGGGCAAGGAGGGGCAGGCGGCGCTGGCGAAGATCGCCGAGGCGCTCAAGGGGGTGCAGGGGAAGATCATCCGGGTGGAGGGGCACACGGATGACGTGCCGACGGATGCCAAGGGCCCGTTCCCGAGCAACTGGGAGCTGAGCCTGGCGCGGGCGATGGCGGTGGTGCGGTCGCTGCAGGACGCGGGGGTGGACCCCACCGTGCTCTCCGCCGCGGGTTACGGCCCGTACCAGCCGATCGCGGCCAACGACTCGCCGGAGAACCGCAGCCTCAACCGGCGCATTGAAATCGTCCTGGCGCCTGGGATGGGCACGGGCGGGCGCTGAGGCGCGCGGAACGGGTAGGCGTGAGGCGCGATGGGCAGGGCCATCGCGCCGGCCCGGCTATGCCTGCGGCAGGGCGCAGGTGCCGAGATCGCGCAGCACCTTCTTGGCCTCGGCGATGAGGGCCTGGTCCCGTATCTCGGCGCCCAGCTTCACCACCAGCTTCATGTCCGGGGTGAGCCGGTAGAAGCCCTTGGACTTCTGCACCAGCGCCGCCACCTTCATGCCGTCCAGCAGCGCGTCCGCGCCCAGCGTCACCACCAGCCGGCCCGGACCTCCCTCCAGCGCGCGCAGCCTCAAGTCCCGCATGTCGATCTTCAGCAGCGTCTGCTCCGAGAGGTTGTCCACCTCGTCCGGGGCCTCGCCGAAGCGATCCACCAGCTCGGAGCGCAGGTCCTGCACCTCGTCCGGATTGCTGGCCTGGCTGAAGCGCTTGTAGAACACCAGCCGCTGGTGCACGTCCGGCACGTAGTCGTCCGGGATGAGCGCGGCCAGGGGCATGGTGATCTCCGGCTCGATCTGAACCCGGGG
This sequence comes from Archangium lipolyticum, assembly GCF_024623785.1. Classification (NCBI taxonomy): domain Bacteria; kingdom Pseudomonadati; phylum Myxococcota; class Myxococcia; order Myxococcales; family Archangiaceae; genus Archangium; species Archangium lipolyticum. The sequence goes on from NZ_JANKBZ010000009.1 coordinate 275,034, forward strand.
CGGCTCGCCCCGCACCTCCGCCACCGCCTCCTCCAGCAGCTGCGCGTACAGGTCGAAGCCGATGGCCGAGATGGAGCCCGACTGCTCGGCGCCCAGCAGGTTGCCCGCGCCGCGGATCTCCAGGTCGTGGCTGGCGATGGTGAAGCCCGCGCCCAGCTCGGTGAAGCGCTGCAACACCTCCAGGCGGCGCTGCGCGTCCTTGCTGATCGTCGTCCGCGCCGGCACCAGCAGGTACGCGTACGCGCGCTCCTTCGAGCGGCCCACCCGTCCTCGCAGCTGGTAGAGCTGCGCCAGTCCGAACGTGTCCGCCCGGTTGACGATCATCGTGTTGGCGCTCGAGATGTCGATGCCGCTCTCGATGATGCTGGTGCACAGCAGCACCTGGTACTTCCGCTCGGTGAACTCCAGCATCGCCTTCTCGAGCTGGCCCTCGCCCATCTGCCCGTGCGCCACGCCGATGGAGACGTTCGGCACCAGCTTCTTGAGCGTGTCCTCCATCGCGGGCAGTGACTCCACCCGGTTGTGCACGAAGAAGACCTGGCCCCCTCGCGCCACCTCGCGCTCGATGGCGTCCTTGACGGTCTGCTCGTCGAACTTCATCACGAAGGTGCGGATGGCGCGCCGGTCCTGCGGCGGCGTCGCGATGATGCTCATCTCGCGCACACCCGACATCGCCATGTGCAGCGTGCGCGGAATCGGCGTCGCCGACAGCGTCAGCACGTCCACCATCGCCCGCAGCTTCTTGATCTGCTCCTTGTGCTTCACCCCGAAGCGCTGCTCCTCGTCCACCACCAGCAGCCCCAGGTCCTTGAAGGCCACGTCCCCACCCAGCAGCTTGTGCGTGCCGATGAGGATGTCCACCTTGCCGTCCTTGGCGCGCTTGAGGATCTCCCGCACCTCTTGCGGCTTCTTCATCCCGGAGATGACCTCCACCACCACCGGGTAGTCCTTGAAGCGCTTCTTGAAGGACAGGTAGTGCTGCTGCGCCAGCACCGTGGTGGGCACCAGCACCGCCACCTGCTTGCGATCCAACGTCGCCTTGAAGGCGGCCCGCATCGCCACCTCCGTCTTGCCGTACCCCACGTCACCGCAGACGAGCCGGTCCATCGGCTCGGACTTCTGCATGTCGCTGAGCACGTCCTCGATGGCCTTCGCCTGGTCCGGCGTCTCCTCGAACTCGAAGTCCGCCTCGAACTGGGCGAAGTACCGATCCGGTGCGCTGAAGGCGTGGCCCGGGTGCGCCCGGCGTGCCGCGGCGATGTTGAGCAGATCCGCCGCCATCTTGAGCAGCTGCTCCTTGACCTTCTTCTTCGTCTTCTCCCAGGACGTCGTCCCGAGCTTGTCCAGCGTCACCTTGGTGGGGTCTCCACCGGTGAACTTCTGGATGAGCCGCATGCGGCTCACCGGGAGGTAGATCTTGTCCCGGCCCGCGTACTCCAGGACGAGGAAGTCCCCGGGCACCCCGTTCACCTGCATCTTCGTCAGGCCCGCGTAGCGGCCCAGGCCGAAGTCGGTGTGGACGATGATGTCGCCTTCCTTCAGATCCTTGAAGCCCGCGGCGAAGGCATCCAGGCTCTTCGAGCGCCGCACGCGCCTGCGGGCCCGCGCTCCGAAGATCTCCTCGTCCGAGAGCACCGCCAGTCCACCGACTCCATCCACGAAGCCGTGGCTCACCTCGCCCGTGAAGAGGTGGGCATGCACCGAGGGCTCGTAGAGCTTCGATGCATCCACGAGCGGCTCGGTGTGGACGCGGACCATCACGTTGCGGTCCAGCAGCAGGCGCTTGAGCTTGTCCGCCTGGCTGAGCGAGCCGCACGCCACCGCGCAGGCGATGCGGGTGTCGCGCCAGCGCTGGAGTCGCTCGACGAGCGGCGTGAGCGCGCCCTCCTCTCCGTGGTGGGCGAGGATGGCCTCTCGCACATCCTGCGTGGTGCCGAAGGGGAAGTGCACCGGCGCCTCGCCCTGGGTGAGCGACAGGCCTCCGCCCTCCATCACGCGGAAGGCCGCGAGCCGCTCCTCCGCCTGCTCATGGGTGAGGAAGTGCTCCGCTGGCGGATAGGCGAGATCCTGCCGCGCGTCGGACGCCTCGGCGGAGCGCTCCACCTCCTTCCACAGCTCCCCGGCCACGCGCTCGAGGCCCATGGGGTCGTCCAGGTAGAAGAACGGCTCCGCGTGCCACCGCGTCAGGTAGTCGAAGAGGGTGCCCAGGCCTCCCTCGAAGAAGCCGGGCAGCAGCGCCTCCAGACCGAAGCCGGGCAGGCCCTCGCGGATGGCGTCGAGCCGCTCGCGCAGCTTCGTGGTGGGCAGGTTGATGCGGTCCGCCACGCTCCGGGCGGCGGCCTCGGCATTCGCGCGCGTCTGCTCGGAGAAGATGACCTCGCGCGCTGGCAGGAGGATGATCTCCTTGAGCGTGTCCACCGTGCGCTGCGTCTCCGGATCGAACGCGCGGATGGACTCGATGGTGTCGCCGAAGAACTCGATGCGGACGGGCTTCTCGTAGAGCGGGCTGAAGACGTCCACGAGACCGCCACGCACGGAGAAGGTGCCCAGGTCCTCGACCAGCGGGCTGGACTGGTAGCCCATGTTGGCCAGCTTGCGGGCGAGCTCGTCCCGGTCGAAGTCCTGGCCCACGACGAGGCGCTCGGACAGCTCGCCCATCACCTTCGGAGGCAGCACCTTGCGTAGCAGGCCGCGCAGCGAGAGCACCAGCGCGGGAAAGCGCGTGCCCTGGTGGAGGTGGAAGAGGGCGCCGAGCCGGTCCGCGACGACGTCCGCGTCCGGGGATAGCTCGTCGTAGGGGAGCACCTCGTCGGCCGGCAGGCGCAGGACGTGGGGCTCGAGCGGGGTGCCTCGCCCGCCCAGGAAGAAGGCGAGGTCATTCGCGAGGGCATCCGCGGACTCCTCGTCGGTGGTGACGCAGACGAGCGGCGCCTTCAGGGTGCGCGTCAGCTGGGCGAGCGCATGGCCTCGAGCGGCCCCCTGGAGTCCTTGCGTGCGGACACGCTGCCCGGCGCGCAGCAGCTCCAGCACTCGGGCGAAAGGGTCCCCAGCCATCGGAGGCGCACGCAGCGCCTCCACATCGAGCTTCTGGGTAAAAGGAGTGTCCATCCGTGGAGCGCCTCGGAGCGCCCCAGGGTAATTAGGAGCCGGATGGGTGTAGGTCAACGGGAGAGCGAGGGGCCCGGTTGGCGACAGTCGCCCAGGGCACCGGGCCTACAGCCACCTACTCAGCCCTTCTTGAAGGTGCGGACGAACTTCACCAGGGAGTCGATCTGCTCGGGGGTCAGCTTCTCCTTGTAGGGCTTCATCTTCTTGTTGCGGGGAGAGCCGTCGGAGATGACCTCGCGGATGTCCTCGTCGGTCTGGGCCTTCTGCCAGGCAGGCTGGGACAGGTCGACGATGGACTCCTTCTTGCCCATCTGGGTCTGCGCGCGGCCATCCGGTCCGTGGCAGGACTTGCACTTCTGCGTCCACAGCTCGGCGGCGGTTTCGTCGGAGGCGGAGGCGGTGGTGGCCAGGGAGAAGGACAGCAGCAGGGCAATCCGGGTCTTCATGTTGGGGGGGTCTCCTCGGAGGAGCGGATCGGGAAGGCGCTCAGTGTCGACCGGCCGGGAGGCCGGTGGCCAGAGGCAAACCACCCGGGGCCGTGCACCCGCACATCGCGTCCGGGTGGTCAGGGAGTGCGGGTAGCCAACCCGCCGGGTGCCTGGCGAAGCAGCTCCTGCCCGAGCAGGTGGGTGAACCCGGTGGCCGCGCGGGAGTCGAGGTGCGAGCCATCCGGGCACTCGAAGCGGGCCAGCGCGGGGCTGTCCTCGAAGGAGAGGCCCTGGCTGCCTGTACGCTCGAGGAGCCGCTCCCAGTACAGCGCACGCGGGTAGCGCGTGTCCTCGATGCGCCGCACCGTGCCCGAGGACACCATCCGCACGAAGACGACCTCTCCGCCGCGCGACCGGATGCGCTCCACCTGGGCGGATACCCGCTCCAGCAGGGCCTCCAGCTCGGCGGCCTCCGGCGTCCTCCCGTGCGCGTCCTGGTAGCGCCGCTCCCACGCGTGACGCAGGGCCGCGACGTCGACTCCCTCGAAGTGGGAGGGCTGGTGGCGGTCGGCCCGGGTGCGGTTGAGGGGCGGGGGCGGCAGCGTCCGGTTCACCAGCAGGTGGTGCAGCACCCCCTTGGGCTGTACGGCCGACAGCAGCACCACGAGGTGCTCCTGGAAGGGCAACCGCAACGCCGTCTCCCAGTCCTCCACGAAGGTGCGGTGGGCGTGTCGCGCCACGTACGAGGCGGGCCGCGCGCGCACCTCGTTCGGCTCCACCGAGAAGAAGAGCGTCGGGCTCACCTCGCACAGCACCAGCCCGCGGAAACGCTCATCCGCGGCGAGGTCCTCCAACACCGGCAGGCTGCTGGAGCCGCTGATGGAGAGCTGCATCACCCGTGCTCCACCCAGCGCCTGGGACAGCACCTCGGGCACCAGACCCACCTGGAACCGCGACGAGCCCAGCATCACCACGGCGCTCCCATCCCCCTCGCTCGCACGGGCCCGCTCCAGGGACCACAGCTCCGGGGTGTCCTTCACGCTCGGCTGGAAGCCGCGGACGCGCCAGCCCCACTCGGCGCCCGCCAGGAGGACTCCCGCCGCGAGCAGCGCCACCCACCACACCCGCCCCAGCGCGCCGGACGCGGGCGCCTCGCTAGAACTGGAAGTAGATGAACGCACGGTCGACTCCGGTGGCGGTGACGAGGGCCACGAGCATCACCGTCATGGCGCTCGCCGAGGCCCACCAGGGGACGGACGTGAACACCTCCGGCAGGGGCACGTCGCGGTAGCGCCACTGCGCGGCCAGCAGCGCGCCCACGGTGAGCACCGCCAGGCCCATGTCGAACTGGCTCAGCAGGCCGCCCGCGTCGGCTCCCGAGCCGCCCACCATGGCGCGCACCACGGTGAAGGCGGTGGCGAAGTCCGGGGCGCGGAAGAACACCCAGGCGAAGCAGACGCCCACGAACGTCACCGCCACGCCCGCGAACCGGCCCACGGGAGCCCGAGCCCAGCGCGGCTTCTCCAGCAGGGGCCGCAGCATGCGCTCGGCGATGAGGAACAGCCCGTGCAGCCCGCCCCAGACGACGAAGGTCCACGAGGCCCCGTGCCACAGCCCGCCCAGCAGCATCGTCAGCATCAGGTTGACGTGCGTGCGCGCGGGCCCGTGCCGGTTGCCGCCGAGCGGGATGTAGAGGTAGTCGCGCAACCAGCTCGACAGGGAGATGTGCCACCGGCGCCAGAAGTCGCTGAAGCCGATGGCCGCGTAGGGGCTCTGGAAGTTGTCCGGCAGGTGGAAGCCGAAGCACAGGGCCACGCCGATGGCGCACAGCGAGTAGCCCGCGAAGTCGCAGAAGATCTGCCCCGAGAAGGCGAGCGCCGCGCTCCAGGCCTCTCCACCCGAGGGCTTCGCGCCGGGGGCGAACACGGTGTCCACCAGCGGCGCGAGCAGCCCATCGGCGAGCACCGCCTTCTCGAACACGCCCAGCACCAGCAGCAGCAGACCCCACTGGAGCTGGGACGGGGTGGCGCGCCGCGGCTGGGTGCACTGGGGCAGGAAGTCGCGGGGCCGGACGATGGGGCCGGCCACCAGATGCGGGAAGAAGGTGAGGAAGAGGGCGAAGTCGAGGAACGAGTCCCAGGGCTTCTCGTGTCCCCGGTAGACGTCGAGGGTGTAGGCGAGCGATTCGAACGTATAGAAGGAGATGGCCACGGGCAGGACGACGTCCACCCGGGGAACGTGCAGGGGCACGCCGAGCGCGAGGAAGAGGGCGTTGGTGTTGTCCGCGAGGAAGGGCCCGTACTTGAAGAAGGCGAGCAGTCCGAGGTTGCTGGCGAGGCTCACTCCGAGCAGGGCCTTGCGCCAGGCGGGTGTCCGGGCCGAGGCGAGGGCGCGCGCGAGGAACCAGTCCAGGGTGATGGCGTACCAGAGCAGTGGCAGGAAGAGGGGATTCCAGGCCGCGTAGAAGAGGCTGCTCGCCACCAGCAGGTTGAGCTTCCGGACCCGCCACGTGAGCGGCAGGTGATGCAGCACGAGGCCGAGGGCCAGGAAGGCCAGGAACGACAGGGAGTTGAAGACCATGTGTGCCGGTGCCCCCGGCGGCCGATCTTCGGTGGCCCGGCGGGAGGCGCGCGGGCTCGGGGGGCCGCGAGGGGAGCTACCTGCCATTCAGGCAACAGTCCGGATGCAGGCTGTGTTCATTGACAGATGGGCCCGCGTTGGAAACCATCCGCCCCCCTGATGAAAGGTGCCGGGTGACATCGCCTCAGACGACGGAGCTGCAGCGGGCCAACTATCTCCCGACGCTCGATGGCTGGCGGGCCATCGCCATCATCGCCGTGCTGATCTGCCACGCGTCCGATGCGCCACTGCTCGCGCGTGAGGGGCCGGGGGGCTTCTGGCACGACCTCACCCGGTACGGCGCCGAGGGCGTGTCCCTCTTCTTCGGACTGAGCGGCTTCCTCATCACCTACCGGCTGTTGCAGGAGCAGCAGCGGACGGGCGGCATCAGCCTCCGGCGCTTCTACGGGCGCCGGGTCCTCCGCATCCTGCCGGCGTGCCTGGCCTACCTGCTGACGGTGACGGCGCTGACGGGCGCGGGGCTGCTGGCCGTCCACCGCGAGGACCTGCTCAGCTCGTTCCTCTTCTACCGGAACTACCTCTCGCCCGCCCAGGTCGGCACCTGGTACACGGGGCACTTCTGGACGCTGGCCATCGAGGAGCACTTCTACCTGCTCTGGCCCGGCCTGCTGGTGCTCGCTGGCTCGCGGCGCGCGCTCTGGCTCTCCGCCCTGCTGGGCGCGGGCGTGGCCTTCTGGCGTTGGATCGAAATCCGCTTCCATCCCACCGCGGCCTGGCTCACCCAGATGGACATGTCCGTGCGGACGGACATCCGCATCGACGGCCTGCTGTGGGGCGCGTGCGTGGCGCTGCTGCTCTTCCACGGCTCGCGGGAGCAGTGGCTGCGCAAGCTGTTCGCCTCGCGGTGGACCTGGGCGGCCCTGGTGGTGCTGGCCGCCATCTGTCTGAAGGGCTCGTTGCTGCCGTTCAACGGCATGTGGTGGGCGCTGCTCATCCCCTTCTTCTTCGTGGGGACCGTGCTCCATCCCACGGGGCTGCTCGGCAGGCTGCTGGAGTCCCCGGTCCTCACCTGGGTGGGGCGGCTCTCCTACAGCCTCTACCTGTGGCAGCAGCTCTTCCTGGTGGGCGCGGTGATGAAGCGCCCGCTGCCCTTCGGCCCGTTCCAGGAGCTGCCGCTGAACATCGTGGCCGCCTTCGCCTGCGCGGCCCTCAGCTACTACGCGCTGGAGAAGCCGCTGGTGGGCGTGGGCAAGCGCCTGTTCTCGGCGGGCGAGCGGCGGGCCCCTGGGGCCGAGCCCTCCTCCGCGCGGTAGCCCCAGGCGCTTCGGTAGGGTTCAGGGCACGAAGACCCAGGCCGAGCCGAACGTGTGGGCCTCGTGCGTGCTGCCCCGGTAGCGCGCCACCTGGGCCTCGCCACACTGGAAGCAGACGATGGCGTCCGGCGAGAAGCCCGGATCGGCGAGCCGGCTCGAGACGTTGCGCACGTCCACGTTCTCCACCCGGATGGGGGAGGGCGAGCCGGAGAGCAGCGCCCAGAGGGGGTACTCGCGCTGGTTGTTGGCATCGCCTCCGAAGACGAGGCCGACGCGCGTGCGCCCGTGCTCCAGGACGTAACGGGCCGCTCCCTCGTAAGCGTCCCGGTCGCCGGTGTCGCTGAAGTACTGCTCCTGCCGGCTCCGCGTGAGGATGGAGTTGTGGCCCACGAGCGGCCGGGTCTCGTTGCCCAGGGCCCAGACGAACGAGGCCAGCAGCAGGACGAGCATCACGGCGTCGGCCCGGCGCTGCTTCCAGTGCTCGGCGAGCCCCACGGCCACCACCGGGGCGCTCAGGATGAAGAGCGGCAGGTGGAGCCGGCTGTTCCAGGGCTGCCACTTGAGCGCCAGGCAGAAGATGAGGAAGCCTCCCACGAGCGCGGCGAGGTAGGCCCGCTGCTCGCCCGGAGTCCGGCGCCACCGCCAGAGCAGCACGCAGGCCGTGGCCAGGAAGAGGACGAAGTGCAGGGGGTTGCCCGCGTAGTTCTCGTTGCGGAAGGCCCCCGCGAGCCCGGCGGTGAACGAGGTGGTGACCCAGGTGGTGCGCGGGTCGTTCACGTCGAAGCCGATGAGCCGGTGCACCCCGCGCACGAGCCGCTCGGTGAAGTGGACGTTGAAGCGCCCCACCGGTGTGCCCAGGTGCAGTGCCGCGTTCCTCAGCGTGTTGGACACGAGCGCCGAGGGCGACAGCACCTCGTTGTAATAGACGTACGAGTCGCCCTCCTTGTAGACGTTGACCTCGCCCGCGGGACCCGTGGGACGGCCGTAGAGATGGTAGTTGCGCAGGTAGTGCCCGCTGCTCGGCGCGAGCGTCAGCACCGAGATGACGAGCGCGGGCACGAGCAGCCGCCGGAAGGACTCGCGCGAGCGCAGCATGTCCACGGCGAACCAGAGCACGAAGGGGAAGGCGTAGAAGTACGCCGTCATCTTCGTGAGGATGGCCAGACCGAGGCTCGTGCCCGTGGCGAGCACGAGGCCCCAGGTCACCCGCTCCCGCAGCCGCAGGAGGCTGTAGACGAAGCACAGCAGCCAGAAGGCGTGCACGTGCTCGTTCTTGGTGCTCGAGGCCTGGAGGATGCCCATGGGCACGGTGGCGGCGAAGACCGCCGCCCATGCCTGCACCGGGGGCCGGGCGCCCAGCCGTGCCGCCACCAGCGACACCGCCACGAGGTTGAAGGCGAGGAAGGTCCACTGCACCAGGTTGGCGAAGCGGTCGCCTCCGCTGAGCACCTGGAGGTGGAGGATGATGAGCTCGGCGCCCGGGTTCTGATGGAGCTGCGCCAGCACGTGCGTGGGGTAGTGCGCGATGCTCCGGTTCTGCGCCCAATGGGCCACCCGGCTCATGTGGTAGTACAGCGAGTCCCCCGTGTTCGGCGGCGCCACCAGTGCCGTCACGCCGATGGCGAGCAGCAACAGCGCCAGCAGGCCGAACGCGAGCCGTGTGGCGGGCTCTCGCGGCGACTCGGGCTTCTCTTCCGGGGTGGACCCGGTTGCGCTCCGGCGCCGGAGCACGAGGAGCCATCCCGTGAGTCCTGCGACGACGACGCCCCAGAATCCCAGGAGCGAGGCGAAGGTGATGAGCTCGAAGAGGCTCAGCACTTCCGTGACGACCGTGAGCGCGAGCGTCCACACGAGGACCGCCCAGAGCAGCGCGGGGCGGCGTCCGGCACCGAGGTGCCTGCACACCAGGTACAGGAGCGTGAGGGCAAGCGGGAGAAGCAGCGCGGGCATTCAGAGAGGTTTCTAGATGGACAGGGTTGTGTTGCGCATGCTCCCTCTCCCTCTGGGAGAGGGCGGGGGGTGAGGGTAGTCGCCTCCGTGTTCCGATGCCCGTGTGGCCCGCGGGATGGGAAATACCCTCACCCTAGCCCTCTCCCAGAGGGAGAGGGGACATGCACGGTATGTCCGGTGGGTTCACGGATTCTCCATCAATTGCTGGTGGGGGAGGGCCAGAACTCCACCATTCGGCCGGGCGGCGCGAGCCATTGCTGCTTCAGGAAGCGCACCGCCCCCCGGTCCGCGTCATGGTGCCTCACCGTCACCACCTGTGCACCGAGCAGCGCGGCGAGCATCGCGAGCCCCGCTACCAGGGGGACCGGGCCGGGCACGCGGGCCTCGAGCCACACCAGCCGCACGAAGACCCACCCAGCCAGTCCGAGCAGCGCCAGGAGGAGCAGCACGCCGGCCACGGGATTCCCCATCCCCATGAACTGCGGGAGGCTCGGCGGCAGGTAGCCGTCCTTCAACAGCGGCACCGCCAGCCCGAGGAACGCGTTGGACACGTCATCGGGGATGTAGTTGACGAAGGTGGCCGCGCCCGTGAACACGAGGGACGCGGTGCACAGCGCCGCGCTCGCGCCCAGCAGCGCCGGCCGGTCTCCGTTCCGCAGCCGCTCCAGCAGCAGGCCCGCGGGCAGCAGCAGGAAGGGCACCAGTCCCGTCAGGTGACGGGGACCCGTCGTCCAGCCCCACGAGTCATACGAGAAGGACGACGTGAAATACGTGTACCCGGCGAGCAGCGCCACCACGAGCCACAGGTGCGCCCGCATCTCCACGCGGGTGCGTGCCTCTCGCCACAGCACCACCACCCCGGGCAGCGCGAGCAGCAGGAAGGGCGACAGGGTGAACAGCCCCCGCAGCGGCGAGAAGAACGAGAGGAAGAACGCGCGCGGATCCGGATAGCGGATGCCCAGGAATCCGCCCAGGTGCCACGGCTGATAGGCCGCGTCGTTGAGATGCTTGTACCCGCTCTCCAGCGGGTGTCCGAAGGCCGCCTGGTGGTACAGCATCAGCCCCACCACGAAGGGCAATGCCCCCAGCGTGGCCAGCGCGGCCCCCCGTCCCAGCCGTACCCACCGCGCGCGCACCGGCTCCTCGCGCCACAACACCGTCAGCACCGCGTACAGCACCAGCCCGAGCACGCCCAGCGCGCCGGTGTACTCGGCGGCCACCGTGGCCCCCGCGCACGCGCCCACCACCAGATAGCCCCGCTCACGCCACTCGCCGCGAGCCAGCCGCCACAGCGCGTAGAAGCCGCCGAACAGCAGCACCGCCGTCGTCTGGTGGCTCATGAAGAGCAGCGAGTAGCTGAACGCCAGCGAGCCCAACCCGTACGTCACCGTCACCGCGTCCGCCACCGCCGGGGACAGGTACGCAAGCAGGAAACGGCGCACGAGCCACAACATGAACAGCGTGGGCAGCACGGTGAGGAACAGCCGGCTGAAGAAGACGAGCGGCACCTCGGGCACGGCGTAGAGGAAGTCACCGCCCCACCACCGCAGCACCCCGTAGACCGGCACCGCGGCGAAGGACAGCAGCGGCGCCTTGGACGGGTAGTACCTCCCGTCCTTCACCGACAGGTCTCCCACGTAGCCGAAGTCCTGCAGGGCCCGGTTGATGTCCAGCGTCCCGTACTCCACCAGCGCGCGCGTCTGCCACAACCGGCACAGCTCGTTGGGCGAGCGCAGGCCCGGGTGGTACGGGAACAGCAAGACGTACAACGCCACTACCACCGCGTACACCGCTCGCGGTGCTCGCGAGGGCAGGGGACTCACAGCGCGTCGCTACCGCGCTCCCCCGTGCGGATGCGCACGGCCTCGTCCACCGGCAGGACGAAGATCTTCCCGTCGCCAATCTTCCCGTCGGGGCCCGAGCGCGCCGCGCGCACGATGGCGTCCACCACGCGCTGCACCAGGTCGTCGTCCACCACCACCTCCACCTTCACCTTGGGGAGGAAGTCCACCACGTACTCGGCGCCCTTGTAGAGCTCCGTGTGGCCCTTCTGCCGGCCGAACCCCTTCACCTCCACCGCGGTGAGACCGTGCACGCCCACCTCGTGAAGGGCGTCCTTCACGTCATCCAGCTTGAACGGCTTGATGATGGCTTCGATCTTCTTCATGCGGCACCTCCAGTGGCGCGCGCCACCGCGAAGAGGCTCATTCCCACGGGCAGCTTCACCTGACTCTCGGCTCGCGCCAAGAACGGAGCGATGCGGTCATACACCTTGAGCTGCAACTTCGGTACCGAGCGGCGGCGCATCACCCGGCTGTTCATGAACCAGCCCGGAATCCCCACCAGGTTCATCCACTCGAGCCGCTCCACCTCGAAGCCGTTGCCCTCCAGCACGGAGCGCAGGCCGGGCATCGTGTAGCGCCGGTGGTGTCCCACCGCCTCGTCGATGGCCCCGAAGAGCTGCGGCAGCGCCGGCACCAGCACCACCACCCGGCCGCCCGGGGGCAGGATCTGCCGGAAGCGCCGCACCGCCGAGGCGTCGTCCGGGATATGCTCCAGCACGTTGGACAGCACGATGGTGTCCAGCCGCTCGGCCTTCAGCGACTCCCAGTCCGCGAGCGCCACGTCCGACAGGTACGGCCTGACGTGCGGCCGGCCGCGGAACTTGTTGCGCAGCCGGTCCACGTAGAAGCGGTCCACCTCGAGCGCGATGAGCAGCTCCAGCCCCGGCTCCAGCTGCTCGGTGATGGTGCCGATGCCCGCGCCAATCTCCAGCACGCGCCGGCCCAGGTGCTCGCGGAAGCGCTGGCCCAGCCACGCGTTGTAGTTGCTGGCGCCGTCCATGCGCTCCAGCGTGTTGTAGCCCTCGTGCTGGTTGTCCGCGTCGTTGCGTACCGTGGCGTAGCGCATCAGCGTGCGCAGCCGCGCCAGCTGCGAGGCCAGCGGCTGGTGCGGCGCCGTGTCCAGCACCAGCGGCACCTCGGCCAGCCGGAAGAGCTGCGCCGCCAGCTTCACGACGATCTCCGCGTCCACCGAGTCATCCTCGCTGGTGAGCGACACCGACTTGAGCGCCTCGGTGCGGAAGGCGCGCTGGCCAGAGAGCGGATCCGTCAGCGACACGTCCGTGACGAAGCGGGTGACGTGACCCAGGGCCTTGTCCGCCAGCACCTCCGCGTCCCGCGAGGGCATCCGCCGGCTGCCGAAGACCGCGTCCGCCGCGTCCTCGCGGATGGGCCGGCACAGCGCCTCGTACGACTCCAGCGGGTAGGCCGTGTCCGCGTCCTGGAGGACGGTGATATCTCCCGTCACCCGGCCGAGCGCCGCTCGGATGGCCGCTCCCTTGCCAGGCAGCCCCGGGAGCACGTTCACGTTCGGCCCGGAGGGCACATCGAGCGGCCCCTCTCCGGCGAGGATGACCTCGGCCCCCCGGGCGGCGAGCAGGTGGGCGAAACGGGAGGCGGCCGGGGCGGACGCGGGGGTGAAGGGGATGATGAAGGAGGGAGACGGACTCACGCCCGCGTGACTACCACACGGCGGGCGCGGGTGCTCGGGCGGACGGCGGGCGTGTGTTAGGAGGGCATCCGGGCGAGGCGGTGAAGATTGACCCACCCGTCCTCCCGGGGCACTCTGGCCCCTTCGCCACGGCGCGGGTACGCCCGCGTTCCGGCAGGAGAGCGACGTGGAAGAGACCCCCAACGAGGCCCCCGAGGCCCAGGAGCCCGCGCTGGACGTCATGCAGTACGTCCGCGCGCTCTGGCGCCGCAAGTGGCTCATCGTCGGCGTGACGGCCGTGATGGCCCTGGTCGGCACGCTCTACACCCTGCGCCAGCCGAAAATCTATTCGACCAGCACCTCCCTCATCATCGACGTCGCCGCGCCCCGCGTGCTCGACACCGAGGTCAAGGAGGTCATGGGCGACGAGCGCAGCAACTACTGGGCGAACAAGGAGTACTACCAGACGCAGAACGAGGTCATCACCTCGCGCGCGGTGGCCTCCCGGGTGGTGGACAGGCTGGGCCTGCAGAACGACGCGGCCTTCCTCGGCGTGGAGGGCATCAAGGACGAGGAGGCGCGCAAGAAGGCCATGGCCTCCATCGACGCGGTGGGGCTGGTGCGCTCGCGCATCAACGTCATCCCCTCGGTCAACTCGCGCGTGGTGCGCATCGCCGTGGAGGACGTGGACCCCGACCGCGCGGCGCGGCTGGCCAACGAGGTGGCCGAGGCCTACATCGCGGAGAACCTCAACCTGCGCTTGAAGACCACCGAGGGCGCCAGCGCCTGGCTCGAGGAGCGGATGAGCGAGCTAGGGGCGCGTGCCAACGGCAGCGAGCTGAACCTCTTCAAGTTCAAGCGCGGCGCGGACATGCTCTCCATGTCCATCGACAAGAAGGGCGCGCCGCAGCAGAGCACGGCGAAGCTGGCGTACGACACGTACATGGCCACGCTCATCGCGGTGCGCACGAAGATCGCCGGGCTCCAGGCCCGGGTGGACTCCATGCGCCAGCTGCGCAAGAGCGCCAGCCCCGAGTCGGAGCACTGGGCCGAGGGCCTGTCGGAGGCCAGCGAGGGCGCCCTGCGCGACCTGCGCACCCGGGTGCTGGAGCAGCGCACCGCCTGCGTGGAGCTGTCCGGGCGCTATCTGCCGGATCACCCCAAGATGCAGGAGTGCCAGCAGAAGCTGTCCGTGATGCAGCAGGAGCTGCGGCGCAGTCTGGAGAACCTCGTGCGCGGCGCGGAGACGGACCTGGCGGCCGCCCAGGCCAACGAGCGCAACCTCCTGTCGCTGGTGGAGAAGGCCAAGGCCGAGGCCTTCCAGGTGACGGAGAAGGAAATCCAGTACGAGAAGCTCCAGCGCGAGGCGGAGAACGACCAGCGCATGTACGAGATGGTCCTCAAGCGCTTCAAGGAGCTGGAGGTGTCGGGCCTGCTGCGCACCAGCAACGTGCGTGTGCTGGACCCGGCGCTGCCCAACCGCGTGCCGGTGCGGCCCAACACCCGCAACTCGGTGCTGCTCTTCGTCATGCTGGGCCTGCTGGGAGGCGTGGCGGTGGTGCTGGGGCTGGAGTTCCTCGACGCGAGCGTGGCCAGCCGCGCGGACGTGGAGGAGCGGCTGGGGCTGTCCTTCATCGGCGTCATGCCGCCGCTGGTGCCCAGGGACGGAGGCCCGGTGGACCTGTACATCCATCGCCACCCGCGCTCGCCGGCGGCGGAGATGTGCCGGGCCATCCGCACCAACCTGCTCTTCATGTCTCCGGACAAGCCCTTCCGCACGATGGTGGTGAGCTCCGTCGAGCCCTCCGACGGCAAGTCCACGGCCGTCATCAACCTGGGCATGGTGATGGCGCAGACGGGCACCCGGGTGCTGTTGATGGACACGGACCTGCGCCGGCCGCGCCTGCACCGGGCCTTCGGCGTGCCCGACGACGTGGGCGTCAGCTCCCTGGTGGTGGGCGAGGGCTCGCTGGAGGGCGCCATCAAGCCCACCGACGTGCCCAACCTCTTCGTCCTGCCCGGCGGGCCGCTGCCGCCCAACCCCGCCGAGCTGCTCCACACCCGCGCCTTCTCCGAGCTGCTCGGCAAGCTGCGCGAGCGCTTCGACTGCATCCTGCTGGACAGCCCGCCCCTGGGGCCCGTGTCCGACGCGCTCGTCCTCTCCAAGCAGACGGACGGCATCCTCCTGGTGCTCAAGGCCGGCACCACCCACCGCGAGAAGGCCAAGCGGGCCATCCGCTCGCTGCGCGACGTGAAAGCCCACATCATCGGCGCTCTTCTCAACCACGTGGACATGAAGAATGGTAGGTACGGGGGCGAGTACGGCGGTTACAACTCCTACCTCGGCTACGGCGGCGAGCGCGACGAGCGCACCGTCTCCTGAGAAGCGCTCCGGCGATGAAGGTCCTCCAACTCGGCAAGTACTACGCCCCCTACCGGGGCGGCATGGAGACACACCTGTCGGGCCTGTGCGAGGAGCTCGTGGGCCGCGTGGAGCTGGAGGTGCTCGTCTCCAACACGGTCCCGCGCACGGTGCACGAGGTGGTGCGTGGCGTGTCCGTCACCCGCTGCGCCGAGCTGGTCAAGGTGGCCTCCACCTCGCTCAACCCCACGCTGCCGCTGGAGCTGTCGCGGCGCCGGTATGACCTGCTGCACATGCACTTCCCGCACCCCATGGCGGTGATGGGGTACCTGGGGAGCGTGCGGCCGAGGCGGCACGGGCTCGTCATCACCTACCACAGCGACGTGGTCCGACAGAAACGGCTGCTGAAGCTGTACGGGCCCTTCATGCGGCGGGCGCTGGAGCGCGCGGACGCCATCCTGGTGGGCTCGCCCAACTACGTGGAGACGTCCGAGGCGCTGCGCCCGCACCGGGCGAAGTGCCACGTGGTGCCCTTCGGCATCGACGTGACGCGCTTCACGCGCACGCCCGAGCGCGAGGCGGCCGCCGCGGCCGTGCGGGCCCGGTACGGCGGGGCGCCGCTGCTGATGGGGGTGGGGCGGCTCGTCTATTACAAGGGCTTCGACCACGCCATTCGCGCGCTGAGCCAGGTGGCGGACGCGCACCTGCTGCTGGTGGGTGAGGGCCCGCTGCGCGCGGAGCTGGAGGCGCTGGCCCGGGAGAGCGGCGTGGCCGGGCGCGTCCACTTCCTCGGGAACCTGGGGGACGAGGCGCTCCTGTCGCTGTACTACGCGTGCGACGCCTTCGTGCTGTCCTCCGTCACCCGCGCCGAGGCCTTCGCGCTGGTGCAGCTGGAGGCCATGGCCTGCGGGCTGCCCATCATCAACACCGCGCTGGATTCGGGAGTGCCCTTCGTCAGCCGCCACGAGGAGAGCGGGCTGACCGTGCCGCCGGGAGACGAGGCGGCGCTGGCCGCGGCCATGAAGCGGATGCTGGCGAACCCCGAGCAGCGGCGGGCCTGGGGTGAGGCGGGCCGCGCACGCGTGCTGGCCGAGTTCACCCAGGCGCGCATGGGCGAGCGTGTGCTCGACGTGTACCGGCGGGTCCTGGACGGAGGAAGGGCGCGGCGATGATCGGCCTGCTGCTCACGGTGCTGGCCATCGTCGTGACGATGTTCGCCACGCGGCGTGCCGTCGGCCATGGGCTGGGCGCGCTGATGCTGTTCGGCTACTTCTACGGCATCCTCCGCGCGCGCTTCCTGGATGGCTTCTCGCACTTCATCTGCGACGGCGCGGTGCTGGGGCTCTACCTGGCCTTCTTCACCGGGCGGCGCAAGGCGGTGCGGGTCGGCCGGGACGGTCTGACGCTGAAGCTCTGGGTCAAGGTGCTGATGATCTGGCCCCTGTGCACCATGCTGCTGTCGCCGCTCTTCGACTCGCAGCACTTCTTCATCCAGATCGTCGGCCTGCGGGTGGCCATCCTCCTGTTGCCGCTCATCACCATCGGCGCGAGCCTGGACGACGAGGACCTGGACCGGCTCGGCGAGTGGATCCTGTGGCTCAACCTGGTGGCGTTCGCCTTCGCGCTGGCGGAGCTGCGCTTGGGGCTGGAGCCCTTCTTCCCGCGCAATGCCTCCACCGCCATCATCTATCTCTCCACGGACGTGGGAGACGAGGGACTGCCCCGCATCCCGTCCACCTTCAACAACGCGCACTCCTTCGGGGGCACGATGCTGATGACGCTGCCGATGCTCCTGCGCCGGTGGCACCGGCGCCCGCGGGGCCGCCTCCTCACCGCCGCCGTGCTGGTGTGCAGCGTGCTGTGTCTCTTCATCTGCGCGGCGCGCCAGCCCGTGGTGCAGCTCCTGGCCATCATCCTGCTGCTGCTGCTCTTCACCCGCGTCTCCCTCAAGGTGATTGGCTCGGTGCTGGCACTTGGCGTGGTGGTGGGCCTCGTCGTCATGCAGAACCCGCGCTTCCAGCGCTTCGCGACGCTGCAGGACACCGAGTACGTGTCCGAGCGCGTGTCCTGGAGCGTCAACAGCAGCTTGATGGATGTCGTCACGAACTACCCGCTGGGCAACGGTCTGGGTAGCGCCGCGGGCACGAGCATCCCCTTCTTCCTGCTGGACCTGGCCAGGCCCCAGCACGGTCTGGAGAACGAGTTCGGCCGCATCGCCATGGAGCAGGGCATCATCGGGCTGCTCATCTGGATGGGTTTCCTCCTCTGGCTCGTCACCCGCATCCCGCCGCGACGCCGCGGCGCCTCGCTGGTGGCGGACCGGATGATCTGGCTGACCATGGGAGTGATGTGGATGACGGCCTTCATCGGCACGGGCCTGCTCTCCTCCGTGCCCGGCTCCGCGATGCTGCTGCTCTGGATGGGGGCCGTGGTGGGGATGCGGCGTCCGGCTCCCGCGGCCAGACCCCGGCAGGCCGCCGCTCGTGCGCCCGTTCCCGCTCCCGCCGGGCCGCCCCCTCCTCCGGCCTTGCCGGTGGGTTCCCTGGAGGCGGTGCGCCGATGAAGATCGCCCTGGTGGTGCACGACTACGAGCGCGGCTTCGGTCACAGCCGCTACGTCGTCGAGCTGGCCGAGCGCTTCCGCCAGAAGCACGAGGTGCATGTCTTCGCCGACCGCATCGACCGGAGCGGCTCGGAGGGCATCACCTTCCACCACGTGCCCGCGGTGCGCACCACCGCGCTGGTCAGCGTGCTGTCCTTCTATGCGTCCGCCACGCTCCAACTGGGACGCGCCCGGGGTTTCGACATCATCCACGGCCAGGGGCTCATCGCCGCGCAGGCCAACGTCCTCACCGCGCACATCTGCAACCGCTCGTGGTTCCAGGCCCAGCGCGCGCTCGGCTACGACTACACCCCGCGCCAGCGCATCTTCGAGAACGTGCTGGTGCCGCTGGAGGACCGGCTCTACCGGAAGTCCGGCGCTTCCGTCATCGCCATCTCCCACAGGCTGGAGGAGGAGCTGCGCACCCTGCACGGGAGCCGGGCCCCCATCCACGTCGTTCCGCACGGCGTGGACGTGGAGCGCTTCCACCCCTCGCTGCGCGGGCAGGTGCGGAGCGAGGTGCGCGCGCGGCTCGGCATCGCGCCGGAGGAGCGGTGCGCGCTCTTCGTGGGAGACCTGCGCAAGGGCGCCGCCGTCACCGTGGAGGCGCTCTCCCGTGTCCCGGACCTCTCGCTGGACGTGGTCACCCGGAGCGACACCGCCTCGCTGCGCGCCCGGGTGGAGCGGCTCGGGTTGGGCAAGCGGGTGCGTTTCCACCCGCCCACGGCCACGGTCGAGCGCTTCTATGCCGCGGCGGACCTCTTCGTCTGCCCCACGCCGTATGACGCCTTCGGCATGGTCGTCACCGAGGCCATGGCCTGCGGGCTGCCCGTCATCGTCTCGCGAGCCGCCGGGGCCTCCGAGCTCATCACCCACCGCGAGGACGGGCTGCTGCTGGAGGACGCCGGGGACATCGAGGGGCTCGCGGCGGGCCTGCGGGAGCTGGCCGTGGACAGGGACTTCGCGGAGCGCGTGGGCCGGGCGGCACGGGCCCGGACGGAGACGCTGACCTGGGATGAAGTGGCGAGGCGGACGCTCCAGGTGTACGAGCAGGTGCTGGAGAGGCGTGCATGACGACCCCCACCCGCCGCCGGCTGGTGTTCATTTGCGAGAGTGGTACCGACGTGCGTCTGGTGACGGGGCTGAAGCAGCGCTTCGAGCTGACGCTGCTGCTGCGCCCCGCCTTCGGACCGCGCACCATCAACTGGAAGGACGAGGGCCCCGAGCCCGTCCGCATCGTGGAGGGGCCCGCCGGGCGGGTCGCCTTCGCCGCGTACGCCGGGGCGTGGCTCCTGCGGCACCGCGCGGAGTTCGACGCCGTGCTGGCGCAGAACGCGGGCGTGGCCTCGCTGGCCGCCAACGTCACGCGTGGCGTCACCCGTGCTCCCACGTACCTGCTCATCTGCAGCCCCAACATCGCCTACTTCCAGTGCCGCTACTCGCGCGGGGAGATTGGCCTGCCGGCCTATGTCGCCGGGCGCACGTTGTTGGAGGCGGCACGTGCGGCCAACGCGCTGCTGGCGGATCGCTACCTCGTCCTCAGTGACTACCTGGGGCGCGAGGTGTCACTCGGGCGGACGGAGAAGGTGCGCCTGGTGCCCCTCTACGGGGTGGACACGTCGCGCTTCACGCCGGTGTCCGCCGAGGAGAAGCGGCGGCTGCGCGCGAAGCTGGGCCTGCCCGAGGAGGGCTTCCTCATCTTCTTCTCCAGCCGGGTGGCCCCGGAGAAGGACACCGAGTCGCTCCTGGATGCCTGTGCCCTGCTGCGTGCGCAGGGGCGCTCCTTCTGGATGCTCAACCTGAGTGGTGGGCACAAACGGCTGAAGGAGCTGGCCATGGAGCGGGGCCTGGGGAACTGCACCCTCGCTCGTGACGCGGTGGACCCGATACGCGAGCTGCCCGCGTACTACCAGGCCTCGGACGTGTGCGCGCAGGTGTCGCTGGAGGAGGGGCTCGGGTTCTCTCCGCTCGAGGCGCTGGCGTGCGAGGTGCCCGTGGTGGCCACGTCCGTTGGCGGACTGCGGGAGACGATCGTCGATGGCGAGACGGGCCTCTCCGTTCCGGTGCGCTCGCCCCGGAGGCTCGCCGCGGCCCTGGCCCGGGTGATGGACGAGCCGGAGACGTTCCTCGCCATGGCCCGGAACGGGCGGCGCATGGTCCAGGAGCGTTTCGAGGCCTCGCGCTGCTTCGATGCCTTCGCCGGGCTGGTGGAACAGGAACTGGCCTCCCGGCGCTGAGCGGGAGGGGGCTCAGCGCCCGGCGAGCCGGCGGTACGTGTCCAGGATGATGCGCGCGTGGTTCGTCCACGAGTAGCCGCGCCCGCGCTCGATGCGCCGGCTCCGGGCCGCATCGGATTCCGGTGCGCTCAAGACGCCGTGTACCGCCTCCGTCCACGCCACGGTGTTACCCACCGCTGCGTAGTTGGCGGCATCCCCGCCTACCTCGCGCAGCACCGGGATGTCGCTCGCCACCACGGGCGTGCCGCAGGCCAGCGCCTCGATGACGGGCAGCCCGAAACCCTCGGACTCGCTCGTCACCAGCACCGCCTTCGCCTTCCGGTACAGCCCCGCCAGCGTCGCCCGGTCGAGCTTCGCGGGCTGTAGCAGCGCGTCGCCAATGCCGAGCCTCGCCACCTGGGCCAGCTGGGCCTCGTTCAGCGCCGCGCCCTGCTGCACCAGCCGCAGGTCCGGATGTTGGCGGCGCATCGCGGCGAATACCTCGAAGAGCACGTCCAGGCGCTTGCGCGGAATCCCGCTGCCCACGTGCAGCACGTAGGGCCGTCCACCCAGGGGGCGCAGCACCTCGTCGCTCGTGTCTCCCGGCACCGGCTCGGGTCCGTACTCCTCCGAGACTCCCAGGGGTGCATGCACCAGCCGCTCGGCGGGCACCACTCCGTGGCGCAGCAGCTCCTCTCGCACCGCGCCCGTGCTGTGGAACACCACGGCCGCACGTTGCAGTCCCTTCAGCGTGGTCCAGGCCATCGCCTTGAACCAGGCCGGCCTCCGCTCCTTATAGGGCTCGAGGATGCTGCGGAAGGCATCCAGGTCATGGCAGTACACGCCCGCGCGGCCGGGCGGGAGCGTGTGCACGAGCTGCGCATACGTGTGGTCCACCACGTGCCAGGCGTCCTGCCCGCGTCTGCCCAGGGCCGTCCGGGCCGGGTACGCGAGGAAGCGCGTGAGCACCCGGTCCACGTTGAGCGCCTCGCGCCTGTCCCGCAGCACCGGCAGCTTGCGCGCCAGGGGCAACAGCTTCGGGCGCATCGACGTCACGTACACCGCTTCGGCCAGCGGACCGTGGAACTGCTGGTGCAGCGCCTCGCCCGCGAGGTCCATGCTCGGCCAGCCCTCCTCGAGCGGGTCCATCAGCAACGCCAGACGCAGGGGGCTCTCGGTGCGGCTCATGTGTCCTCCACCACGCGCGCGGGCGCTCGGTCCAGCAGCACCTCCAGCGTATGTGTGAGTGAGAAATTCTCCGTATAGAAATCGGCGCCACGCTGGCCCAGGGCGGACCATGTGTCCGGCGCGGACAGCAGGGCCTCGGCCGTCTCCCGCACCGAGACGCTCGAGGCCTCGGGGGCCAGCGCGAGCGCGCCAGAGCCATGCCACAGGGGCTCGGTGGCGGAGCCGGCGTTGGACACCAGCGGCACGCCCAGCCCCAGCCCCGCCATGGCGCTGCTGCGGCGCGTGCTCAGCCCATCGGGGAAGGGCTGCAGGAGCACGTCGCAGGCCTTCAGCGTGGCGGCCAGCTCGTCCCCGGGCAGCCCTCCCAGCGCGCGCACGCGTCCGGCGAGCTCCGGGTGGCGCCCGGTGAGTTGCTCCGCGAAGCGCGTGCTTCCCCGGCCCGTCAGCACCGCCAGCCGGCGTGAGTCCCGCCGCAGCAGCCCGGGCAGTGTCTCCTCCAGCATCGTCACGAGGGGCTCACCGTACGTCCCCAGGTGGCCGAGCAGCACGGTGTCCGGGCTCGTGCGCAGCGAGGCCCGGGCGCTCTCCACCCTGTCCGGGGACGGCCGCGTGGAGAGGTTGCTCGGCACGGGCAGCCATTCGATGGGCGCCCGGCGCGGTGGCCGGGGCAGGCGCTCCTTCCACCACGGCGTGGAGACGAAGAGCCGGTCCGTCCGGGCCATCACGAGCGCCGCCATCACCCGCGTGACGGCGCCCAGCACGTTGTGGCGCCACGGCCGGTCCCAACCCCAGGGGAAGGTGACCTCGTGGAAGAACGTCCACATCTCGTCTCCCCTGCGCCTCGCGAGCCACAGCGCGAAGGGGACGTTCATCGCCCGGTAACCAAAGGCGTGGGGCACGTACTGCACCAGCAGCCGCTTCGGGCCGGGAAGCCTCTCCAGCTCGCGCTCCATCCGCAGCAGGCCTCGCGGGCCGAAGCCCTCGGGGAGCCGGTGCACGGTGACGCCCTCGGGGGGCGGGGTGTCCTGGCGCTCGCCCGGAGCCCAGACGTGGACGGCGCAGCCTTCGCGCGCGAGCCCCTCGGACACCTGCCACGTGTGGTCGCTCACCCCGCCGGGTTGGGGCGGGTACTCGCCGGTGAGGAGGTGCCAGGAGACGCCGAGCCCGTCCTCGCGCTGCCCGCTCATCCCCGCCCTCCCAGCACCCGCGTGTAGACGTCCCGCACCTGCGAGGCATAGCGCTCACGGGTGAAGCGCGCGAGCACCGAGCGGCGGGCCTCCTCGGCCAGTCGCGCGCGCAGCTCCGGCTCCCGGACGAGCCGTGCCATCGCCTCCGTGAGTCCCTCCACGTCCCCGGGCGAGAAGGCCAGCGCGTCATTCCCGGGCCGGACGAGCTCCGCGGCCCCTCCCGCGGCGGAGACCACCACCGCCCGGGCGCAGGACATGGCCTCGACGATGGTCATCCCGAACGGCTCCGGCCGGGTGCTGGCGTGCACCACGCCGTCGAGCGCCCGGTAGATGGTGGAGGGCTCGGCCTGGAAGGGGATGAGGCCCACGTGGCCCTCCAGGCCCAGCGCGTGCGCGGTGGCGCGCAGCTCCGCCTCGGAGTACTGCGAGCCGGGCGTGCGGTACACGGGGCTGCCCACCACGTAGAAGCGCACCGCGTGCGTGGGGAGCCGGGCCCGCAGCCGCGCCGCGGCCTGGAGGAACACCTCCTGGCCCTTCCATCGCGCGTACGTGGCCACCAGCCCGAGCCGCACCGTGCCCTCGGGCGCCGGGGGCAGGCCCGCGAGCGTGTCGAGTCTCGCGCCCTCGGCGGGGCCGGGCGCGAAGCGCTCCGTGTCCACGCCGTTGTGCACCGGGTACACCGGGACGCGGCCGAGCACGTGCCGGGCGTCCTCCGCCACCGCCGCCGAGTTGGCGATGGCCGCCGCCGCGCGCACCCCGGCCACCCGCAGCACCCGCCGCAGCAGGGGCCGCTCACCGAGGAAGTCATGGATGTGCCACACCACCGGGGCTCCGGGGGCGCAGAGCGCGGCGAGCAGGTGCGTCTTCAGGCCGTTGGAGTGGATGAGGGTGGGGCGGAAGTTCCGCAGCGCGCGCTGAAGGGACAACAGGTGGCCCGCGGCGGCCGGGGTGGCCCGGGCCAGGGAGGCGCCGAAGCGCAGGACGCGGTCCGCTCCCGCCCCCCGGAGCTGCGAATCACCGAGCGTGGCGAGCTCGGAAGGCAGGGGCAGGGCGAGCGTCTCCACGCCGAGCGCCCGTGCCTGCTCCGTCAACGGCCCCTCCGCTCCGGCGATGAGCCCGAGCCAGGGGCCGTCGGACGCACGGCGCAGACAATCCAGCAGGTCCAGGAGCGTCCGCTCCGCACCGCCCACCACCCCCACGGGACTCAGGAAGAGCAACCGCACCGGGCGGACGCCACCAGAGGTGGAGCGGTAGGTCAAGGCGCGGATGCGCCCATCTTGAAGGGACGGAGGGCTCGGTTGACTGCCGGGCGCTCGGGGGTCCCCGCCGACCCTGACATGTCTCGACCGTTCCCGAGTGGGGTGGTGGCAGTATAGGAGGCGCTCATGAGTCGAACGCGCCGGTACCTTCGTGGAATGGGGGTGGGTTACGCCCACCAGTTGCTGTCCATGGGGGTGGGGCTCTACCTGACCCGGTTCCTGCTCGAGCGCCTGGGCTCGGAGCAGTACGGCCTCTGGATCGTCGGCATGCAGCTGCTGGGCTGGCTGCTGCTGCTGGACGTCGGGGTGGTGGCGCTGGTGCCCCGGGAGATCGCCATCTCCACCGGCCGCGCGGACGACCCGGAGGCCACCTCGCGGCTGGTGGGCTTCTCCGTGCGGTTGGCGCTGATGCAGACGGTGCTCGTCGGAGTGGCGGCGCTCGTCCTGTGGTGGCTGTTGCCCTCCGACTGGGACGCGCTGCGTCCGGCGTTGGGGCCCACGCTGCTCGCCTTCGTGCTCCAGTACCCGTTGCGCCTGCTGCCGGCGCTGTTGGAGGGCTTGCAGGACCTGGCCTGGCAGTCGGGCGCACAGATGGTGGCCTTTCTCCTGGGCAATGCCACCACCGTGGGACTGGTGCTGTCGGGCCAGGGGCTGGTGGCGCTCGCCTGGGGGTGGATCGTCCAGCAGGGAGTGGTGGCCATGCTGGCCGGCTGGCGCCTGTGGCGGAACCACCGGCACCTGCTGCCCCGGGGGCTGCCCGCGCTCGCCTGGCCCGAGGTGCTCCACTGGCTGCGCCGGGGCGCGTGGATCAGCGTCGACAAGCTGGCCACCCTGCTGGTGAGTGGCACGGACCTGCTGCTGGTGGGCAAGCTGCTGGGGCCCGAGGCCACCGTCGCCTACGCGTGCACGGGCAAGGCGGTGAGCATCCTCATCCACCAGCCGCGCATGCTCGTGAACACGGCGCTGCCTGGCCTGAGCCAGATGCGCACCGGGGAGTCTCGCGAGCGCCTGCTGCATGTCACCACCGGTCTCACCCAGGCCACACTGCTCGTCAGCGGGCTGCTCGCCACGGGGGTGGTGGCCGCCAACGGGGCCTTCGTGGGCTGGTGGGTGGGCGCGGACAAGCACCTGGGGCTCGCCGTCACGGTGCTGTTCGCCCTCAACATGACGCTGCGCCACCTGGCCAACGCCACCGCGCTGGCCACGTTCTGCTTCGGGGACGAGCGCCGCATCGCGCTCACCACGCTCGTGGATGGCTCGCTGGCCTTCGTGCTGGGCGCGGT